>NZ_DATIGV010000128.1:0-22706 GCF_035481345.1 Hydrogenophaga sp. | reverse complement strand
CCCATGTCCACGCCGATGGCCCATTGCTCGCTCATTGCCGGTCCTTCATCGGAAGCGCGAGGCACTGAAAGGGGACAGGTCGACCTGGGGCGCGCGGCCCGCCACCAGGTGCGCGACCTCGCGGCCCGTGGTGGCGCCCATGCACATGCCCATGTGGCCGTGGCCGAAGGCCATCCAGGCGTTGTCCACATCGCGGCTGCGGTCGATGACGGGCAGGCTGTCGGGCATGCAGGGGCGGTGGCCCATCCACTGCGTCACGTGGGAGGTGTCCAGGTGCGGGAAGAGGCGCAGGCCCTGGCGCAGCAAGGCCTGGGCGCGTTCGTAGTTCGGCGCGCGCTTGAGGCCCGCGAACTCCACCGTGCCGGCCAGGCGCAGGCCCATGGCCATGGGGTTGATCATCAGGTTGGCCTCCGAAGCCATCACGGTGTGGCGCAGCTTGAGGTTGGAGCTGCGCACCGTGACGTGGTAGCCGCGCTGCGTTTCCAGCGGCACGCGGTCGCCCAGTTGCGCCGCGAGCGCGCCGGACCAGGCGCCGGCCGCGATCACCACGCCGTCCACCGCCAGCGGCTCGCCGCTGTCCATGCGCAGGCCGCTCACGCGCCGGCCCTCGCGCTCGAAGCCCGTGACCGAGCGGTGGTCGTGGCGCGCGCCGTCGCGCAGGGCCTGACGGCACAAGGCCTTCACCAGTTGCGAGGGGTCCAGCGTGGAGCCGTTGTCGGGCGCCAGGATGCCGAAGCGGAACTGGCCTTTCAGGTCGGGCTCCAGCGATTCCAGTTCCTCGCGCTCCACGTCCACCAGGTTCACGCCCAGCGAGCGGCGCAGGTTCATGCCCCACTTCCATTGCGCTGCGGCCTCGCGCGAGGAGTAGACGTACAGGCAGCCGGTGCGGCGCACCAGCTCGTTCGCGTTGGCGTGCTCGAGCAGCGGGCCGTAGCAGTCGAAGATGGGGCGCAGCAGGCTCTGCAGCGCGCCCGCGATGCGCGTGACCTCCTGCGGCGTGGAGTGGCGCAGCATCTGCACCAGCCAGGGCAGCACGCGCGGCAGGTAGCCCGTGCGCACGGTGAGTGGGCCCAGCGGGTCGAGCAGCCACTTGGGCACCTTGCGCCACATGCCAGGCATGCCCACGGGCAGGCAGGCGCTGGGCGAGAGCGAGCCCGCGTTGCCGAAGGAACAGGCCTCGCCCGGTTCGAGCGGATCGACGAAGGTGATCTGGTGGCCGTCGCGCTGCAGCCAGGCGGCGCTGCAGGCGCCCACGATGCCGGTGCCGATGACGGCGATGTGCATGAAATCTGGGACGAAGGGAGGGGGATCGGAAGGTGCCGGGGCATTCTAGGAACGGCCTTACCATCAACCAAGCGAATTCTTTTGATAGATCAATCAGAGAACCTGATGGCGGTGCGCGGCTCGCTCGCGTGCACCGTTGTCGATCACGGAGTCAGCCATGAACATCAGCCTGCGCCAGATGCGCGCTTTCGCCGCCGTCACGCACAGCGGCAGCTTCACCGGTGCGGCGCGCCAGCTCAACCTCACGCAGTCGGCGGTGAGCATGCTGGTGCAGCAGCTCGAGCAGGAGTTGCGTCTGCAGCTCTTCGACCGCAGCCGCGGCGCCATCACGCTCACCGAAGCGGGGCGCAACCTGCTGCCGCTGGCGCAGCGCATCCTGGAAGACGTGCGGCAGGTGGTCGATGGCGCGTCCGAGATCCGCGCGCTGCGCCGCGGCTTCCTGCGCGTGGCCACCTCGCAGATGATGGCCTGCACCTGGGTCGCCTCCATCCTCAACGCGTTCGGCGAACAGCACCCGCAGATCAGCGTGCGGCTGAAGGACGCCGTGGCCGACGACGTGGTGGACACGGTGCGCCACGGCGCGGTGGAGCTGGGCATCGGCCCCGACCGGCTCACCGGCGACGACGTGACGCGAAGCTTCCTCATGAACGTGCCGCTGCGCTTCGTCTGCCCCGAAGGCCACCCGGCGTACGGGCGCGCGAGCGTGGCCTGGAAGGACCTGCGCAACGAACGCTGGATCGGCTACTCGAACGAGTTCACTCGCCACCTGGAGCGCAGCCTGCACGCGCACGGACACGACTTCGCGCTCAACACGGTGAGCGACGTGGGCTTCCTCACCACCGCGCTGGCGCTGGCCGGGCACGGCATGGGTGTGCTGGTGGCGCCGGAGTACGCGCGGTCCTTCGCGGACAACTTCGGCGTGCGCTTCATCCCGCTGCGCGGGCCGGCGGTGCAGCGCGAGTACTTCGTCTACCAGCGCAAGGGGCAGTCGCTGTCGCCGGCGGGCGCGGCCTTCCTGACCTTGCTGCGGCAGCGCCACGGGATGCCGCGGCGCAAACTGGTGCATTGACGTTGCACATGCGGCGGTTTTGTCTCGAACGCATCATTCGGGAATCGCCGTGAAGCCCGCTGCGCCGGCCGCAGGCGCGCCGACGCGCCGCCTCAGCGTTGCGTGTCCACGAACGCCGGCTCGTGCGCGGTCGAGGCGGCGGCGCGTTCGCGGCGCCGGGCCAGCGCGGCGCGGCGCGCCCGCTCCACGATGCGCCGCATCTCGCTCACCGCGAAATGCGCGGCCACGGGTGAGCTCAGCTTGTGCATGTCCACCACCGTGGCGCCCGGTGGCAGCGGTATGCGCTCGGACCAGGCCACGATCTCGCCGGTGTCGAAGCCGTCGTCCACATGGTGCAGGGCCACCACCGCGTGGTCCCGCCCGTCGTCGATCAGCGCCTGGAAGGGGTTGGGCCCGGCGTAGGGCGAGGGCCAGGGGCCCTGCACGCAAGGGTGCAGGTTGTAAAAGCCCAGCGGGGGCGTATTGAACAGGGGCGCGTCGATGCGCTGGCCGAAGGTGGCGGCGATGCACAGGTCGGGGCACCAGTGCTCGCGAAAGACGCGGCGGAAGGCGTCGGTCTTCACCCGCCCGGTGTGCAGCGGCAGGCCATGGCGCGCGGCCTGCTCGGCCACCATGCGCGCCTCCCAGGGCTCGTGGGGGTATTGCCACACACGCCGCTCGCGGCTCACGAAACCCTGATCGACGTCGTCGGTGGCCACACCAACCACCCTGAATTGCCCACGATGGGGCCCGTGCAGCAGGGCGTCGAGCAGGCAGTAGCCGCGGTAGAAGCTGCCGAAGACGGCGATGCGAACCATTGGTGTCCTCCCAGTTCGGGTTGGTCGATGTCTGGCTTCGAATAGTAAGAACAAGGCACACATTTCGAGCTGAATGGGAGCGTGAAATGATCCAATGGTGGTATCTCTCCAGCAGCGCGGCCGGACACGCCCTCCTGGCGCTTGCACTGCTGCTGGCGCCGCGGCTGGCGGGGGCGCAGGAACTGGTGGTCGGCGTCAAGACCGACTTCGCGCCCTTCGGCTCGCTCGACGGCGAGGGCCAGCCCGTGGGTTTCGAGGCGGACCTGGCCCGGCGCCTGGGGCAGGTGCTGGGGCGGCCCGTGCGGCTGTCGGGCGTGAGCACCGAGAACCGCTTCCAGCGTCTGCAGCAGGGCAGCGTGCACCTGCTCATCGCCACGGTGGGCGACACGCGCGAGCGACGCTCGCTGGGCACAGCCGTGGAGCCGCATTACTACGCCGGCGCGGTCAACGTGCTGCTGCCGCCGGACTCGCCCATCACCGACTGGGCGGGCGTGCGCGGCCGCACCCTGTGCGCGCTGCAGGGCGCGTACTTCAACCGCGCCGTGGAGCAGCGCTTCCTGGCCACGCTGCAGACCTACCGCAGCGTGCGCGACGCGCAGCTGGCCCTGCGCTCGCGGCGCTGCGCGGGCTTCGTCTACACCGAGGTGGCCCTGCAGCACCTGCGCCAGGGCGCCGACTGGCCGGCCTACCGCCTGCTGCCCACCGCCGCGCTGCAAAGTCCCTGGGCCGTGTACCTGCCGCGGAACGCGCGCGGCAGCGAGCTCGAGCGCCGCATCGGCGACGCGCTGGCGCAATGGCACCGCGACGGCAGCCTCATCGAGCTGGAGCGGCGCTGGGGGCTGCCGCCCAGCGGCTTTCTTCAGGCCATGCAGGCGCGCTGGAATGGGCTGGGGGCCGACGGGCAACCGGCCTGCCAGCGCGATGCGCGCGGCGAGTGGCCGATCGAATGCCGCGACCCCGCCTTCATCACGGCCGAAGAGATGCCCGGCGTGCGCAGCCTGGGCTATTGGCTGCGCGACACGCTGGACCTGGACATGAGCGTGGTCTACGACCCGTTCGATGGCGCGCGCTTTGCGCGCGGCGTGGGCTGGAGCCTGTTGCTGTGCGCGGCGAGCATGGCGCTGGCCCTCGCCGTGGCCTGGGTGCTGGCGCGCGGCATGCTCGCGCGCTCGGCCGCGCCGCGGCGGCTGTGCCTGGCCCTGGCGGGCATCGAGCGCTGCCTGCCGCTGCTGCTGCAGATGTACTTCGTCTACTTCGGCCTGGGCAACTGGCTCGCGGCCGGCGCGGGCTGGACGTTGCCGCCCCTGCCCGTGGCGGTCTGGTGCCTGGGCGTGTACCACGGCACGCTCATGTCCTACATGCTGGTGGACGCCTCGCGCGCCGCCGCGCCCCAGGACCCCGTGAGCGCGCTGCGGCCCGAGCACTGGCCTGCGCTGGCGGCGCGCGCGGGCACCGGTCTGCGGGTGGTGATGAACAACCTCACCAAGGCCACCATCATTGCCTCGGCCATTGCGGTGCCGGAAATGCTCGCGGCCACGCTGAGCATCGTGTCCGACCGGGGCAATGCCCTGGCCATGATGAACCTGCTGCTGGTCACGGGCTTTGCCTTCACCGCTTTCTGGTCCATGGTGATCGGCCACAGCCTGCGCCGGCTGGCGGCCCGGAGCGCCTGATGGAGACCCTGCGGCATCTGATGCAGTGGACGCCCTTCCTGGTGCAGGGCATGGGCTGGAACGTGCTCATCGGCCTGGTGTCGGTGCTGCTGGGCACCGCGGCCGGCGGCACGCTGGTGCTGCTGCGGCTGTCGCCCTGGGCGCCGGTGCGCCGCCTCGCGCTGGTCTGCCACACGGTGATGGGCCACGCCCCCACGCTGGTGGTGATGTTCTACGTGGCGACGCTGCTGCCTTCGTCGCTGCACACGCCGCTGGGCGCGGTGGCGGTGCCGCTGTGGTTCAAGGCCTCGCTGGCGCTGGCGAGCACGTCCGCGGCCTTCGTCGCCTGGAACCTGTACGCCGCGGTGCTGAGCTGGCGCCAGGGCGATCGCGCGACGGCCATTCTGTTCGTGCCCAACTGGCTGGGCATCTTCATCATCGGCGTGCTGGCGTCCACCACGGCCTCGCTGATCGGCGTGAGCGAAGTCATCGCGCGCGCGGGCGTGGCGATCGGCGCGGCCGGCAACCAGCACATGCTGGCCACCTACGCCTGGACCTGCGCGCTGTTCGTCGTGTTCTGCGGCAGCGTGGCCTGGGCGGTGGGGCGTGGCCGCCGGGCGCTGGTGCGCCGCTTCAGCGCCAGCCCGGCGCCCTCTCGAGGCGGAAGCTGAGCACCGGGTCGGGGGAGTCGGCCCCCTCGCCGGGCCGGCGCGTGCCGCGGATGGTGACGCGCCCGCCGCAGTCCTCGGCCACGCCGCTCCAGACCGCCGTCATGGCCAGGCCGTCGTCGGACTCGTCGAGGTGGAATTCGCCGTCGGTGACGTCGCCCGACACGATGGAGCGCCGCATCTGCCCGCCGCTGCCGCGCAGCAGCTCGCCGCGCACGCTGCCGCCGTACTCGGGGTGGCGTTCCAGTTGCAGCACGCCGCTGTCGCGCGCTCGCTCGGGCGAGCCGCCCTCGGTCCAGAAGCGGGCCGTCCATTCGCCGCTCAGGCGCGCCGGCGGCATCTGCGCCAGCACCGTGCAGGCCGCGGCGGCTTGCGCGGCGGCCCCGGCGGGCAGGGCAGCGGCGGCCAGGGCGATCAGCGCGCGCCGCACCGTCATGCCTGCGCCTTGTGCTCGGCCGCGCCGTCCTGTGCGCGCTTGGCGAACTCCGCGCGCAGGGCGCGCAGCTTCTCGCGCGGGTCTTCCTTCACGGTTTCCTTGTCCAGCGCCATCTCGCCGATGAAGCGGCTGGCCGCGCCGGGCACGCTCTCGCGGCCCTTCTTGCGGCGCTTGAGCCAGCTCACCGCCAGCGTGCGCTGCGCGCGCGTGATGCCCACGTACATCAGCCGGCGCTCTTCCTGGATGCGCTGCTGCTGCACCTCGCCGCCGAGTTCGTCGTCGTCCACCTTGAAGGGCAGCAGGCCCTCGTTCACGCCCGCCAGCGTCACGTGCGGCCACTCCAGGCCCTTGGACGCGTGCAGCGTGGACAGGGTCACCACGTTCTGGTCCTGCTCGCGCTCGGACAGCGTGGAGATCAGCGCGATGGTCTGCACGACCTCCAGCAAGGTCTTGCGTTCGGTCTCGGTGGTCGCACCGGCCGCGTCGTCGATCTGCCCGCCGCAGCGCCCCGCCACCCAGTCGCAGAACTCCATCACGTTGGTCCAGCGCGCCGCGGCCACCTTCTCGTTGTCCTCGTTGTCGTACAGGTGCTGCTCGTAGCCGATGTCCTTGAGCCATTCGGTGAGGAAGGCGCGTGCCGCCTCGTGCCCCACGGTGTGGCGCGCGCGGTACTCCAGGTCGTTCACCTGGCGGCCGAACTCGTGCAGGGCGCTGATGGCGCGGCCCGACACCGCGCTGGGCAGCGAGTGCGAGAACAGCGCCGCGAACAGGCTCAGCTTGTACTGCGTGGCGAAGCCGCCGAGTTGCCCCAGGGTGGTGTGGCCGATGCCGCGCTTGGGCGTGGTGGCCGCGCGCAGGAAGGCCGGGTCGTCGTCGTTGTTGGTGAGCAGGCGCAGCCAGGCGCACAGGTCGCGGATCTCGGCCTTGTCGAAGAAGCTCTGGCCGCCCGACACCTTGTACGGTACCTGCGCTCGGCGCAGCGACTGCTCGAACGAGCGCGCCTGGTGGTTGGCGCGGTAGAGGATGGCGAAGTCGCGCCACTCCTTGTGCTGCGAATTCGCGCGCAGGCTCAGGATGCGCGCCACCGCGCGCTCGGCCTCGTGCTCCTCGTTGTCGCAGTCCACCACGCGCACCGGTTCGCCTTCGCCCAGCTCGCTCCACAGCGTCTTCTGGAACAGCTTGGGGTTGGGGCCGATGACGTTGTTGGCCGCGCGCAGGATGGCGCTGGTGGAGCGGTAGTTCTGCTCCAGCTTGATGACCTTGAGCTCGGGGAAGTCCTGCGGCAGGCGCTTCAAGTTGTCCAGCGTGGCGCCGCGCCAGCCGTAGATGGACTGGTCGTCGTCGCCCACGGCGGTGAAGCGCGCGCGCTCGCCCACCATCAGCTTGAGCAACTCGTACTGCGTGGCGTTGGTGTCCTGGTACTCGTCCACCAGCACGTGGCCCATCTTCTTCTGCCACTTCTCGCGCACCTCGGTGTGCTCGCGCAGCAGCTTCAGCGGCAGGGCGATGAGGTCGTCGAAATCCACCGCCTGGTAGGCCACCAGGCGCTCTTCATAGCGCTGCATGATCAGCGCGGTGCTGCGCTCGTTCTCGTCGCGCGCCTGCGCCAGCGCGGCGGCGCTGTTGAGGCCGGCGCTCTTCCAGGCGCTGATGGTCCACTGCCACTGGCGCGCGGTGGCGGCGTCGGTGGTGGTGCCGCAGTCCTTGAGCAGGCTGGTGATGTCGTCGGTGTCGAGGATGCTGAACTGGGGCTTCAAGCCCAGCGCCGCGCCGTCCTCGCGCAGCAGGCGCACGCCCAGGGCGTGGAAGGTGCAGATCAGCACCTTCTTCGCGTCGCGCCCCACCAGGTGGCCGGCGCGCTCGCGCATTTCGGCCGCGGCCTTGTTGGTGAAGGTGATGGCCGCGATGCGGTTGGCCTCCAGCCCGGCCTGGATCAAGCGTGCGATCTTGTGCGTGATCACGCGCGTCTTGCCCGAACCGGCGCCCGCCAGGACCAGGCAAGGCCCGCCCAGGTGGTTCACGGCTTCAAGCTGGGCGAGGTTCAGACCGGCGGACATCAGAGGCGGCGAGGCAAAGCGGGGGATGATAGCGGGCGGGGGTGTCGCGGCGGCTTCAAAGTCCTGCATATTTGACGTTATGACATCAAATATGCAAAATTCTGCGCCATGTTCTCCGCCACCGCCTACCCGTCCCATGAATTGCTGCTGCCCTACAACGCCTGGTGGGCGCAGGGCAGGGACGCTTTTGCCGATCTTCCCGCCCTCCGGCGCGATGTCTTCGACGACCTGTACGCGGACGTGAAGGGCTTGCCGCAGGTGGTGTCGGTGACGGGGCCGCGCCGGGTGGGTAAGAGCACCTTGCTGCAGCAATGTATTCAGCAGTTGCTGACCGACGCGGACGATCCCGGAGCACTGGCGCAGCGGATTGTCTATTTCTCGATGCAGGACCCGGGGCTGGAGTTGCCGGGGTTCGACCTGGACCACTTTTTCAATGAGCTGGTAAAGGCCGCCGCCACCGCAGCCAAGGAAGGGGTGGCGTATCTGTTCCTCGACGAGATCCAGCGCTTCCCGCGCTGGGAGCTGTACCTGAAAAAGTTCTACGACCTGAAGACGCCGGTGCGCTTCGTGGTCTCTGGCTCGGCGAGCACGCCGATCTTTCGCAAGTCGCGCGAGAGCTTGCTTGGGCGCATCAAGGACTACCACGTGCTGCCGTTCAGTTTTCGGGAGTGGCTCTACATGCGAATGCAGGAGACCGCGCCAGAAGAGCAGCTTTTCGCTTTGCGCAAACTCGGGGACATGGGTCGAGGGGTGCAAGCGCATTTCAGCGCTGAGGCGGTTGCGACTGTGTTGCAGGTTGCGGCGCAACACGCCGCAATGGCGGATTCACATGTCTCGGTGGAAAACTTCCTCTTCGAAGGCGGCTTCCCTGAAGTCTGGAACCTCCCCACGCTGCTCGCCAAGCAGGATTACCTCTACCAGAACCAGGTCGAGCGCGTCATCTTCGAAGACCTATTGCTCGCGGCCGAATTCCGCAAGCCCGAGATGCTGCGCCGCTTCTACCTCGGCCTGCTCAAGGACCCAGGCCGCGAGACCAACCTGTCGCAGGTGAGCAAGGAACTCGGCATGGTGCGCTCCACCATCGAGAGCTACTTCCCGCTGCTCGAAGCCACCGACCTCGTGTGGCGCCTGCACAAGCACACCAGCACCAAGGCCACGCCCAAGGCCGGCAACTTCAAGACCTACCTGGTCGACCTTGCCGTGCGCAACGCGGTGATGAAGCTGAACCAGGCTCACCTCGTGGCCGATGCCACGCTCATGGGCGCCTATGCGGAGAACGTGGTGGCCAACCACCTGCGGCGCTGGCCCGGGTTGGTGGAGTTGGGCTACTGGCGCCGCAACAACGACGAGATCGACTTCATCGTGGACCTGGGCCACAGCCGCATTGCGGTGGAGGTGAAGTACCGTAACGAGGTGCAGGACAAGGACATACTCAAGGCGGCCGAACTGGCGAACCAACTGGGTTGCGAGGCGTGTGTGGTGGTTTGCAAGGGGCCGCTGGAGACCGCGGCCATTGACCGGTTGAAAAAGGCGGCCGCCGTGCCACTGGCCGTGGTGCCCCTGGCCGCCTTCCTCATGCTGTTCTGAGCGCGACCGAACCGCTCCGCGCCCCCTGACACAATCCCGCCCGTGCTGCAGGTCCTGCTCATCACCTTCCCCTTCTTCGCGCTCGTGCTCGCCGGCTACCTGGCCGCTCGGCGGCGACTGCTGCCACTGGAGGCCATCCCCGGGCTCAACGGCTTCGTGCTGTTCTTTGCGCTGCCCTGCATGCTGTACCGCTTCGGCTCCACCACACCGATCGCGCAGTTGCTGGACGCCCAGGTCGCCGGCCTGTACCTGCTGTGCGGGCTGGTGGTGGTGGCGGCCACCATCGCTGTCACGCTGAACGCCCGCATCCGCTGGAACGACGCCGCCTTTGGCGCGCTGGTGGCGGCCTTCCCCAATTCGGGCTTCATGGGCGTGCCCCTCATCGTGGCCCTGCTGGGCGACGCGGCGGCGGGCACGGTGATCCTCACCATGGTGGTGGACATGGTGGTCACCAGCTCGTTGTGCATCGCGCTCTCGCGTCTGGACGGTGCCCAGGGCAGCGGCGGCGCCGCCGTCTTCGCCGCTGCGCGCAAGGCGCTGCGCGGCGTGCTCACCAACCCCATGCCCTGGGCCATCGGCCTGGGCGGCGTGGCCTCGGCCTGGGCCTTCCGGTTGCCCGGCCCGGTGGAAAAGACGGTCTGGCTGCTGGCCGACGCGGCCTCGCCGGTGGCGCTGTTCACCATCGGCGCGGTGCTGGCCCGTGCGCAGATGACGGCCAACCACCCCATGCCGGTGAGCGACTACCTGCCGGTGGCCGTGTTGAAGCTGGTCGTGCACCCGCTGCTGGTGCTCGGCGCGGGCCTGGTGGCCATGCGCCTGGGCCTGGGGCTCACCAGCGCCACGCTCACGGTGGTGGTGCTGACCGCGGCCCTGCCCAGCGCCAGCAACGTCTCGCTGCTGGCCGAGCGCTTCGGCGCGGACAACGGGCGCATCGCCCGCATCATCCTGGTGACCACCGCGGTGGCCTTCCTCACCTTCTCCGGCGCCGTCACGCTGTTGACCTGAAGCGCTGCTTCCATCAAGGAAGCTTCATCCCCTCATCGATAGTTATGATCTATCGATGATATTCGCTCAATTGCCTGGACCTTGATCGGGCGGCTCACCAGAATGCCTGAGGTCGCAGCTCCCGGCTTGCCGTGAGCGCGACCCATACCAACCCGCCCCCACCAGGAGACCGCCATGTCAGAAGCCAAGTGTCCCTTCCACGCCCCCGCCAGCGGAGGCACGTCCAACAAGGACTGGTGGCCGAACCAGTTGCGCCTGGACCTGCTGAACCAGCACTCGAGCCGCTCCAACCCCCTGGGCACCTCGTTCAAGTATGCCGACGAGTTCAAGAAGCTCGACTACAAGGCCCTCAAGGCCGACCTCAACGCCCTGATGACCGATTCGCAGGACTGGTGGCCCGCCGACTTCGGCAACTACGCCGGTCTCATGATCCGCATGGCCTGGCACAGCGCCGGCACCTACCGCGTGGGCGATGGCCGCGGCGGCGCCGGGCGCGGCCAGCAGCGCTTCGCGCCGCTGAACTCCTGGCCCGACAACGTGGCCCTGGACAAGGCGCGCCGCCTGCTGTGGCCGATCAAGCAGAAGTACGGGCAGAAGATCTCCTGGGCCGACCTGATGATCCTGGCGGGCAACGTGGCGCTCGAGAACGCGGGCTTTCGCACCTTCGGCTTCGCCGGTGGGCGCGAGGACGTGTGGGAGCCCGACCAGGACGTGTACTGGGGCAAGGAGACCGCCTGGCTGGCCGGCAGCACCACGCCCAACAGCCGCTACTCGCACAACAAGCCCGGTGAGCGCGACCTGGAGAACCCCCTGGGCGCCGTGCAGATGGGCCTCATCTACGTGAACCCCGAAGGCCCGGACGGCAGCGGCGACCCGGTGGCCGCGGCCAGGGACATCCGCGAGACCTTCAAGCGCATGGCGATGGACGACGAGGAGACGGTGGCGCTGATCGCTGGCGGCCACACCCTGGGCAAGACGCACGGCGCGGGCGCGGCGAGCAACGTGGGCGTGGAGCCCGAGGGCGGCGAGCTGGAAGCGCAGGGCTTCGGCTGGACCAGCAAGCACGGCAGCGGCATGGGCGCCGACACCATCACCTCCGGCCTGGAGGTGACCTGGACCAGCACCCCCGCGCGCTGGAGCAACGACTTCTTCCAGTTCCTCTTCAAGTACGAGTGGGAGCAGACCAGGAGCCCGGCCGGCGCCATCCAGTGGGAGGCCAAGGGGGCCGAAGCCTTCATCCCCGGCCCCACGCCCGACTCGCCCAAGCGCAAGCCCAGCATGCTGACGACGGACCTCTCGCTGCGCTTCGACCCGGCCTACGAGAAGATCTCGCGCAAGTTCCTGAACGACCCGCAGGCCTTCGCCGACGCGTATGCGCGCGCCTGGTTCAAGCTGACGCACCGCGACCTCGGGCCGAAGTCGCGCTACCTGGGGCCCGAGGTCCCGAAGGAAGACCTGATCTGGCAGGACCCGCTGCCGGCGGCCACGCACCAGCCCACGGCGGCCGACATCGCCGACGCGAAGGCGAAGATCGCCGCCGCCGGAATCCCCGTGTCCGACCTTGTGACCACCGCCTGGGCCTCGGCCTCCACCTTCCGTGGCGGTGACAAGCGCGGCGGGGCCAACGGCGCGCGCATCCGCCTGGCGCCGCAGAAGGACTGGGCCGTCAACGCCATCGCGGTGAAGACGCTGCCCAAGCTGGAGGCCATCCAGAAGGCCAGCGGCAAGCTCTCGCTGGCCGACGTGATCGTGCTGGCCGGCGGCGTGGGCATCGAGATGGCCGCCCAGGCGGCGGGCGCCACGGTGGAGGTGCCTTTCGCGCCGGGCCGAGTGGACGCCACGCTGGAACAGACCGATGTGGAGTCGTTCAGCCATCTGGAGCCTTTCGCCGATGGCTTTCGCAACTACCTGAAAGCGCCGTCGCCGGTGCCGGCCGAGCACCTGCTGGTGGACAAGGCCCAGTTGCTGACCCTGACGGCGCCCGAGATGACGGCGCTGGTGGGCGGCCTGCGCGTGCTGGGCGCCAACTTCGACGGCAGCAAGCTGGGTGTTCTCACCGCCAGGCCGGGCACGCTGACGAACGACTTCTTCGTCAACCTGCTGGACATGCGCACCGTCTGGGGCCCGGCTGGCGACCACTTCGAAGGCCGCGATCGCAAGAGCGGCACGGTGAAGTGGACGGGCAGCCGCGCCGATCTGGTGTTCGGCTCCAACTCGGTGTTGCGCGCCCTGGCCGAGGTCTACGCCAGCGCCGACGGCAAGGACAAGTTCATCAAGGACTTCGTGGCCGCCTGGGTGAAGGTGATGAACCTCGATCGTTTCGACCTGGCCTGAGGCCGGCGCCGGGCGGGGCTCAAGCCCCGGCCGGGGGCGGCCGATATCCCGGGCATGGGCACGGCGTCCGTGCCCGGGATTGACCCATGATCACCGCCCCCATTCCCAGCGACGAGGAGATCCGCCTGCAGGCGCTGCGCGATCTGCTGCTGCTCGACACGCCGCCCGAGGAGCGCTTCGACCGCATCACCCGCTTTGCGATGAACGAGTTCGAGGTGCCGATCGCCACGGTCTCCTTCGTCGACCGCGACCGCCAGTGGTTCAAGTCGCAGTTCGGTCTGGACAGCATCGAGACGCCGCGCGACGTGTCCTTCTGCGGCCACGCCATCCTGGAGCGCCAGACCCTGGTGGTGCCGGACGCGCTCAAGGACGAGCGCTTCCTCGACAACCCCATGGTGGTCGGGCCGCCCTGGGTCCGCTTCTACGCGGGTGCCGTGCTGCGCATGCCCTGGGGACCCGCGGTGGGCACGCTGTGCATCATGGACCGTCGGCCGCGCCAGATCGATCGCCTGGGGCTGAGCATCCTGTGCTCGCTGCGCGACCTCGTGGTCGACGAGCTGGTGCGACGCGAGGAGGCTACTTCATGAGTCCCTCGGTGCAGGGCCGCCTGCCCCAGTTGTTGTTGATCGAACCCGATCGCATGGTGCGCAGCTCCGTGTCCAGCGTGTGCCGCGGCATGGACCTCGCGCAGGTGCACCAGGCCGCCACGCTGGCCATCGGGCAGCAGATGCTGCAGGCACAGCGCATGGACGCGCTGCTGGTATCGCTGGCCGAAGGCGAGGCCGCGCTGGCCCTGCTGGCGCGTTTGCGGGAGAGCCACCCGAAGATGCAGATGGCGGTGATGGCCACCAGCGCCAATGCCGCCATCGTTCAGCAACTCAAGGCCCTGGGCATCCGCCGGCTGTTGCTGCAGCCATTCAAGATTCGCGACGTGGTGCTGACGGTGGAGGCACTGTGCGAGGTGCTGCCGCTGGCCGCCACGGCGGGCTCATAAGGACAGCGGGTCCACGTCCACCGCGAAGCGGATGAGGCCGCGCGCCTCGGGCAGGGCGCGGCATTGCAGCAGCACCGCCTGCCAGGCGGCCAGGAAGCGCTGCAGCGCCGCGCGCGAAGGGCTTTCCACCAGCAACTGCGCGCGCTCGACGTTGGCCACGCGTTGGATGGTGAGCGGCACGGCGGGGAACAGGGTCACGGCCTCGCGGTGCGGCAGGTCCTGCGCGGCGGCCGCCGCCGCGTTCAGGAAGCCCTGCGCCGCCTCTTGCGTGCGCGCGTCGGCGCGCAGCAGCGCCTGGTGCGCGAAGGGCGGCATGCCCGCGGCCTCGCGATCCGCCAGTTCGGTGTCCGCGAAGCCGGCGAAGTCGTGCGCGCGCAGGTGCGTGAACAGCGGGTGCTCGGGCACCCAGGTCTGCACCCACAGCTCGGCCGCGCCGCTGTGCGCGGCGTCGCGCCCCGCGCGCCCGCCGGCCTGCATCAGCAGCGCGAACAGGCGCTCGGGCGCGCGGTGGTCGGCGGCGAACAGGGCGGCGTCGGGCTGCACGGCGGCCACCAGGGTGATGCGGCGGAAGTCGTGCCCCTTGGCGATCATCTGCGTGCCCACCAGCACGTCCACCTCGCCCGCGTGCAGGGCGGCCAGCTGCGCCTCCAGGCTGCCCTTGGCCTTGGTGGTGTCGGCGTCCATGCGCGCCACGCGCACCGGGCCGCCGTCGGGGCGGCGCGCGTCGGCCAGCAGGCCGGCGAGTTGTTCCTCCACCTGCTCGGTGCCGCGGCCCACGGGTTCGATGTCGAGGTTGCCGCAGTCGGGGCAGGCGCGCGGCACGCGCTGGGTGAAGCCGCAGTGGTGGCAGCGCAGGGTGCGGTCGAGCTTGTGGAAGACGCGGTAGGCGCTGCAGTGCGGGCAGGCGCTCTTCCAGCCGCAGGCGTGGCAGGCCAGCACGGGCGCGTAGCCGCGCCGGTTGATCAGCACCAGGCACTGCTCGCCGCGTGCGATGCGCTCGCCCATGGCGGCCAGCAGCGGCGGCGCCAGCAGCGCGCCCTTGGGCTGGTGGTTCATGTCCACCAGGCGCAGGCGCGGCAGTGCGCCGCCACCGATGCGCGCGGGCATCTCCAGCCGCCGGTAGCGGCCCTGTTCGCTGGCGTGCCAGCTCTCCAGCGAGGGCGTGGCCGAGCCCAGCAGCACGCGCGCGTTCTGCAATTTGCCGCGGTAGATGGCCAGGTCGCGCGCCGAGTAGCGCGCGCCGTCCTGGCTCTTGTAGCTGGGGTCGTGCTCCTCGTCGACGACGACCAGGCGCAGCCCGGGCAGGCTGGCAAAGACCGCCAGGCGCGTGCCCAGGACGATGCGCGCGCGCCCGGTGTGCGCCGCGATCCAGGCCGCCAGGCGCTGCGCGGGCGTCATGCCGCTGTGCAGGCAGACCACGGTGTCATCGCCGAAGCGGGCCCGAAAGCGCGCCTCCAACTGGGGCGTGAGGTTGATCTCGGGCACCAGGATGAGCGCCTGGGCGGCGGGGTCGGCGGCCAGGGTGCGCTCGGTGGCCTGCAGGTAGACCTCGGTCTTGCCGCTGCCGGTGGCACCGAACAGCAGGGCCGGTGCGGGGTCGGCGCCGGCCACGGCGTCCAGCGCGGCGGCCTGCTCGGGGGTGAGCGCGCGGGCGCTGTCGGCCGTCACGGCGGCGGGCGCGGCGCGGGCGGGGCGCTTGAGCCGACGGGCGAGTTGCGTCGGGTCCAGCTCGCGCAGCGGCGGCGGCAGGGCTGCCAGGGCCACCTCGCCCAGGGCGCGCTGGTAGTAGCGGGCGGCAAAACCCACCAGTTCGCGCCAGGCCTCATCCAGTGGGGGCAGCGCATCCAGCACCTGGGCCACGTCGCGCGCCTGTCCCTCGGCCAGGCCCTCGGGCGGTGTGGCGTCGTTGCGCCACACGATGCCCAGCACCTCGCGCGCGCCCAGGGGCACGCGCACCAGCGTGCCGGGCGGCAGGGCGCGCTCGCTGCGGTAGCTCAGGGTGTCGCCCACCCCGCTGTGGGCGGGGGTGGCGACGACCACGGCCGGCCAGTGACTCATGCTTAGGATTGGTTCCTCACGTTTGTCGGCGAAATCGCCGCTAAGTGCTTGATGTGAAAGCGTTGGCGAACATATCCAACGCTTCTGTGGATAACTTTGTTGATAGCGCGCTGCCGTCGCGTCGCAGCCCTTGCAAATCAAGGCCTTGCTTAAATTGCCTCAAAAAAAGGCAGGCAACAAAGCATAATGAAATCAACAACTTAGCGGGCAATGTCCCCCCGGTTCAGGGGCGGCCTGGAGGGATGCCAGGATGGCGCACCGCAGCACAAATTTTGTGCATAACTGATGCCTGTCAAGCGATTTTTCAGGTGGTTTTTGTGCTAGGCGGGCTGTGATGACCGGTTGATGACAGGGCATGACCGGTCGTCGCACTCCTGAAAACGCAGCGCGCGACCGTGCAATCACACCGCCTGGCGCATCCGGCGCGAATGGGAATGCACGGCCTCCACGAGCGCGCTCACGTGCTCGGGCGGCGTGTGCTGGCTGATGCCGTGGCCGAGGTTGAAGATGTGCGTGGGCCCGGTGCCCGGACCCGTGTGCGGCTGGCCGAAGCTCTCCAGTACCTTGATCGCTTCGGCCTCGATGGCGGCGGGCGGGGCGAACAGCACGTTGGGATCGATGTTGCCTTGCAGGGCCTTGGCGTGCGGGCCTTCGCCCATTTGTGCGCGCGCACGGGCCAGGGAGACGGTCCAGTCCAGGCCCAGCACCTCGCAGTCCAGCGGTTTCATGTCGTCGAGCCACAAGCCGCCGCCCTTGGTGAAGACGATGCGCGGAATGGTCGTGCCTTCGTGTTCGCGCTTCAGTTGCGATAGCACGCGCCTGGTGTACGCGAGGCTGAAGGTCTGGAACGCGCCATCGGCCAGCACGCCGCCCCAGCTGTCGAAGACCATGACCGCCTGCGCGCCGGCCTCGATCTGCGCATTGAGGTACACGGCCACCGCGTCGGCGTTGGTGGCGAGGATGCGGTGCATGAGGTCGGGCCGCGAGTACATGAGCGACTTGACCAGGCGGTAGTCGTCGGAGCCGCCGCCTTCGACCATGTAGCAGGCCAAGGTCCAGGGGCTGCCGGAGAAGCCGATGAGGGGCACGCGGCCGTCGAGCGCGCGGCGGATGGAGGTAACCGCGTCGAAGACGTAGCGCAGCTTGTCCATGTCGGGCACTGCGAGGGCGTCGACGTCGGTCTCGGTGCGCACGGTCTTCTCGAACTTCGGGCCTTCGCCGAGCGCGAAGGACAGGCCCAGGCCCATGGCGTCGGGGATGGTGAGGATGTCGGAGAAGAGGATGGCGGCGTCGAGCGGGTAGCGCGCCAGTGGCTGGAGGGTGACCTCGGTGGCGTGGTCGACGTTGGTGGCCAGGCCCATGAAGCTGCCGGCCCTGGCGCGCGTGGCGCGGTACTCGGGCAGGTAACGGCCGGCCTGACGCATGAGCCACACGGGGGTGTGGTCGGTGGACTGGCGCAGGCAGGCGCGCAGGAAGCTGTCGTTCTTCAGGGGAGCAAAAGGCATGGGGTCGCTGAGGGCCTGGGGGTATCGGGGGATTATCCCCACCCCCGCCGCGACCCTGGAATCAGACCGCGTACTTGATCGTGCAGCCGTACGGCCGGCTGGTGGTCACGCTCAAGGGCTTGCCCGCGGCGATCTCGGTCATTGCCTGGCGGATGTAGTTCGTGGCCTTGGGGATGTCGTCCACCCGCGCCGAAGGAATGCTGTCGATGCCGCCCGCATAGGCCAGCTTGCCCTGCGGGTCGATGAGGTACATGTGCGGCGTCACGCGCGCCGCGTAGGCCCGGCCCACCTTGCCGTCCTCGTCCATCAGCGTGGCCGTGGGCGCGCCCTTCTGCTCGCTCATCCAGCGGCCCAGTTGCGGCGGCGTCATGTAGTCGCTGCTGGCGTCCTCGGTGGAGTTGATCGCCAGCCACACCAGGCCCTTGTCCGCCGCTTCCTTCTGCAGCGCCTGCATGTTGCCCTGGTAGTGCTTGCGCACGAAGGGGCAGCCGGGGTTGTTCCACTCCAGCACCACGTGCTTGCCGCGGAAGTCGGACAGCTTCACCGGCTTGCCCGCCGTGTCGGTGAGCGTGAAGTCGGGCGCGGCCTGGCCCACGGCGGCGGCGTGCGCGGCGGGCAGGAAGGCGGTGAGGGGCGACAGCGCACCCCAGGCGATCAGCGGACGGCGTTTCATGGTGGCTCCAGTCGGACGGTTGCGGTTGACGAACAACGGAAGACGGGCGGCGCGCGATCAGAGCGCGGCCAGCGCCGTGCGGACCTCCTCGACACTCAGCACTTCGGTCAGCACCTGCACGGGCTGGCCGTTCTTGTGGAGGGCGTACACCGGCACGCCGTTGCGGCCCAACGCGGCCAGGGCCTGCGTCACGGCGGGGTCGCGGCGCGTCCAGTCGGCGCGCAGCAGCGCCACGTTCTTGCCGGCCACGTCGCCCAGCACGCGCTCGTCGGCCAGCGTGGTGCGCTTGTTGTACTGGCAGGTGACGCACCAGGCGGCGGTGAAGTCGACGAAGACCGGGCGGCCCTGCGCCAGCAGTTCGGCCTGGCGCTGCGGGCTCCAGGGCTCCCAGGCCAGGCCGGCCACGCCGGTGGCCGTGGCGGCGGTGGCCTCGCCGTCCTGCAGGCGCAGCACGTTGGGGCCGATGCCCACCGCCAGCGCCAGCAGCGCCGCCAGCGACAGGCCGCCCAGCACCACGCGGCCCTTGCCGCGCAGGCCCAGCGACCAGATGGCCAGCGCCAGCGCGACCAGCAGCATGAGCAGCGCCGCCGCACCGTCGATGCCGCTTTGCTGGCCCAGCACCCACAGCAGCCACACCACGGTGGCGAACATGGGGAAGGCCATGAACTGCTTGAAGCGCTCCATCCACGGGCCGGGGCGTGGCAGGGCGCGCGCCACGGCGGGCACCCAGCTCGCCAGCAGGTAGGGCAGGGCCATGCCCAGGCCCAGCACGCCGAAGATCAGCAGGGCCTGCGGGCCGGGCAGGGCGATGGCCAGGCCCAGCGAGGCGCCCATGAACGGTGCGGTGCAGGGCGATGCCACGGCCGTGGCCAGCACGCCGGTGAGGAAGGCGTCGGCCGTGGGGTGGCGCGCCTGCAAGGTGGCCAGCCCACTGGGCAGCACCTTGCCGAACTCGAACAGGCCGGCCAGGTTGAGGCCGATGAGGGTGAACAGCGTGGCCAGCGCGGCCACCACCGTTGGGCTCTGCAATTGAAAGCCCCAGCCGAGCTGCTCGCCCGCCGCGCGCAGGGACAGCAGCAGGCCGCCCAGCGCCAGGAAGGACAGCACCACGCCCGCCGTGTAGGCCAGGCCGTGGGCGCGTCGCGCGCGCGGATCGCCGCCGTGCCGGGCGAAGCCGGTCACCTTGATGGCCAGCACGGGGAACACGCAGGGCATGAGGTTGAGGATGAGGCCGCCGATGAGCGCGCCGATGAGCGCCGCGCCGAGCGTGAGCGCGCTGGCCGGTGTGGTGGCCGACGCGGCGGCCGAGCGCGCGGCGTTGGCGTCGAGCGCGGCCTGCAGGGCGTCGGGCACGCCGGCGGTGGGCAGCGGCGCCGGGGCGGGCCAGGTGCCCTGCACGGGCACGGCGGCCAGGCGCGCGCCGGTCTCGCCCGGGCCTTCGCCTGCGGGCTGGGCGGGCGCCACCACCAGGTCCATGGCCGTGGGGCTGTCGAAGCGCTGGGGCGACAAGGGCACGCGCGCGGTCCAGCGGGCGCCGTCCCAGGCCTGGGTCCAGGCGGCGCCGGGCTCGATGACACCGCCCAGTTCGGGGAAGAACTCCAGCTCGCGCCCGCGCCACTCGGCGGGCAGGCCGTCCAGGGCCACGCGCAGGAAGCCGTCCTCGGGCGCGACCTGGCTGTTGCCCGCCTTCAGGTCGCGCGGCCGGGCGTCGCGCATGGCCGCGAAGAGCTCGCCGTGGCCGCCGGTGGCGCCCTGAGTGGGCAGGCGCAGGGTGAAGCTCGCTTCTTCGGGGATGCATTCCTTGCGGCACACCAGCCAGCTCGCGTCCAGCCGCACGTCCACGGCCTCGCCGCGGAAGTTGTCGCTCACCGTCAGCGGCACGGGCAGCACCACGGTGCCGTCGTAGCCGTAGTTGGCCAAGGTGCCGATGGGGAATTTGCGCGGCGTGGGCCAGTCGATGCCGCCGGCGCTCACGCCATCGGGCAGGGTCCAGCGCAGCTCGGTGGCCAGGCCCGAATCGCCCGGGTTCTTCCAGTAGGTGTGCCAGTGCGGTGCATGGTCCAGGCGCAGGCCCAGCCAGACGGTGCGGCCGGCGCGGGCGCCCTCGGGCGCGTGGGCCAGCAGTTCGGCGCGCGTCTGCTCCGACTGGAACACGCCGGCGGCGGGGGCGCCCTTCATGAGGGCGGCCAGGTTCTGGGCGCCGGAGACCGCCGGGAGGCCCAGGGCCAGGGCGCCCAGGGCGGCGAGCAGGAGGCGCCGCGCGCGCGCGGCCAGGGGCGAGAGGGGCAGGGTCATGACGGGGGAATTGTCGGCGCCCGTGGGCGCCGCGGTATGAGCGGGCGGCGGCGGCCGAGTTCCGCCAGGGCCTTTGTCTGGGCACGGGTTTTGCCAGTGGGGCGAAAGAGGCGAATGAAGTGATGGATCGGTGCCGATTTGTCACCGGCGATTCACGGATGCGGTTTTTTGGGTAAAACCGCAGCTTGGCTTGACGTCAAACACCACCATTGGAGGGGTCCTGCATGGGAGCAATCGTGGAAATGGCGCTGATGCCCTGGGCACGGCGCATGCAAGACAAGGTCAACCTGCCGGTGCGGCTGTACTGGCGCGACGGCGGCACGCCGATCGACCTCGGCCGCTTCGAGCAGCCCCGGGTCACCATCCGCGTGAAGGACGCCAGCGGCCTGCCGCTGCTGATCGACCCCAACCTGGACACGCTGGGGCGCGCCTATGTGGAGGGGCTGATCGACGTGGAGGGCTCGCTGACCGACGTGCTGGCGGCGGCCCACGGCCTGGCCGACAACGCCCAGCCCGAGAACGGCCTCATGGGGCGCATCAAGCGCAGCTTCACGCACACGCGTGAGACCGACTCCGAGGCCATCCAGTACCACTACGACGTCTCCAACGCCTTCTATGGCGAGTGGCTGGACGAGAACATGGTCTATTCCTGCGCCTACTTCGAGAACGGCGACGAGACGCTGGACCAGGCGCAGGTGAAGAAGATCGACCACATCCTGCGCAAGGTCCAGCTGCGGCCGGGCCAGCGCCTGCTCGACATCGGCTGCGGCTGGGGTGCGCTGGTGCTGCGCGCGGCGCAGCAATTCGGCGCGCACTGCGTAGGGGTCACGCTGTCGCAGAACCAGTTCGACCTGGCCACCGAGCGCGTGAAGCGGGCCGGCCTGCAGGACCGCATTCAGATCCGCCTGCAGGACTACCGCGACGTGAAGGACGGCCCCTTCGACCGCATCACCAGCGTGGGCATGTTCGAGCACGTGGGCCTGGACAACCTGGTGCCCTACTTCCAGAAGATCCGCCAACTGCTCACGCCCGACGGCTGGGCCATGAACCACGGCATCACCAGCACCGACGCCAACGACGGCGAGACCGCGCACGGCGGCGGCAGCTTCATCGAGCGCTACGTGTTCCCGCGCGGCGAACTGCCGCACATCGCCACCGTGCTGCGCACCCTGCAGGAAGGTGGCCTGGAGGCCTTCGACATCGAAAACCTGCGCCGCCACTACGCGCGCACCTGCGGGCTGTGGAGCGAGCGCTTCGAGGCCAAGGCCGCCGCGCTGCGCGCCATGGTCGACGAGAAGACCTGGCGCATCTGGCGCGTGTACCTGGCCGGTTGTTCCTGGGCCTTCGAGCACGACGAGATCGCGCTGTTCCAGGTGCTGTGCCGGCCCTCGGGCCGGGCGGCGAGCGAGCTGCCGTGGTCGCGCGGCTGGCTCTACCGCTGACGCGCAAACGGCGGCGGCGCCCGTAAGATCGGGCGATGTCCGCCGCCACCCCTTCCTCGCGCTACTGGCAAGACCTCAGCGCCGCCGAGTTCGCGGCGCTCGACCGCGGGCGCGCCATCGCCGTGCTGCCCGTGGCGGCCACCGAGCAGCACGGGCCGCACCTGCCGCTGTCGGTGGACGCGGACATCGCGCGCGGCGTGATCGAGACCGCTCTGGGGCACCTGCCGGACGACCTGCCGGCGCTGTTCCTGCCGCTGCAAGCCGTGGGTTTCTCGCCCGAGCACACGGCCTTCGCGGGCACGCTCACGCTCAAGGCGGAGACGCTGATCCGCCTGTGGACCGAGCTGGCCGAGTGCGTGGCCGACGCGGGCGTGAAGAAGCTGCTGATCTTCAACACCCACGGCGGACAGGTGGGCCTGCTCGACCCGGTGGCGCGCGACCTGCGCGCGCGCCGCGGGCTGCTGGTGGTGAGCACGAGCTGGTTCCACCTGCCCCTGCTCGATGCGCAGGGGCAGGACGTGAACGCGCGGTTCTCCGCGCACGAGCACCGCTTCGGCGCGCATGCGGGCGAGGTGGAAACGGCGCTGATGCGCGTGCTCAATCCGGGGCGCGTGCGCATGGAGCTCGCGCGCAACTTCGCCTCGAGCAGCGAGCAGCGCGCCCAGCGCTTCGAGACCCTGGGCAACGGGCGCAGCGCGAAGTTCGCCTGGCAGGCGCAGGACCTCAACCCCTCGGGCGCGGTGGGCAACGCCAGCGCGGCCACGGCGGAGAACGGGCGCGCGCTGCTGGACGCGGCGGGGCGGGCCCTGGCGAAGCTGCTGGTGGAGATGGATCAGCTGCCGGCGGACAC
>NZ_DATIGV010000127.1:0-49163 GCF_035481345.1 Hydrogenophaga sp. | reverse complement strand
ACTCCTCGTCGACCTTGAGCAGGAACTGCGTGCCGCGCACGCCGATCATGCCGGTCGGCGTCTTCACGGACACGGCTTCGGGCTGCAGCTTGGCAATGCCGCCGGACACGTAGTTCAGGGTGCCCTTGCCCATGCGCGCGCCCAGCTTGAGCTTGCCGGCGCTGGGCTCGTACATGTACTCCTCGACGGTGAGCGAGGTGTTCGGCCCGAAGGACATGATGGTGTTGTCGCCGAAGACCACGCCCAGGCTGGAGTCCGCTTGCGTGCTGAGCGCGCTGCCCTGATGCAGCGGTGTGCCGGGCTGGGCCTTGACGACCTGGCCGTCGGTGGTGACCGTGGCCAGGCCCTTGACGGTCTTGACGTGACCGACCGGGGCTTTCTCCACCGCCGAGGCCGCGCTCGCGAGCGCCAGGCACAAGAGGCCGGCGCTCACGATGGACAGCCGGGTGGTGCGGACGTGGGGACGTGGGTGGGCCATGGGGTTCTCCGTCTGACGAACGGGATGATAAACCGCATGAGCGGCGTCAAAGGCTCAGAGCACCAGCCGCTTGGCGTACCCCGTCATCTCCAGATAGCCACGCCCGACGACCCGGCCGTTGCTGTCGATCAGGTCCGACAGCCCCTCCCAGTAGATCGCGCCCGTGCTCGCGCGGCTGTCCAGTTCCTGCGAGTCGATCAGCGCGCGCACGGTGTAGAAGTCGGCCGGCGTGCGCACCAGCCATTCCACGGGATAGCGCGTGTTCGTGAGCGGGCTGGTCCACCAGCGCCGGGGTGTGAACTCCACCTCGCCCGGCCGGAAGCGGTGGATGGCGTTGGGGTCTTGCGCATCACTCGCCGCGCGGAAGGAGCCGCCGGTCCACACGGTGGAGCCATCCGCTCGGCGCAGGCGGAAGGCCGTGAGCGCGTGGCCGTCGAAGAGGTTCATGCCGATCCAGTCCCAGCCCACGGCCTCGGGGTGCAGCAGGGCCTCGCTCCACTCGTGGTCCAGCCAGGCGGTGCCGGTGATGGCGAAGCGCTGGCCCGCCAGGCCGAGCGTGCCGCGCACCTGCAACTGCGGTTGCGAGACGTAGAAGCTGGATTGCGCGGCCTCCGGCCCCTTGCGGGAGAAGCCGCGGTCGCCCTGCAGCAGCCAGGCCTGCGGTGCGCTGGCCTCGACGTCGATGAGCAGGGTGTCGCCGACGGCGCGGGTGGCGTAGCCGCCGTCGGCTCGACGGCGGATGAACCAGTCGCGCAGCACGACCTCGGTGTCGGTGTCGCTGGCGAACACGCCGCGGTCGGCGTTCAACGGCCGCTCGCCGTTCCAGCGCGCGATGCGCTCGTCGTGGTGCAGGCGCCGGCCCGCCACGTCGGTGATGGCGGCGTGCGCGAAAAGCAGTTGCCGCGCCGCCAGGCGCCCGGGCAGATCGCGCGCCTCGTCCACGCGGCTGCGGAAGAAGGTGATCTGGAAGCCGAAGTCGCGCCCGCCCTCGTCGCGCGCGTGGCCGGTGAGGTACCACCACTCGGTGCGCGTGTCGTTGTGGGTGCCGTGGTCGCGCGGGAACTGCAGTTCGCGCGGGCGCAGGGCGTCGCCGGGGCGGGCGATGTCGCGCGCTGGCGCGGGTGGGGTGGCGCCCGCCGGCACGTGTGCGGTGGCGCCCGCCGGCGCGTGCGGCCAGGCCAGGGCGGCGGCGCTGCCCAGCAGCCAGTGGCGTCGGTTGATGGGACGGAGGTCGAGGTGTTCCATGCGGTTCACCAATCCTGCCGCACGGCCTGCACCGCGTCGCGGCTGGCGGCCGCGCGCCCGGCCAGCCAGGCGGTGAGGGTGCCCGCCAGCACCACGGCCAGTGCCAGCGCGCCCAGCCGGGTCCAGGGCAGCACCAGGTCCATGGTCCAGTGGAAGCTCTGGGGGTTGACGACGTGCACCAGCACCAGGCTCACCAGCAGGCCCAGCGCGGTGCCGGCCAGCGCGCCCAGCGCGGTCCATGCCAAGCCCTCGGCGGCCACCACGCCCAGAATCTGCCGCCGCGTGAGGCCCAGGTGCGCGAGCAGGCCGAACTCCTTGCGCCGCACCAGCACCTGCGCGCTGAAACTGGCCGCCACGCCGAACAGGCCGATGCCGATGGCCACGGCCTGCAGCCACACGGTGACGGCGAAGCTGCGGTCGAAGATGCGCAGCGAGGTGGCGCGCAGTTGCTCGACGGAGGCGAATTCGATGGCGTCCTGAATGCCGTGCGCGCGGGCGAGCGCGGTGAGGGCCTCGCGCACGGCCAGCGCGTCGGCCTGCGGCGTCAGGTGCAGCGCCAGGTCGCTCACGCGGCGCTCGCCGCTCAGGCGGGCGTAGGTGTCGGCGTCGATGGCGATGCTGCCGTGCTGGCGCGCGTAGTCGCGCCACACGCCGGCCACCACGTAGCGCGCGTGCCGCGCCTCGGGCGCGGCCAGGGCCTGGGCCAGCGCGGGCAAGGGCTGGCCGACGCGCGCGCCGTAGAGGTCGGGCATGGCCTCGCTCACGTAGACGGGGATGTCGGGCGCGGCCACGGCGAGGGCCTCGCCCACCAGGGGCAGGGGCAAAGGGTCGCCGCGCAGGGGGCGCACCAGCAGGGCCACGGGCGGGCGCGCGGGGTCCAGTTGCAGCGGCACGGCGCGCATCGTGTCCACGCGCGCCACGCCGGGCACGCGGGCCACCGCGTCCACGAAGGCGGGCGGCAGGTGCTGGCTGTCCATGGCCGCGCCGCTGCCGCGCAGGTAGAGCGGGGCGGGCAGCACGGTGTCGAGCCAGCGCGTCACCGAATCGCGAAAGCTCGCCACCATCACCGTCAGCGCCACGGAGAGGGCCAGGCTGGCGACGACGCCGCTGGTGGCCACGGCGGCGGTTTCGCGCAGGCGGCGCGCGCGCTCCACGGCCAGCAGCGGCAGCAGGCGGCGCGCGCTCAGCGGCGCCAGGCGATCGAGCACAGCCGACACGCCCAGCGGCAGCGCCGCGATGCCGCCAATGAGCAGCAGGCCCACGGACACATAGGCGCCCAGCGGAATGCCGGCCACGGGCGGCGCCAGCGCACTCAGGCCCGCCAGTAACAGCAGGGCGAGCGCCGCGCCATGCCGCCGCGCGCCGGGCGCGCCCGTGCCCAGCCCCTTGAGGGCCTGAGCCGGCGCCAGACCCTGCGCCGCGCGCGCGGGCCACCAGCCGCCGGCCAGCGCCGCCACCACGCCCAGCGCGCCGTACAGCAGCGCGGCCAGCGGGCTCCAGTGCAGCGTGGGCGACACGCCGGTGAAATAACCACCGCCCAGGTCACCGCCCAACTGGCGCAGCGCGAAGGCCGCGACGGCGCTGCCCAGGGCCACGCCGATGGCGCTGCCCACCAGCCCCAGCAGGGCCGATTCGGCCAGCACCAGACGCAGCCGCTCGTGCGCCGACAGGCCCAGCACGCCCAGCAAGGCCAGCGGGCCCTGGCGCCGGGTGACGGAGAGCGAGAGCACCGAGAACACCAGGAAGGCGCCGGTGAACAGCGCCACCAGCGCCAGCACCGTGAGGTTGACGCGGTAGGCGCGCGAGAGGTTGCTCACGCGCTCGCCCGCCTGCTCGGGCCGCTGGGCCAGGGTGCCGGGCGGCAGGTCCAGTGCGGCCAGCACCCGTTCGGCGGTGGCGCCGGGGGCCAGGCGCAGGTCGATGCGGCTGAGCGCGCCCTCGCGCGCGGCCAGGGCCTGCGCGGCGGCCACGTCCATCACCAGCACGGGCGCGCCGGGCGCGTTCACGTGGCCGGCGACGCGCAGCCCGTGCTCCGCCGCGCCCAGGCGCAGCCGGGCCGTGGGCGCGTCGCCCACGGCCCGACGCGCGCTGGCGTTGAGGAAGACGGCGTCGGGCGCGAAGAGGTCCAGGCGGCCCCCTTGTTCGTTGATCAGCGGCATGAGCGCGGGCGCCACGCGCCCCACGCTCAGCGCGTCCACGCCGATCAGGCGGGCGGCCAGCCGCTCGCCTTGCGAGCCGATGACTTGCGCGGGCAGTTCCAGCACCGGGCTGGCCGCCGCCACGCCGGGCTGCGCGGCCACGCGGTCCAGCAGGGCGTCGTCCAGCGTGCCCTGGCGCGCGCGCAGTTCGATGTCGGGCTGGCCGTTCACCGCGCTCACCGCGTCGCGGAATTCGGCCAGGGCGGAGGCGTTGATGAGCTGCACCGCCAGCGCCAGCGCCACGCCCAGCGCCACCGCGAACACGGCCGTGGCCGTGCGCCAGGGGTGGTGGCGGAATTCGGGCCAGGAGACGGCGGCGAGCAGGCGAAGCATGCGGGCAGCATACGGGCACGAGGGTGGTGCGCGAAGGCGCGCGCGTCCTGTGGTCCAATACCGGTTTTTCGTCACCCCGCCGCTCTAAGGAAAGTGCCATGGGCAACAAGATCGTCACCGAGGCCGACCGCAAGGCCACCCCCCGTCCCGTCGCTGCCAATGGCGCCGTGCTGCCCACCCCCGGCCGTGGCCAGCGCCGCAGCCTGGAGCGCGGCGTGGCCACGCGCAGCAAGAAGAACCCGGGCAAGCGCCCGCACAGCGGCTGATCGCTGCGGTTCCCGGCAAAAGCCCGCTTCGGCGGGCTTTTTGTTTTCCGATGCCCGCCGTTGCCAGCGGATGCCCGATGACAAGGCTTGACTCGTTTAGATCAAAAAGTTACAATCGTCGTTTCCCATTCAGTCAACAACGTATGTTGACGCACCGGGCGCTACTCGCGGATCTTCCTGAATCCCGTCGCGGCGCCGGTTACACCCCCGCCGGGCTACCGCCCGGCACACCGGCTGGTTTCCAGCCACCTGCCGCCGCGTCGCGCCACCCCGTTCTCGCCCCTCGACCAGGCCCGCTGAACGGTTCCCCTTGGCGTGCACAGGCGCTGGTTGCGTCGTCGCTTCGTCGTCTTCAGTGCCTGCTGCGTGGCTGCGGTCCGCGGCCGCCTGCGCGCACGTTCCGAGGCGGCCATTGCCCAAAGCCCACCCACCAGGAGGCCCGCCGCAATGGCAAAAGACATTCAGATCGACCACGTATTCAAGGTCTTCGGGGATGACCCCGAGGCCGCGCTCGCGCTCGTGCGCGAGGGCCGCAGCAAGCAGGAGATCCTGGCCGAGACCGGCCAGTCCATCGGCGTCTTCGACGCGCACTTCACCATCCAGGCCGGCGAGATCTTCGTGATCATGGGCCTGTCGGGCTCTGGCAAGTCCACGCTGGTGCGCCTGCTCAACCGGCTCATCGAGCCCAGCGCCGGCCGCGTGGTGATCGACGGCCGCAACATCTTCGAGCACAGCGATCGCGAGCTGCGCGCCCTGCGCCGCAAGGACATCAGCATGGTGTTCCAGTCCTTCGCGCTGATGCCGCACATGACGGTGCGCGACAACACCGCCTTCGGACTGGAACTGGCGGGCGTGGACAAGGCGGCGCGCCTGGCCCAGGCCGACGAGGCCCTCTCGCAGGTGGGCCTCGCCGGCTGGGGCGACAGCTACCCCGACGAACTCTCCGGTGGCATGCAGCAGCGCGTGGGCCTGGCCCGCGCGCTGGCGTCCGACCCGTCCATCCTGCTGATGGACGAGGCCTTCTCGGCGCTGGACCCGATCATCCGTACCGACATGCAGAGCGAGCTGCTGCGCCTGCAGGAGGTCAAGCGCCGCACCATCGTCTTCATCTCGCACGACCTCGACGAGGCCATGCGCATCGGCGACCGCATTGCCATCATGAAAGACGGCCAGGTGGTGCAGGTGGGCACGCCCGAAGAGATCCTGCGCCAGCCCGCCGACGACTACGTGCGCCACTTCGTGCGCGGCGTGGACGCGGCGGCCGTGTTCAAGGCCGGCGACATTGCGCGCCGCAGCCAGGTGGTGGTGGCCGAGAGCGCCACGCGCGGTGCCCGCGCGGCCTTGTCGATGCTGGAGCAGCAGGACCGCGAATACGCCTTCGTGGTGTGCACGCAGGAGCGCTTCCAGGGCATGGTGTCCGTGGAGTCGCTGCGCGCCGCGCTCAAGGGCCACGAAGGGCCGTTGGGCCTGCAGCACGCCTTCCTGCCTGGCGTGCAGGCGCTGGAGTCCGGTCACCCCGTCAACGAACTGTTCGGCCAGGTGGCGCAGGCGCCGTGGCCGCTGCCGGTGGTGGGCGCGAACGGCCGCTACGTCGGCGCCATCAGCAAGACCACGCTGCTGCGGTTCATGGACCGCGGCAGCGATTGAGGAAGGAGCAGCGATGCAAGACGACACCCAAACCACCGACCCCTGGGCCTCCGCCGCGCCCGCCGCCGAGCCCCAGACGCCGGCCGGCGACGCCTGGTCCACCAGCACGCAGCCTTCGGGGGGCGACTGGCTGGGCACAGCCCCGACCGATGCCGCCGCGCCCGGTGCCGACGGCTTCCAGCTCAGCCAGCTCTGGGACGGCAGCCTGCCCGTGCAGGACTGGATCAACAGCGGCCTGGCCTGGGCCGTGGAGCAGTTCCGCCCCTTCTTCCAGGCCGTGCGCGGCCCCATCGACGCCACCCTGGGCGGCGTGGAGGCCGCGCTGCTGGCCGTGCCCACGCCGGTGATGGTGGCGCTGCTGGGCCTGATCGCCTGGCAGGCCGCCGGCCGTGGCGTGGCCATCGGGGCGGTGGTCTCGCTGCTGCTGGTGTCGGTGCTGGGCATCTGGCCCGAGGCCATGGTCACGCTGTCGCTGGTGCTGACCTCGCTGGCCTTCTGCGTGCTGATCGGCCTGCCGCTGGGCGTGGCGCTGGCCAGCAGCGACCGCGCGCAGCGTGTCGTGCGGCCCGTGCTCGACGCGATGCAGACCACGCCGGCCTTCGTCTACCTGGTGCCGGTGGTGATGCTGTTCGGCATCGGCAACGTGCCCGGCGTGATCGTGACCATCGTGTTCGCTCTGCCGCCCCTGGTGCGCCTGACGACGCTGGGCATCCGCCAGGTGCGGCCCGATCTGATCGAGGCCGCCAAGGCCTACGGTGCCTCGCCCTGGCAGTTGCTGGTCAAGGTGCAACTGCCGCTGGCCATGCCCTCCATCATGGCCGGCATCAACCAGGCGCTGATGCTCTCGCTGTCCATGGTGGTCATCGCTTCCATGATCGCCGTCGGCGGCCTGGGCCAGATGGTGCTGCGCGGCATCGGCCGCCTGGACATGGGCCTGGCCACGGTCGGTGGCCTGGGCATCGTGCTGTTGGCCATCACGCTGGACCGCATCACGCAGGCCATGGGCCAGCCGCGCCGCGGCGCGCGCCACTGGTGGCAGACCGGGCCCGCCGGCCTGGTGCTGCGGCTGGCGCGCCGCCGCCGCAACCCTTCACCTTCTTCCTCCAACGCTCTCACCCAAGGAGAAACCGCATGAACCTTCCGTTCAACCGATTCGCGCTGTGGCGCAAGCTCTTCGCCGCCGGCCTGATGGCCGCGACGGCCGCCACGGCCATCGCCCAGGACCTGCCCGGCAAGGGCGTCGTGGTCAAACCGGTGAAGAGCTCCATCGCCGAAGAGACCTTCCAGACCCTGCTGGTGGGCCGCGCCCTGCAGACGCTGGGCTATGAGGTGCAGCCGATCAGCGAGGTGGAGTACGCCACCGCCCACGTCGCGCTGGCCAATGGCGACGCCACCTACCTGGCCAGCCACTGGGACCCGCTGCACGCCGACTTCTACAAGAACGCCGGTGGCGACGCCAAGCTCTCGCGCACCGGTGCCTTCTCCCCCGGCGCGGCCCAGGGCTACCTCATCGACAAGAAGACCGCCGACGCGCACAAGATCACCAACCTCGCGCAACTGCAGAAGCCCGAGATCGCCAAGCTCTTCGACGCCGATGGCGACGGCAAGGCCGACCTGACCGGCTGCAACCCCGGCTGGGGCTGCGAGGCGGTGATCGAACACCAGTTGGGCGCCTACAAGCTGCGCGACACCGTGCGCCACGTGCAGGGCAGCTACTCCGCGCTGATCGCCGACACCATCACCCGCTACAAGCAGGGCCAGCCCATCCTCTACTACACCTGGACGCCCTACTGGGTGAGCGGCGTGCTGCGCCCGGGCCAGGACGTGGTGTGGCTGCAGGTGCCGTTCTCCTCGCTGCCCGGTGAGCAGGCCAAGCTGGACACCCAGCTGCCCAACGGCCAGAACTACGGCTTCGTGATCAACACGCAGCGCATCGTGGCCAACCGCGCCTTCGTGGAGAAGAACCCGGCGGCGGGCAAGCTGTTCGAGGTCATGAAGCTGTCGGTGGGCGACATCAACGCCCAGAACCTGCGCATGCGCGACGGCGAGAACAAGCCGGCCGACATTCAGCGCCACGTCGACGCCTGGATCAAGGCGAACCAGAAAACCTTCGACGGCTGGATCGCCGAGGCGAAGGCGGCGGTGAAGGGCTGAGGCCCGTCTGCGGGACGTCGGCTTCCGGGCGCTGGCTTGCAGCCAGCGTCAACCCGGCGTCTTGGGCGTGAAGTCGCAGTACGCCGCCACCGCGCAGCGGTAGCACTGCGGCTTGCGCGCCAGGCACACGTAGCGCCCGTGCAGGATGAGCCAGTGGTGCGAGTCCACGGCGTATTCGGGCGGCACGCGCTGCATCAGCGCCAGTTCCACGGCCAGCGGCGTCTTGCCCGGTGCCAGGCCGGTGCGGTTGCTGACGCGAAAGATGTGCGTGTCCACCGCCATGGTGGGCTGGCCGAAGGCCACGTTGAGCACCACATTGGCCGTCTTGCGGCCCACGCCGGGCAGGGCCTCCAGGGCCTCGCGCGTGTTCGGCACCTCGCCGCCGTGGCGCTCCACGAGGATGCGGCAGGCCTCCATCAAATGCTTGGCCTTGCTGCGGAACAGGCCGATGGTCTTGATGTAGTTCTCCAGCCCGTCCTGCCCCAGCGCCAGGATGGCCTGCGGCGTGTTCGCCACCGGGAACAGCTTGCGCGTGGCCTTGTTGACGCTCACGTCCGTGGCCTGGGCCGACAGCAGCACGGCGGCCAGCAGCTCGAAGACGGTGGTGTACTCCAGCTCCGACTGCGGGCTGGGGTTGGTGGCCTTGAGGGTGGCGAAGAAAGGTTCGATCAGCTCGCGCTTCATGGGCGCGCAGTCTATCCACTCGCCATGCACCGCCCCGAGGGTTTGCCCGGGCGGGCGCGCCGCGAACGGATTTGGTGACAATGCGCCATTCCGAACCGAACCCACCCGCTGCCCGCATGAGCTACTCCATTCCCTTCGCCGATCGCCTGAACAACGTCGAAACCTCCGCCATCCGCGAGCTCTTCAAGCTGCTGGGCAAGCCCGGCATCATCAGCTTCGCGGGGGGCTTTCCCGACAGCGCCCTGTTCGACGTGGATGGCATCCGCGAGGCGGTGAACGCCGCGCTGAGCGAAGAGCCCGGCGCCACCCTGCAGTACGGCGCCACCGAGGGGTACCAGCCGCTGCGCGAGCAGCTCGCGGCCTTCATGGCCAGCAAGGGCGCGCGCGGCGTGGGCGCCAACGACCTCATCGTCACCACCGGCAGCCAGCAGGCCCTGGACCTGCTGGGCAAGACGCTCGTGTCGCCCGGCGACAAGGTGATCGTCGAAGGCCCCACCTTCCTGGCCACCATCCAGTGCTTCCGCCTCTACGGCGCCGAGCTGCTCACCGTGCCGGTGGACGGGCAGGGCGCGAAGACCGATGAACTGGAGACGCTCATCGCCGAGCACAAGCCCAAGTTCGTCTACCTCATCCCCACCTTCGGCAACCCCAGCGGCGCCATGATGAGCCTGGAGCGCCGCAAGGCCGTGCTGCGCATGGCGGTGAAGCACCAGACGCTGATCGTGGAGGACGACCCCTACGGCGACCTGTACTTCGGCGAGGCGCCCCCGCCCAGCCTGTTGGCGCTGGCCGACGAGGTGCCCGGCGCGCGCGACGTGCTGGTGCACTGCGGCTCGCTGAGCAAGGTGCTCAGCCCCGGCCTGCGCGTGGGCTGGATGGTGGGCCCGGCCGAATTGCTGGCCAAGGCCACCATGTGCAAGCAGTTCAGCGACGCCCACACCAGCACCTTCGCCCAGGCCACGGCGGCGCAGTACCTCAAGGCGGGTCGCATGCCCGCCACGCTGTCGCGCGTGCGCCAGATCTACGCCGAGCGTGCCGCCACCATGTCGAACGCGCTGCGGCGTGAGCTGGGCGATGGCATCGAGTTCGTGGAGCCCAAGGGCGGCCTGTTCGTCTGGGCCAGCCTCACCGGGGCGGGCGGCAAGGTGGCCGATGGCGCGGCCTTCGCGAAGAAGGCCATCGAGCAGGGCGTGGCCTTCGTGCCGGGCGCCCCGTTCTTCGCCACGAACCCCGTGCACGCGACGCTGCGCCTGAGCTTCGCCACCGCGCCGCTGGACAAGATCGAAGAAGGCATTCAACGACTGGGCAAAGCCTTGTGACATGAACACCACCACCACCGCCGCCCCGATCCGCGCATCCACCGAGGCCGACGAGGCCGACGACGGAGGTCCCGCGACACAACCGGGCCCCGTGCCTGAAATGGTGATCGACGACGTCGATGTCTTCATCGACGGCGTGGGGCCACAGACGGTGGTGATGGTGCATGGCTGGCCCGACACGCCCGCGCTGTGGGACGGCACCGTGGCCGCATTGGTGCCCGAGTGGCGCTGCGTGCGCTTTCACCTGCCGGGCTTCGACCTGGCGCGCGGCCCGCGGCCCATGAGCCAGAGCGACATCGTGGCGCTGATCGCGCGCATCGTGGACGCCGTGAGCCCCGACCAGCGCGTCACGCTGCTGCTGCACGACTGGGGCTGCGCCTTCGGCTACACCTACGCCAAGCGCCACACCGAGCGCGTGGCGCGCATCGTGGCGCTGGACATCGGCGACGTGGGCTCCAGCGACTACTTCGAGTCCCTGGGCTGGCGCGAGAAGCTCATGATTTCGGGCTACCAGCTCTGGCTGGCCGTGGCCTGGGCGCTGGGCCCCCACACCCCCGGCCTGGCCAACCGCATGACGCGCTGGATGGCCCGCAAGATCGGCTGCCGCAACGACCCGGCGCTCATCGGCTGGGAGATGAACTACCCCTACGCCATGCGCTGGTTCAACGCCTTCGGCGGCCTGCGCGGCGCGGGCCACGCCGACCGCCTGATCGGCGAGAACCTGCCGGGTCTGTTCGTCTATGGCCGGCGCAAGCCCTTCATGTTCCATTCCAGCCGCTGGGTGCGGCACCTCAACCGCACCACCGGCTGCGCGGCCAAGTCACTCGACACAGGCCACTGGATCATGAAACAGAAACCCGCGGAGTTTCACGCGGTGCTCAAGGACTGGCTGGCCAACGTGACTCAGCCGGCCTCCACGCCCAAGGCCTGAGCCACGCGGTACGCCGCCCAGGCGTCGTTGGCGGCATAGAGCAGTTGCGATTCGCTCAAGCTGGCGGCGGCCCAGTTGCTGGTGGCCGCCTTCTTGCTCTTGGCGAAGCGCTGGCCGAACAGCACCGCCACCGCCGCGCGCACGCCCATGTCCTTGCGGTAGCCCTGGGCGCGGAAGAGGGCGTTGAGCTCGATCACGCCCGCCGGCTCGATGCCCAGCTTGGCGCGCACCCGCAGGTTGTCGTCGCGCAGGCCGAAGCCGGCCTTGGCGTGGGCCGCGTTGGCCAGCAGGGCCGCCACGGCCGCGCGGCAGCCGGCGTCGGTGAGCTGGAACACCCAGGCGCGCTCGGCGACGGCCAGTTGCACGATGTGCGGGCCGTCGGACACCTGGTCCTTGAAGAAGGTGGGCTTGGACTCGGTGTCGAAGCCCCAGACCGGGTGCTCGGCCAGCGCGGCGGCCGCTTCCACGGCCCCGTCGGCCGTGCGCACCAGGGCGATGCGCGAGAGTTCCAGCGGCGGGAACGGGGGCAGGGCGTCGATGGCTTCCCTGTCGGGCGTGGGGCGGGTTTCGCGCGCGGTCATGGGGCGCCAGCATAGCGGCCAGGGCCATCCCCCTTCCGGCACAATTTCCCGGATGACCACCCCCCTGCTGCAGGAAGTGGCGAGCGAGGCCCCCACCCAGGGCGAGTTCGTGCGCTTCCCCAACTCCCCCTTCGAGCTGTTCCTGCCCTACCCACCGGCGGGGGACCAGCCCGAGGCCATCGACCAGCTCGTCGAGGGCATCAACGACGGCGAGGTCTTCCAGACCCTGCTGGGCGTGACCGGCTCGGGCAAGACCTTCACCATGGCCAACGTGATCGCGCGCATCGGCCGCCCGGCGATCGTCTTCGCGCCCAACAAGACCCTGGCCGCCCAGCTCTACAGCGAATTCCGCGAGTTCTTTCCCAAGAACGCCGTCGAGTACTTCGTCAGCTACTACGACTACTACCAGCCCGAGGCCTACGTGCCGCAGCGCGACCTGTTCATCGAGAAGGACAGCGCGATCAACGAGCACATCGAGCAGATGCGCCTCTCCTGCACCAAGAGCATTCTGGAGCGGCGCGACGTGCTCATCGTCGCCACCGTCTCGGCCATCTACGGCATCGGCAAGCCCGAGAGCTACCACCAGATGGTGATGACCCTGCGCGTGGGCGACAAGCTGGGCCAGCGCGACGTGATCGCGCAGTTGGTGCGCATGCAATACACGCGCAACGAAATGGAGTTCGGCCGCGGCAAGTTCCGCGTGCGCGGCGACACCATCGACGTGTTCCCGGCCGAGCACTCCGAGATGGCGATCCGCATCGAGTTGTTCGACGACGAGATCGAAAGCCTGCAGCTCTTCGACCCGCTCACCGGCAAGGTGCGCCAGAAGATCCCGCGCTTCACCGTATTCCCCAGCAGCCACTACGTGACGCCGCGCGAGCAGGTGCTGCAGGCGGTGGAAACCATCAAGCTCGAGCTCGACCAGCGCCTGAAGGAACTGGTGAGCGCGGGCAAGCTGGTGGAGGCGCAGCGCCTGGAGCAGCGCACCCGCTTCGACCTGGAAATGCTCAGCGAGGTGGGCCACTGCAAAGGCATCGAGAACTACACGCGCCACCTCTCGCAAGCGCGCCCGGGCGATCCGCCGTCCACGCTGACCGACTACCTGCCGCGCGACGCGGTGATGTTCCTGGACGAAAGCCACGTGCTCATCGGCCAGCTCGGCGGCATGTACAACGGCGACCGCGCGCGCAAGACCACGCTGGTGGAATACGGCTTTCGCCTGCCCAGCGCGCTGGACAACCGGCCGCTGAAGTTCGACGAGTTCGAGCAGCGCATGCGCCAGGTGGTGTTCGTCTCGGCCACGCCGGCCGACTACGAGAAGACCCACGCCAGCAAGGTGGTCGAACAGCTGGTGCGGCCCACCGGCCTGGTGGACCCGGAGCTGGAGGTGCGCCCCGCCATGCACCAGGTGGACGACGTGCTGCAGGAAATCCGTCAGCGCGTGCAGCAGCAGGAGCGCGTGCTCATCACCACGCTGACCAAGCGCATGGCCGAGCAGCTCACCGACTACCTGACCGAAAACGGCGTGAAGGTGCGCTACCTGCACAGCGACATCGACACCGTCGAGCGCGTGGAGATCATCCGCGACCTGCGCCTGGGCGCCTTCGACGTGCTGGTGGGCATCAACCTGCTGCGCGAGGGGCTGGACATCCCCGAGGTGTCGCTCGTGGCCATCCTGGACGCCGACAAGGAGGGCTTCCTGCGTTCCGAGCGCAGCCTGATCCAGACCATCGGCCGCGCGGCGCGCAACGTCAATGGCAAGGCCATCCTCTACGCCGACAAGATCACCGATTCCATGAAGGCGGCCATGGGCGAGACCGAGCGCCGCCGCGCCAAGCAGATCGCGCACAACGCCGCCCACGGCATCGAGCCGCGCAGCGTCAACAAGCGCATCAAGGACCTGATCGATGGCGTCTACAGCGAGAAGGCGGGCAAGGAAGCCGACCGCCTGGCCGCCGAGAGCGCGGCGCGCGCCGAGCTGGAGGAACTGAGCGAGAAGGACGTGGCGCGGGAAATCAAGCGGCTGGAGAAGCTCATGCTGGAACACGCCCGCAACCTGGAGTTCGAGAAGGCCGCCCAGGTGCGCGACCAGCTCGCCCAGCTCAAGGCCCGCGTGTTCGGCGCCTCGGGGCACGACAGCGCCGCGTGAACGTTTCAGGCGGCCGGCGACTCCATGAAACGGGGGTGATGTCCGGGCGCCTGTCCAGTGGCACAAACCCCATACCGGTACAATGCCGAGCAAAACGCTCAGCTTTTGAGGTAGAATTCGACAAAATTAGTCGGGAAACCCTGCAGAACAAAAGACCCTTCGAGGGTCGGGGCGGGTGGAGGAGGGGTTCGCCACGGCGAATGCCCGGCGGGCCTTACCACGAAGGTCAAGCAACACAGAAGGAGCTTGCGATGCGCCTCACCACGAAAGGCCGCTTTGCGGTCACAGCCATGATCGATCTGGCGCTGCGCCAGAACAACGGTCCGGTCACGCTTGCGGCTATCAGCCAGCGGCAGCAGATTTCCCTGTCCTATCTCGAGCAGTTGTTCGGCAAGCTGCGCCGGCACCAGCTGGTGGAGTCCACCCGCGGGCCGGGCGGCGGCTATACCCTGGGGCGCAAGGCAGCCGAGATCACCGTCGCGGACATCATCGTCTCGGTGGACGAGCCGATCGACGCCACCCAGTGCGGCGGCAAGGAAAACTGCCTGGGCGAAGGCCAGCGCTGCATGACGCACGAGCTTTGGGCCCAGCTCAACGCCCGCATGGTCGACTTCCTCGACTCGGTGACCCTGCAGTCCCTGGTGGACGAGCAGCTCGCCAAGGGCCTGGTGATCGAGAACGCGCCCATGATCAAGCGCGCCATCTCCAGCACGCCGGTGGTCAAGCCGATCCGCGTGAACGCGCCGAACTCCGTGTTCGCCCTGGGAGGCGCCCTCTCCAAATGATCCGGGCGGCCGGGGGCGGCGGCGCTTCGGCCGCTGCCCGCGCCAGCCCTCGTCCAACGCTAGACAGAAGAAGCCCATGAGCACTCCCCACTTCCCCATCTACATGGACTACAGCGCCACCAGCCCGGTCGATCCGCGCGTGGTGGACGCCATGATTCCCTGGCTGCGCGAGCACTTCGGCAACCCGGCGTCGCGCAGCCATGCCTGGGGCTGGGAGGCGGAGAAGGCCGTGGAAACCGCGCGCGAGCAGGTGGCCGCGCTGATCGGCGCCGACCCGCGCGAAATCGTCTGGACCAGCGGCGCCACCGAGTCGAACAACCTCGCGCTCAAGGGCGCGGCGAACTTCTACAAGGGCAAGGGCAAGCACCTCATCACGGTGAAGACCGAGCACAAGGCCGTGCTGGACACCATGCGTGAACTCGAGCGCCAGGGCTTCGAGGTGAGCTACCTCGACGTGCAGGCCGACGGCCTGGTCGACCTGGAGGCCTTCAAGGCGGCGATCCGTCCCGACACCATCCTGGCCTCGGTCATGTTCGTCAACAACGAGATCGGCGTGGTGCAGGACATCGCGGCATTGGGCGCGATCTGCCGCGAGAAGGGCGTGATCTTCCACGTCGATGGCGCGCAGGCCACGGGCCGCGTCGACATCGACCTGCAGACCCTGCCGGTGGACCTGATGAGCCTGACCGCGCACAAGACCTACGGCCCCAAGGGCATCGGTGCGCTGTACGTGCGCCGCAAGCCTCGCATCCGCATCGAGGCGCAGATGCACGGTGGCGGCCACGAGCGTGGCATGCGCTCGGGCACGCTGGCCACGCACCAGATCGTGGGCATGGGCGAGGCCTACCGCATCGCCAAGGCCGAGATGCACGAGGAAAACAAGCGCATCCAGGCCCTGCACGACCGCCTGGTCAACGGCCTGAAGGACATCGAAGAGGTGTTCATCAACGGCAACGAGGCGCGCCGCATCCCGCACAACCTCAACATGAGCTTCAACTACGTCGAGGGCGAGTCGCTGATCATGGGCATCAAGGGCCTGGCCGTGTCCTCGGGCTCCGCCTGCACCTCGGCCAGCCTGGAGCCCAGCTACGTGCTGCGCGCCCTGGGCCGCAGCGACGAACTCGCCCACAGCAGCCTGCGCATGACCATCGGCCGCTGGACGACGGAAGAAGAAATCGATTACGCGATCGCGACGATCAAGGAGAACGTCGCCAAGCTTCGCGAACTCTCACCCTTGTGGGAAATGTTCAAGGATGGCATCGACCTCTCGACCATCCAGTGGGCGGCCCACTGACCTGAAGGAGAACAACCATGGCCTATTCCGAAAAAGTTGTTGACCACTACGAAAACCCCCGCAACGTCGGCTCCTTCGACAAGGGCGACGAGACGGTGGGCACCGGCATGGTGGGCGCGCCCGCCTGCGGCGACGTGATGAAGCTGCAGATCAAGGTGAACCCCAGCACCGGCGTGATCGAGGACGCGCGCTTCAAGACCTACGGCTGCGGCTCGGCCATTGCGTCGAGCTCGCTGGTGACCGAATGGGTCAAGGGCAAGACGCTCGACCAGGCCGCCGCGCTCAAGAACAGCCAGATCGCCGAGGAGCTGGCGCTGCCACCGGTGAAGATCCACTGCTCCATCCTGGCCGAGGACGCCATCAAGGCGGCCGTGGACGACTACCGCAAGAAGCACGCGAACTGAGCCCATGTCCGTCACGATTTCCGAAGCCGCCGCGCGCCACGTCACGCGCTACATCGCCAAGCGGGGCAAGGGCGTGGGCGTGCGCCTGGGCGTCAAGACCACGGGCTGCTCGGGTCTGGCCTACAAGCTCGAGTACGCCGACGAGATCGCACCCGAGGACGTGGTGTTCGAGGAGAACGGCGTGAAGGTGCTGGTCGACCCGAAAAGCATGCCGTACATCGACGGCACGCAACTCGACTTCGTGCGAGAAGGCCTCAACGAGGGCTTCAAGTTCAACAACCCGAATGAGCGCGACCGCTGCGGCTGCGGCGAGAGCTTCAGGATCTGAGTGTTGCCACCTCGAACCGACCGCCCGGCGCAGGCCTTGGCGGTCTTTCTTTTTCCATGAACCTGCAATCCAGCGACTTCGAACTCTTCGGCCTGCCCGAGGCCTTCTCGGTAGACCGCACCACGCTGGACGCGCGCTGGAAGGACCTGCAGCGCCAGGCCCACCCCGACCGCCATGCGAGCGCCGATCCGGCGTCCCAGCGCCAGGCCATGCAGTGGTCGGTGCGCATCAACGAGGCCTACCAGCGCCTGAAGGACCCGCTGCGCCGCGCGGCCTACCTGTGCGAGCGACGCGGCGCGCCGATCGAGGCGGAGAACAACACCGCCATGCCGGCCGACTTCCTCATGCAGCAGATGCACTGGCGCGAGTCGCTCGACGAGACCGAGGGCGTGGCGGCGCTGGAAGCCCTGTCGGACGAGGTCGCCGAGGCGCGTCATGAGCGCCTGGCGGCCTTGCGCGCCGCGCTGGACGAAGAGAACGACGCGCCCGCGGCCGCGCGTCAAGTCAGAGCCCTCATGTTCATTGAGCGCTTTGCGCGCGATGTGGAGGACCGGCTCGATCAGCAGGGACAATAGGCGGCTCCGTTCCCCGCGATACCGACAAGACAGACCACCCGATGGCGCTCCTGCAGATTTCCGAACCCGGCCAGTCCCTCGACCCCCATCAGCGCCGCGTGGCCGTGGGCATCGACCTCGGCACCACCCATTCGCTGGTGGCGGCGGTGCGGCACGGCGTGGCGGAATGCCTGCCCGACGAGCAGGGCCGCGTCATCCTGCCCAGCGTGGTGCGCTACCTTCAGGCCTCGGCCGGTGGCTCGGGTCGCCAGATCGGTTTCGACGCGCTGGCGGCCCAGGTCGATGACCCGGCCAACACCATCAGCTCGGTCAAACGCCTCATGGGACGCCGGCGCGATCAGGTGGTCGACGTCGACAAACTCGCCTACACCGTGGTCGAGCAGGACGGCATGGCGCAGATCGACACCGTGGCGGGCCGCAAGACGCCCATGGAGGTGAGCGCCGAGATCCTGGCCACGCTGCGCTACCGCGCCGAGGACAGCTTCGTCGACGACCTGTTCGGCGCCGTCATCACCGTGCCCGCCTACTTCGACGACGCGCAGCGCCAGGCCACCAAGGACGCCGCCAGGCTGGCCGGCATCGAAGTGCTGCGCCTGATCAACGAACCCACGGCCGCGGCCATCGCCTACGGCCTGGACAACGGCGCCGAGGGCGTCTACGCCGTGTACGACCTGGGCGGCGGCACCTTCGACATTTCCATCCTGCGCCTCACGCGCGGCGTGTTCGAGGTGCTGGCCACGGGCGGCGACTCCGCGCTGGGTGGCGACGACTACGACCAGGCCCTGGCGGCCTGGGTGCTGCAACGACAGGGCATCAGCGCCGACGCGCTCGACGCTTCGGCGCGTGCGGCACTGCACAAGGAAGCGCGCCGCGTGAAAGAGGCCCTCTCGATCGCGCCGCAAGAATATTTCCGCACCACGCTGGGTGGTCGCGCGGTGGAGCAGGCGGTGGGCGTGGCCGACTTCGAGGCCTGCACCGAGGCGCTCACCGCGCGCACCATGAACGCCGTGCGCAAGGCCCTGCGGGACGCGCGCATTGCCAAGGACGAGGTGCAGGGTGTGGTGATGGTGGGCGGCTCCACGCGCATGCCCGTCATCCGCCGCGTCGTGGGCGAGTTCTTCGGCACCGATCCACTCATCGATCTCAACCCCGACGAGGTCGTCGCGCTTGGCGCGGCGATCCAGGCCAACGCCCTGGCGGGCAACAGCAAGGACGGCGATCTGCTGCTGCTCGACGTGATCCCGCTCTCGCTGGGCATCGAGACCATGGGCGGGCTGGTCGAGCGCATCGTGCCGCGCAACAGCAGCATCCCCACCGCGCGTGGGCAGGACTTCACCACCTACCAGGACGGCCAGACCGCGTTGGCGCTGCACGTGGTGCAGGGCGAGCGCGACCTGGTGGCCGACTGCCGCAGCCTCGCGCGCTTCACGCTGCGCGGCATCCCGCCCATGGCGGCCGGCGCGGCGCGCATCCGCGTTACCTTCACCGTCGATGCCGATGGCCTCTTGTCCGTGGCGGCCAAGGAGCTCACCTCGGGCGTCGAGGCCAATATCGACGTGAAGCCGTCCTATGGCCTGAGCGACGAGCAGATCGCGCGCATGCTGCAGGACAGCTTTTCCACCGCGCAACAGGACATGCAGGCGCGGGCGCTGGTGGAAGCGCGCGTGGACGCCGATCGCCTGCTGCTGGCCACCCGCACCGCGCTGGCGGCCGACGGTGACCTGTTGCCGGCCGAGGAGCGCGTTGCGATCGATGCGCTCATGAGCGCCTTGCGCACCGCGGCGGCCGGCGAGGACGCCGCGGCCATCGAGGCCGCGAGCGAGGCCCTGGCCAAGGGCACCGAGAATTTCGCGGCCGAGCGCATGAACCGCGGTATCCAGCAGGCCCTGTCCGGCAAGAAGATCGAAGAAGTCTGAATCGAAGAACCCCATGCCCACGATCAAGATCCTCCCGCACACCGAGTACGCGCCCGAGGGCAAGACCATCAGCGCGCCGGCCGGTACCTCGATTTGCGAAGCCCTGCTCGAGAACGGCGTGAACATCGAGCACGCCTGCGACATGAGCTGCGCCTGCACCACCTGCCACGTCATCGTGCGCGAGGGCTACAACAGCCTGAACGAGGCCGACGAGGCCGAGGAAGACCTGCTCGACCGCGCCTGGGGTCTGGAGCCGCAGTCGCGCCTGTCGTGCCAGGCCATCCTGGCGCAGAAGGACGTGACGATCGAGATTCCGAAGTACACGATCAACCACGCGAAAGAGAACCATTGATGCGCCAGATCATTCTCGACACGGAAACCACCGGCCTGTCGGCCGAGAACGGCGACCGCATCATCGAGATCGGTTGCGTGGAGCTGATCAACCGCAAGTTCACCGGCAACAACCTGCACCACTACGTCAACCCCGAGCGCGACAGCCACGAGGACGCGCTCAAGGTGCACGGCATCAGCAACGAATTCCTGCGCGACAAGCCCAAGTTCGCGGCCATCGCCGAGGATCTGGTGGAGTACCTGCGCGGCGCCGAGGTCATCATCCACAACGCGCCCTTCGACGTCGCCTTCCTCAACATGGAGTTCCGGCGCCTGGGCCTGCCGCTGGTGAAGGACATCGTCGCCAGTGTGCTCGACACCCTGGTGATGGCCAAGGAGATGTACCCGGGCAAGCGCAACGGCCTGGACGCCCTGTGCGACCGCCTGGGCGTGGACAACTCCGGCCGCACCCTGCACGGCGCCTTGCTCGACGCCGAGCTGCTGGCCGACGTCTACATCAACATGACGCGTGGCCAGGACGCGCTGCTCATCGAGGTGAGCGACTCGGCAGGCGAGGGCGGTGTGGTGGAGGTGGTGGACCTGAGCCGCCTCGACCTGCCCGTGCTGCGCGCCAATGAGCAAGAGGCGCAGGCCCACCAGGCTGTGCTGGCCGAACTCGACAAATCGAGCAAGGGCAAGACGCTGTGGCGTCGCCTGGAAGCGGCCCCGCAAGCGGCCTGAAAAAGCTGGCTATAATGCGAGGCTTCCGTCAGCGGTGATATCCACCGCCGCTGAACGGGCGGTTAGCTCAGTGGTAGAGCACTGCCTTCACACGGCAGGGGTCGCAGGTTCGAACCCTGCACCGCCCACCAGGAACCCATTCCAGCCAAAGGCCTTGCGAGCGATCGCAAGGCCTTTTGGTTTTTGGCCGCAGCAAAGGTCGGCCCTGTAGCGGCTCTTCACACGGGAATCAGGAGAAGCGACCGGTCCGCGGTCACTCCCTGGGACCTGTCCGCCCGAGGCGCCGGCTGGCCTCGCTCCCTCATCCTTTGCGCCAGGCGCTGTTTGCACTGTCGGGCTGCAACGGCCAGATCGTTGTGGCGGCGCTGCAGCTTTCTTCCCCGCTTTTCGCCTTCCGCATTGAGGGTCTGCACGCCCGCGCTCACCTTCTGGCATTGCGCGATGGTCCCCTCCAACGCGTCTAGCAGCCAATTGTCCAGGCTGTGGTACCCGGGAGGTACCGTTGGCTTGCCATTCAGCTTCTGCAACTCGCGCAGTTTCCAGGCTTTCAACGCGTCAAGTACGTCATCCGTCACCTCGGGGTTGCGGTCGCTTTCTTTCAGAAATTGTCCCGCCGTTCCCATGGGATTCGGTGTGCGGTAGTCCGGACCTTCCAGCCAGCGAACCACGGAGGATTTCACCTTCTCATGGCCGACTTGCTGGATGGCGCCGGCAAGCACCTCGTAGCCCAATAGCGGGGCTGTCAACTCGGGGACCTGCGTGAGGGGCTGCACGGGCCGTGGTGCTTGTACGTGTTGGCTTGGATCGATCAGTACATCCAGAAGCCACTGGAGCTTGTAGCCCTTCAGCGGCTGGTGGGGCAGGTTCAAGCCGTGAGTGGGGCGATCACTTCGGAAGCGCTTCAAGTCGTCGACGCTCACGCCCTGGATCAGCAGCGCCGATCTCAACTTGGCCAGCTGTTCCTCGCGAAGGAGGCGCCCTTGAGTGGTGAGGGCGCCCGAAGGATTCAAGGCATCGCGTGAGCTGGCTGCGAGAAGCTCCTGGAGCAGGCCTGCGTGTTCTGGGTCGCCCAGTAGCGAGACCAGCACTTGCTCGGTGTCCTGCAGGCTGGCCGCCGGCTTGTGGTGAGGGAGGCGATCGGGCCGGTAGACCTTGATCTTGTATATCTTGGATGCGATCGTGGCGCGGCAGACGGTCAAGTAGTGTTCATCACTGCTGCACAGCGGGAGGCAGGTTTGCAGGAATTGGACTTCCGTCTCGGACATGCCCATGCGCACCAGCAACTGGCTCGCATAGGTGGCAGGCACGGGGGTACCCTCGTCTCTGGCCCGTTGCGCGGCGTGCAGTAGCTCGCGCGAAAACCACTCGGTGGAGACCGCGTGGTTGTGTTTGAGCAGGGCATTGGGCTCCAAGCCTTTGCGCAGCTTCTCGGGTGCACTGCTTTTCACGGCCTGCATGCGCCGATCGAATTCCGGCCCGGACAGGGTGTAGATCCAGCGCGTGTAGTCGGGGCCCAGCACCTCCCTCAGGTGTTGCTCGATGCGTTGGTTTTTCTTGTCCTCGTTCTTGTCCTTTTTGGCTTGCTGCAAACGCCACCGCACAGTGAGGAAGTAGGGGCCAAGCACGGCGCCGGCCAGCACCAGACCGGCTGCACCGACGATGCCCCCTGTGGCCAAGTTGCCAGCGATGAACAGGCCCAGCGCAGCACCGCCCAGGACGACACCGACGACCGGTGTGACTCCCAGGAACATGATTTGCGCCTTGAGCCCGCGAATGGCGCCGTACATCTTCGAGGCGAGTTGCCGCTTGATGTCGTGGTGGAGTGCCGAGATCTGGTTGTCGATCACGAAATGGCCAATGCTGGCTTGGTGGGACACGCCCTTCAAGCTGCACCTGAGCGCGACCGCGTACTGCAGGCCCTTGTGGTCTATGCGGCTAGCGCTTGCGGCATTCAGCACTTCGCGTTTGGCCACCTCCGCGTCGAGAGCGGAAAACCAGAGGTTCAACGGGGTCAACAGGACGCTGAGGACGCCACTGCCGAAGCCGACGCCCTGCGCAAGCGCCTCGGTCGCCATGGGCAGGTACTGCGCCATCAGACCGGCGATCATGGATCCCACGATGAGGGGCTGATTGGCCCGGGTGAGGGTGTCGTCCCGCAGTCGCGCGAGTTCCTTGAGGCCCAGGTCACCTGGGGGCAGGAACAGGGCCGGGCCCTTGCCCTTGCTGAAGAAGGCCTTGAGGCGTTGGAGCTCACCCTGCTGTTTGGCTTGTTCTTTCTGCAAGGTGTCCAGTTGCGCATGGTCGGGATGCGTGGCTCCTTCCTTTTCAATCTTGCGGATTTTTCGGGCGTCCGCTCGACGCTTGCGCTGCATGGCTTGGTAGTCACGCCGGTTGATGCGGGGCTTTGAGGGCCGCTTGGTGTCCAACATCGCAATCGGTTTGGGCAGCGTATCGAGATGCGCAAGGGTCTTGTCCATCGCCTCCTGCAGCGTGGCCCTTTTGTCGTGGTTGTCCACCGTATCAGGCAGCCGTCGGCGCGCCAGCCACTGGTCTTCGGCTGTCAGCGACAGTTCACGTTGCGCTTTCAGCCGGTTGGCCGCGGCGGTGGGCAGATAGGCGGATTCGAAACCGCTGAGCATGTCGGCGAGCAGCCCCACCATGTGGCGGCTCGCGGCCAGCAGTTGTTCGGAGAGTTCGTCCAGCGGCTGCCCGTCCACCTGCTCCGCCATCGTTCTCCAAGAGGCCAGCGCCTTGTTGTGGAGCGAGTGCGCCTTCTTGTAGTCGCGTTTGGCGTAGCGGAAGTCGCTATCGGCGCTGTAGAGGTCATAGAGACTGAACACTGACCTCGAGAGGGTGAGCACGCGTGAGGCGTTGCTGTCGAGGGCCACGCCCCCTGCGGAGACGCCCGCCACGATCGCATGAGCCAAGAACGCGAGGCCCCAAACGCCGTAGACCAGACCTTTGTTGTGCGCGGTCAGCGCGGCCCGGTGGCGCACGTTCTGCCCAATTTCTACCGCCGTCTCCCCTTGCGGGACGGGCTTGGGAGCCCATGGAAGCAGGGACTTCGCGGGGACGGGCACGGCCGGGAGGGCGGGCATTGCCGCCGGCATGACCAGCGGCGCCTGCGACGGCAAGGGAACGCCCGGTATCGCATGCGAGGCGCCGCCGGAGCCGTCCCCGGTGGCTTGGCTGGCCCGCTGCGCGTGTGCGGTCGCGATGTCGATGGCCGCTTGCTGCTCCTTCGACGGGGCTTCGGATGCCGGCGATGCGCGGTTCAACGGGCTTGTGGACGGGCGCACGATGACGTCCTTCCGTGGCCATTTCTCCAGTGTCTGAACTTTCATGTGAGTCCAATCGCGAAGAAGGGCTGAACCTGCTCAGGCGGTGATGCGGGGCGGCTCGCCAGCCGATGGCTGCGTCTCCAGGTGCGCCTTGAGCAGGGCGTCGACCAGGATCTGGCTCCAAGCGTCCTCGGCCTGGTCCAGGGCCACGCGGATGCGCTGCGTCACCATCGCTGCGTCGTCCTCAGGCACGACTCTCAAGTGGGTGAAGGCCACGAGGGTCGCGTCGGGTGCGAGAGCGAACTGCAGGGCGCTCTCGGCGTACGGGTGATCAAAGCCCCAGTGGAGGATCTGCCGGACCAGCCAGGGGACGACCTCATCAGCCAGGTCCGCATCCACCACGACGTCCAGGCGCAACACATCGCGCGACGCCGTGGCAGACAGGGTGACCCAGTCCTCGTCGTCGATGGGCACGATGACAGGATCCAGGCTGTGGATGCCATCGAACCCTTGTTCGCGCTGGACGGCGCGGCGCCAGTCCTGCAACCAGGTGGAAAGATCCGGCTCATCCATGACGACTCCATGAATCCCAACGATGGTGCATGGGTGACGGAGTCATGACGCCATGTTCCGGCGGCATGGCCGCCAGAGGGTCTATGGTGTATGCGTTATAGGGTCAACCCTTAGGTGCCGTGGCGTGCGATGCCGGCGCGCAGCCACATGAGGCTGAGCAAGGCGCTCGCCACGAGCCCGCCCGACACCCACAGCGCCTGTGCGCCCCAGCGTTCCACCAGCGCGCCGAACAGCAGCGGCGCGAAGGCCTGGGCCACGCGCGAGGGCGCGACGATCCAGCCCTGGCGGCGGCCATAACCCACCGGGCCGAAGTAGGCCAGCGGCAGCGTGCCCTTGGCGATGGTGAGGATGCCGTTGCCCAGGCCATGCAGCACGGCGAACACGGGTGCCGCCGCGGCGCCCACCGCCATCCACACCAGCACGCCCACAGGGTGCATGGCAGCCGCCACGCGCGCCGAGATGAGCGGGTGGAAACGCCTGAGTCCGCCGAACTCGAGCAGGCGGCCCGCCACCTGCGCCGGCCCCACCAGCGCCCCCACCGCCAGCGCGCCCGCCAGCGACAGGCCGCTGGCCATGAGCAGGGCCGGCAGGTGCGCCGCCAGGGCGGTGCTCACGAACCAGGTGGCGGCGAACACGTAGGCCAGCACCCAGGCCACGTGGCGCGGTGCGCGCGGCGGAGCGTCGGTGGCCGGGCCTTCATGTGGCCGTGGCGGTGGCAGGGTCGCGGCGCGCGGCAGGCCGATGTTGAGCGGCAGCCCCAGCAGCAGGTGCAGCGCGGCCCAGCCCAGGCAGGCGCCGCGCCAGCCGATGTGCGCCTCCATCCAGCCCGACAGGGGCCAGCCCACCGTGCTGGCCAGGCCCGCGAGCAGGGTGATGCCCGTGATGGCGTCGCGCGCGGCCTCGCCCTGCAGACGCACGAGCGCCGCGAAGGCCGCCTCGTACAGGCCGGCCCCCATGGCCACGCCGATCAGCAGCCAGCCCGCGAACAGCACGACCGGGCCGTGCGCCAGCGACAGCAGACCCAGCCCGCTGGCGAAGATCAGGCTCGTGGCCGCGAGCACCGGGCGCCCGCCGAAGCGGTCGATGGCGCGCCCGGCGAAGGGGCCGATGAGGGCCGAGAGCAGCAGCGCCATGGAAAACGCCATCCACACCGTGCCCACGGGCAGGCCGGTGTCCTCGGCCATGGGCCGGGCCAGGATGGCGGGCAGGTAGTAGCTGGAGGCCCAGGCCAGGGTCTGGGCGGTGCCCAGACGCAACACGAGTCGCGTGTTGCCGCCCATGTCTTACACGATGTCGAGCACGTGAAAACCGAAGCGGCCGTGGCGGCGGTCGGCGAAGTAGCACTGCAGCGTCTCGCGCACGGTGCGAAAGGCGATCTCGTCCCAGGGCACCTCGTCCTCGCGGAACAGCCGGGCTTCGATGGTCTCGTGGCCGGGGTTGAAGCGCTCGCTGAGCAGGCGCGCGCGGTAGAACAGGTGCACCTGACCCACGCGCGGCACGTTCATCAGGGTGAAGAGTTCGCCCAGTTCGATGTGAGCGCCGGCCTCTTCGTCGGTTTCGCGCAGCGCGCCTTCGGCGGTGGTTTCGCCGAGCTCCATGAAGCCGGCAGGAAGGGTCCACTTGCCCCAGCGCGGCTCGATGTTGCGCTTGCACAGCAGCACCAGTTCGCCGTCGGCACCCCACACGGGCACGGTGCCCACCACGTTGAGCGGGTTGTCGTAGTGCACCGTGCCGCAGGCAGGGCAGACCGCGCGTTCGCGCGTGTCGCCGTCGTCGGGCAGGCGCATCTGCACGGCGGTGCCGCAGTTGCGGCAGAACTTGGCGGGCGGACGCAGCATCGGGGCAGTGTAGCGAGGTGGTCTGGCGGCGAAAAAAAGGCCGGGATGTCCCGGCCTTGTGAGGCAAAAGGCGATCAGGCCTTCTTGCCGTGTTTTTCGATGAGCGCCTTGGCGGTCTCGAACAGCTTCTTGCCGTCGAAGCCGCGCTTGTCCATCTCCTGCATCCATTCCACTTCCACCAGGCGGGCCTTGCGGCGGAATTCCTGCGCGTCGGCGGCCGAGATGGTGTGGATGGTGTTGCCCTGGTCCACGGCGGCCTTGCGGCCGGCGGCGTCGCCCGCCTGCTGGGTCTTGCCCAGCCAGCCCGAGGTCTCCAGGCCGGAGTTCTTGTCGATGATGGCCTTGAGGTCGGGCGCCAGGGTGTTGTACTTGGCCTTGTTCATGCCCATCACGAAGGTGGTGGTGTACAGGGCGCCGCCGGCGGGCTCGAACTCGCTGTGGAACTTGGTGAGTTCGTGCACCTTCACCGAAGGCACCACCTCCCAGGGGATCACGCAGCCGTCGATCACGCCCTTGGAGAGCGAATCGGGGATCTGCGGCAGGGGCATGCCCACGGGCGTGGCGCCCAGCAGGCCCAGCATCTTGGTGATCTGGCGGGTGGGGCCGCGCACCTTGGAGCCGCGCAGATCGTCGGCCGTCTTGATGAGCTTGCTGCGCATGTGGAACATGCCCGGGCCGTGCACTTGCAGGGCGATGGGCTGGATCTCGCGGAACTCGTCCTTGGCGACGGTCTGCACGTATTCCCAGTAGGCCTTGGAGGTGGCCTCGGCGTTGTTCATCATGAACGGCAGCTCGAACACCTCGATGCGCGGGAAGCGGCCCGGGGTGTTGCCCGGCAGCGTCCACACGATGTCGGCCACGCCGTCGCGTGCCTGGTCGTACAGCTGAACGGGCGAGCCGCCAAGTTGCATGGCGGGGTAGGCCTCGAACTTGATGCGCCCGCCCGAGTCCTTCTCGACCTTGTCCATCCAGGCCTTGTGCATGTTGAGCCACACGTTGGACTGCGGCGCCATGAAGGTGTGGAACTTGAGCGTGACGCTTTGCTGGGCAAAGCCGGTGAGCGCCGGGGCGCCGAGGGCGATGGCTGCACCAGACTGGAGCAGGGTTCTGCGCTGGATCATGGAATGGGTCTCCGGGGTTGATGAACTTGGTTCAAGCTTAAACCGTGGGTGTGCCCCTGTATCAGAGGTCAAACCCCAAGATCGGCATTTGTCAGGCGATCTTGACCGTGATCGGCACCAGGCCGTCCACACCACCGCTGAGGGTGTCGCCGCTGACGACCGCGTTCACGCCCTCGGGCGTGCCGGTGTAGATGAGGTCGCCCGGTTGCAGTTCCCAGGCGGCCGAGAGGTGTTCGATGGTCTCGGCCAGGTTCCAGATGAGCTTGCTCACGTTGCTGCGCTGGCGGTCGGCGCCGTTGACCTGCAGCCAGATGGCGGCGTTGGCGACGTCACCGGCCTGGTCGGCGGGGGTGATGGGGCCGATGGGCGCCGACTGGTCGTAGGCCTTGCCTATGCACCAGGGGCGGCCCTGCTTCTTCATGTCGTTCTGCAGGTCGCGGCGGGTCATGTCCAGGCCCACGGCGTAGCCGAAGACGTGCTTGAGCGCGTCGGCGGCCTTGATGTGTTTGCCGCCGGTGCCGATGGCGGCCACGAGTTCGATCTCGTGGTGCAGGTTCTTGGTGAGCGAGGGGTAGGCCACGCTGGCCGTCTGGCCGGCGTCGGCCACCACGATGGCGTCGGCCGGCTTGAGGAAGAAGAAGGGCGGCTCGCGGCCGGTGAAGCCCATCTCCTTGGCGTGTTCCTCGTAGTTGCGGCCCACGCAGTAGATGCGATGGACCGGGAAGCGCTCGGCGCGCCCGACCACGGGCACGGAGACGGTGGGGGGCGGGGTGATGACGTATTCGCTCATGACCCCGGAGTGTGCCATCTCAGTACTGGGTGGCCGGCAGCTTCACCACCAGGCCGTCCAGTTCGGGCGTGAGCACGATCTGGCAGGACAGGCGGCTTTCAGGTTGCACCGGCGCGGCGGCGAAGTCGAGCATGTCGCTTTCGTCGGCGATCGGCGCCGGCAGCTTGTCGGCCCAGGCGGCGTCCACGTACACGTGGCAGGTGGCGCAGGTGAGGGTACCGCCGCAGTCGGCGGCGATGCCGCTGACGCCGGCGTCCACTGCGGCCTTCATCAGGCTGTCGCCGGGTTTGCCCTGCACGGTTTGCTCGCTCTGGTCAGCGGCGATGAATTTGATCGTGATCATGGTTCGTGGGGATCAGTAGCGAGCGAAGTACTCGCGGCGGTCGAAATCGGTCTTGTCCTCGGCGGCGGCGTGGCGCTCCAGCTCGCTCTGCTTGATGCGGCAGAAGTGGTTCACCACCACCTCGCCCAGACCCTTGACCATGCCCGCGTCGGCGCGCAGCGCGGCCAGGGCGTCGCCCAGGTTGTTGGGGATGCGCTGGCTGCCCTCGGCGTACGGCGCCTCGGTGCCCTGGGGCGCGGCCAGCTTCTGGTCCACGCCGTCCAGGCCGGCGTGGATCTGGGCGGCCATGCAGACGTAGGGGTTGGCCGCGGGCTCGCCCAGGCGGTTCTCGATGCGCGTGGCGCCGTCGCCCGCGCCACCCACCACGCGCAGCATGGCGCCGCGGTTGTCGCGGCCCCACAGGATGGCCTGCGGTGCCAGCGCGTTCGGGCGGAAGCGCCCGAAGCCGTTGATGGTGGGCGTGCACAGCGGCGTGAGCGCCGGGGCGTGCGCCAGCAGGCCGGCCAGCCAGCCCGCGCCCAGTTCGCTGAGCGTGTGCGTGGCGTCGCGCGGGTCGGTGCCGGGCGCGGGCGCGTCGCGCATGAAGGCGTTGCGCCCGCCATCCAGCGCCACCACCGACTGGTGCAGGTGCCAGCCGCTGGACATGATGTTCGGGAAGGGCGGGCGGCACATGAAGGTGGCGTGGTAGCCCTCGCGCCGCAGCGCCTGGCGCACGCCGTTGCGTAGCAGCACCATCTGGTCGGCCGCGGTGAGCGCGTCGGTGGCGTCGAACACGGCTTCCACCTGGCTCGGGCCGAGTTCGATCTCCAGCGACTGCAGCGGCAGGCCCAAGCCCAGTGCCGTGCGCTCGACGATGCGCAGCGCGTCCTCGGCCATGTCGGTCATGGCCTCGCCGTGCAACTGGTAGCCCGGGTGCACCATGTGTACCGACGGCGGCAGGCCGGGCCAGGCCGCGAGTTCGGGGTCGAGCTGCGGCGCAGCGTCGGTGAGTCGGTAGATGTGGAACTCGACCTCCAGCCCGGTGGTGAAGCCCAGGCCGCGTTGCGCCAGGCGCCCCAGCGCGGCCTGCAGCACGCGCCGGCTGTCGAAGGCCACGGGCGTGCCGTCTTCATGCCAGGGTTGGGCGCGCAACCAGGCGGTGCCGGGGGACCAGGGCAGCTCGACGAAGCTCTCCGGGTCCGGCAGCAGCAGCAGGTTGGACGCGCCCGCGAAGCCGGGCAGGTCGGCCGTGCCGCCGGGCTCGAACACCTTCCAGGCCGTGCGGTCGGCGGTGTCCTTGAGCATCAGCGTGCCCACCATGCCCACGCCCTGGCGCAGGGCGCGCACGGCGGCGTCCGGCATCAGCGTCTTGCCGCGCAGCAGGCCGTGGGCGTCGCACCAGCCCACGCGCACGCGCTCGATGCCGCGCTCGGCGATGAGCCGCTCCAGCCGCTGGCAGGCGGCTTCGCGTTCGGGGGTGTGCAGTCCGCAGCGTTCGGCGAAGCTCATTTGGCGCCCGCCAAGGCCGCGTCTTTCGCGCTCCAGGGCGAGTGCTCGCGGCGGTCGTCCACCGCCTTGCGCCACCAGGCGTCCCAGTCGCCCGTGGGCGCGAAGCCGTCGATGGTGTCGGGGCCGTGGATGCGCTCGTGCTGGGCCACGTCGGCGATGCCGGGCGCCGTGCCGCCTTGCTCCACCGCGTCGATGGCCTGCTGCAGCGCGCGGCGGTGGGCCATGATGACCTTGTCGCTGGTGCCCAGGTGCTCGCGGGTGCGGTCCTGGATGGCGCCCATGCTTTCGCAGGCCCACTGGTCGTGCACGTTGATGTCGTCCTCGCCCATGCCCAGGTAGGTGCGCTCCACCTGCTCCTGCGCATTGAAGCCCCAGTTGTTGTGGCGGCCCATCTTGGGTTGGAAGAAGGGCAGGGTCACCGCGTCCAGGCGCGGCTTGCGCATGGCCTCCTTGTCCACGGGCTTGTCGAAGCTGGTGAAGAAGGCATACCAGTAGTTGTGCGTGTCGTCCACCGGCACGTGCATCTGGGTGATCGTCATGGTCTCCGACAGCGGGATCACGAAGGTCTGCGGGAACACGGCGTTGGTCACGCGCACGTGGGTCAGCTCGTCGTTGAGGCGGCGCAGCGCGATGAGCTGGGTGCCCCAGGGCTTGGGCTCGTGCAGGATCTCGGGCTGGCCGAACTCGCGCATCACGCGCGTCATGGGCCAGCGCTCGCCGGCCACCTCGCCGGCGCTGGCGCCGCGGAACTGCTTGCCGTAGGCGTCGTCGAGCGAACCATCGCTGAAGAAGCGGTGCAGGTAGGAGGCGTGCGCGGGGTCGATGCCCACCTCCAGCGACTGCAGCCAGTTGCAGTTCCACAGACCCTTGAAGGCGAATACGTGCGTGTCGGGGGCGCTGAAACAGTCCAGCGCGGGCAGGGGCGGGGGCTCCACGCCCTCGGGGCCGAACCAGCCGAACAGCACGCCGCTGCGCTCAATCAGCGGGTAGCTCTTCTGCGTCACGCGCTTGCACAGGGTGCTGCCGGTGGGCTCGGCGGGCGTCTCCAGGCAGCGGCCGTCGACGTCGAACTTCCAGCCGTGGAAGGGACAGCGCAGGCCGTCGCCTTCGTTGCGGCCGAAGGCCAGGTCGGCGCCGCGGTGCGGGCAGTCGCGGTCGAGCAGGCCGAAGCGGCCTTCGCTGTTCTTGAACAGCACGAAGTTCTGACCCAATACGCGCACCGGCTTGACCGGGCGCACCGCCATGGCCGGGTCGATGGCAGGATCGAACTCGTCCACCAGGGCCACGGGCTGCCAGTAACGACGCAGCAGATGGCCCCCGGGCGTGCCGGGGCCGACTTGTGTAAGGCGTTGATTCAGTTCAGCTTTCATGGGGTTCTGGTGGGTTTGGGGTTAAAACGGTATCCCGTTTGACGAATGCAGTGTACAGTTTCGATCATGAGCTTGCAAGAAACCGTTTTGATGCAATTGCGCGACTGGATCCTCTCGGGCCAGTTCGAACCCGGCCAGCGCCTGGCCGAGCAGCAACTGGCCGAGCGCCTGGGTGCCTCGCGCACGCCGGTGCGCGCCGCGCTGGTGACGCTGGAGCAGGAGGGCCTGGTCGAGGCGAACGAGACCGGCAAGTACCTGGTGCGCCAGTTCACCGCGCAGGAGGTGGTGGACGCGATCGCCGTGCGCGGGCACCTGGAGGGCATGGCCGCGCGGCTGGTGGCCGAGCACGGCATGCCGCGCGCGTTGCAGAACGATCTGCAGGCCATGCTCGACGAGGGCGACCGGCTCCTGGCCGACAACCCGCTCACGCTGGAGAGCTACGCGGCCTACGCGCGCATGAACGACCGCTTCCACGAACTCATCCTGCAGGCCTGCGGCAACCGCGCGCTGCAACGGGCCGTGGCGGTGAACGACAAGCTGCCGTTCGCGCCGGCCTCGGCCATGCTGCCCATGCAGGGCACAGTGGCCATGGACCGCGACTGGATGCTCTACGCGCACCGCCAGCACCACATGCTGTTCGAGGCGCTCAAGCGGGGAGAGGGCGCGCGGGCCCAGGCCCTGGCGATCGAGCACACGCAGGTGGCGCAGATGAACATGCGCCTGGCCCTGGAGCGGCGCAGCGAGAGCGAGCAGGTGATGCCCTTGATGAAGCTGGTGGTGGGCTGAGGCCGGCGAAACGCTCGAGCGGTATCCGCATTTGCTTGGCCGCACAGGTCATAAGCCCTTTCGGGCAGTGGCTTCAGAATGGGCGCGTCGGCGGCGTTGATGCCGCCACCGTCCCATTGGAGCCGCTCTTCATGACCACCCTGTTCGAACCCACCACCGCCGGCGACATCGCCCTCAAGAACCGCGTCGTGATGGCGCCGCTGACGCGCAACCGTGCGCCCCATGCGGTGCCCACGCCGCTGATGGCGACCTACTACCGCCAGCGCGCCAGCGCCGGCCTGCTGATCACCGAGGCCACCGCCATCAGCCACCAGGGCCAGGGCTACGCCGACGTGCCGGGCCTGTACGCGCCCGAGCAGATCGCAGGCTGGAAGCGCGTGACCGACGCCGTGCACCAGGCCGGCGGCAAAATCGTCACGCAGATGTGGCACGTGGGCCGCGTATCGCACACCGAGCTGCAGCCCGGTAAGGGCGCGCCCGTCGCGCCCTCGGCCGTGACGGCCAGGACCAAGACCGTGCTGATCGTCGACGGTGTGCCGACCTTCGTCGAGACCTCCGAGCCGCGCGCATTGCGCACCGACGAACTGCCGGGCATCGTCGAGGACTACCGCCGCGCCGCGCTCGCGGCCATCGAGGCGGGCTTCGACGGTGTCGAGATCCACGCGGCCAACGGCTACCTGCTGGATCAGTTCCTCAAGACCGGCGCCAACCAGCGCACCGATGCCTACGGCGGCTCCATCGAGAACCGCGCCCGCCTGCTGCTGGAGGTGGTGCGTGCCGTGACCGGCGCCATCGGCGCGGGCCGCACCGGCATCCGCCTCTCACCCGTCACACCGGCCAACGACATCGTCGACGCCGACCCGCAGCCGCTGTTCGAGTACGTGGTGCGCCAGCTCGGCCCGCTGGGCCTGGCCTACGTGCACGTCATCGAGGGCGCCACCGGCGGCCCACGCCAGCTCGACGACCGCCCCTTCGACTACGCCGCGCTGCGCCAGGCCTGGCGCGACGCGGGCGGCAAGGGCGCGTGGATGGTCAACAACGGCTACGACCTCGCGCTGGCCGAGCAGTCGCTGAAAGACGGTGCGGACCTCGTGGCCTTCGGCAAGCCCTTCATCGCCAACCCGGACCTGGTGGCGCGCCTGCGCCAGGGCGGCCCCTTCAACCCGCCCGACAAGGCCACCTTCTACGGCGGCGGCGAGAAGGGCTACACCGACTACCCGGCTCTGGCCGGCGCCTGAGGCCGGCCGCCGGGCGGTGTCAGCGAAGGTCCGGGCGGGCCAGCACGGCCTGTTTCAACTGCTCCGACAGCTGCGAGGCCGCGCGCCGCCCGGCCAGGCCGAAGTCGCTCTTGAATTCCGCGAACTCGGCCGTGCCCTTGGCCTGCACCTTCAGCGGCGCCAGCGGCTGACCCGCGGCGTCCGCGACCGCGCAGCTCAGCTCGATGCCGAATTCCGTGGGCGGCCAGGTGAAGATCGACGGCGAGGACGAGGTCGTGACGACGCTCGGTGTGTAGACGACGCTGGCACCCAGCTCGTTGATCGCCTTGGCGTCGTTGGCCGCGGAGACCACGAAGACGTCGCTGTAGACGGCGCGCAGCGCGTCGCGGATCGCCTTTTCCAGGTCCCGGTAGGGAAAGTAGCTGATCTTGTCGCCGCCACCGCCGGGCGTGACGACCTCGCGCGCGCGGTCCGCATCGGTCATGACATAGGCCGCCTTGCGCGCACTCAGGCCGGCTTCGTTGCGCACCGGGGTCTCGAGCGGGCCGATGCCGATGGGATGGGCGCAGGCAGCCATCAATGCCGCAAAGGCCAGCGCGGCCGTCAATCGCGCGATTCGAACGACATGCATGAAGCGCTCCTGGAAGATCAAGGTTGCAGGGCGGCCTGGAAGGCCGGGTCGGTATAGACGTTGCGCAACAGCGCGCGCACCAGGGTGGGGTACTCGGCCTGGGCGCGCGGCACGGCCACGTTGGCGGCCAGGTGGCTGGGGAAACTCGTGTTGGCTTCGTAGGTCTTGTCCAGGCGCGTCTGGCCGGCGCGCGTGACGACCAGGCGCACGCGCATGAAGCCGGTGCCGGTGGAGACGCCCGAGACGTCGAAGTCGTTCTTGAGCAGCGTGGCATCCAGCCGCGTGGACGCATTCGGGTCCAGGCGGCGCAGCTCGGTGAGGTCGGTGCGCAGGGCCGACTCAAGATAGGCCGCAAAGCCACTGCCCTGCGGCGCGAAGGGCGCGCCACGCAGCGTCAGGCGGTTGACCGGGTGGTCCGGGTCGCGTGGCTCGACCGTTCCAAGGGCGACGGGCGCCAAGCCCTGGACCTTGAGCCGGTCCAGGCTGGGGTAGTCCGGGCTGTAGGCCGGCACGGCGAAAGTGGCGCAGCCCGCCACCAGCGCAGCGGCCAGACAGGCCGCCAGCGCACGTACATTGTTCATGTTCTCCTCCACCCGCTGTCGAGAGCGGGCAATATGCTAGCGCAGAGCGGCGGGACATCTGGGTATGCTTCTGCCCCATGAAGCTCTACAACTACTTCCGCTCCTCCGCCTCGTTTCGCGTGCGCATCGCGCTCAACCTCAAGGGCCTGCCCTATGAGTACGTGCCGGTGCACATCGCGCGCGGCGAGCACAAGCAGGCGGCCTGGGCCGGCCAGTTGCCCGAAGGCCTGGTGCCCTCGCTGGAGCTGGACGATGGCACGCTGCTGACGCAGTCCATGGCCATCATCGAGTACCTGGACGAGACGCAGCCCGGCGCGAAGCTGCTGCCGGCCGACGCCCTGGGCCGCGCCCGCGTGCGCGCGCTGTCGCAGATCGTGGCCTGCGAGATCCACCCGATCAATAACCTGCGCGTGCTCAAGTACCTCGTCCACGAACTGAAGGTGGAGGAAGAGCCCAAGAACACCTGGTACCGCCACTGGGTGCGCACGGGGCTGGAGGCCTTCGAGAAGCAACTCGCCGCCGCTCCGGCGGGGCGCTTCTGCCACGGCGACGCGCCCACCCTGGCTGATTGCTGCCTGGTGCCGCAGATCTTCAACGGCCAGCGCTTCAAGGTCGACTTCAGCGGCCTGCCGCGCACCATGGCCGCGTTCGAGGCCTGCATGGCGCTCGACGCCTTCCAGCGGGCACAGCCCTCGGCCTGCCCCGACGCCGAGGCCTGATGGCCGACAGCGCCACCGCCCTCCCTCAGCCCATCGCGCCCGATTGGCCGGCGCCCGCCGGCGTGCGCGCGCTGTGCACCGTCCGCGCGGGCGGCGTGTCGGCGCCGCCCTTCGACAGCCTCAACCTCGGCGACCACGTGCGCGACGACCCCGCCGCCGTGGCGGCCAATCGCGGGCGCCTGACCGCGCTGACTGCGCCCGCGCGCCCGGTGTTCCTGCGCCAGGTGCACGGCACCGGCGTGGTGGTGCTCGACGCCGACACGCCCGACGGCACCGAGGCCGACGCCGCGGTGGTCCACGCGCCCGGCGTGGCCGCCACCATCATGGTGGCCGATTGCCTGCCCGTGCTGTTCGCGCACACCAGCGGCCACGCGGTGGCCGCCGCGCACGCGGGCTGGCGCGGCCTGCACGGCGGTGTGCTCGAGTCCACGCTGAAGGCGCTGCGCGAGGTGGCGGGCCCGGGCGAGGTGATCGCCTGGCTGGGCCCCGCCATCGGCCCTAAGGCCTTCGAGGTGGGCGAGGAGGTGTGGGAGGCCTTCGTGACCGCCGACCGCGCGGCGGTGGACCACTTCCGCCCTCACGCCACGCGCGGCAAATGGTGGGCCGATCTGCCCGGGCTCGCCCGCCAGCGCCTGACAGCGGCCGGGCTGCGCTCGGTGCACGGCAACGACGGCAGCGCCGCCTGGTGCACCGTCAGCGACGCCTCACGGTTCTTTTCGCACCGGCGCGACGCCGCCCGGCTCGGCAGCACCGGGCGCTTCGCCGCCTGCGTCTGGCTGGGCTGAGGCGGCCGGTTCATCGGGCGCGGCAGCGTCCGCACGGGCCGCGTCCTCGGCCGCTTCGCGCGCCTTGATCGCCCTGCGGCGCTGCGGCGCGCGCATCACGTAAACCACGATGCCGACGGGCAGGATGCCGTAAAGAAAAAAGGTCACAATGCCCCCGAGCACCGTGCCGGTCGTGTTCGTGGCCTCGGCCACCGACATCATCAGGACGACATACATCCAGCCGATCACGATCAGGTACACGGCTTGCTTTCTGGTTGAGCTGCGTCAAGCCATCAATGGGCCGCGCAGGGATACTGGAACTCTCATGGAGACAAGGGCCGACACTGTAGGCCTTGCGTGAAAGCTGAGGAGACTGGCATGGCATCGGGCAACAAGAACGACACGACCGACTGGGCTCAGGCGGCGCAACAGTTCCAGCAAAACCTGGTGCAGCAATGGACGCAACTGGCGCAGCGTTTTCCCGGCGTGGCGGGGCAGGCGGTGCCCACGCCCGACGCCTGGTCTGCCTTCCAGGCCTTCATGCCGCCCGCGCAAGGCGCCGCGCCCATGGGCATGCCCGCCTTGAACGAGCTGTTCCAGCAGGCCGCCGGCACCCCGGCCTCGTTCGATCCGGCCACGCTGCTCGAGATCCAGCAGAACTACCTGAAGGACGCCGTGGCCCTGTGGAACCAGGGCCTGTCCGCCAAGCCCGAGGGCGACCGCCGCTTCGCCGCCGACGCGTGGGCCGCCAACCCGGTGTCGGCTTTCACCGCCGCCACCTACCTGCTCAACGCGCGCACGCTCATGACCATGGCCGAGGCCGTGCAGGGCGACGCCAAGACCCGGGCCCGCGTGCGCTTCGCCGTGCAGCAGTGGATCGACGCCAGCGCGCCGAGCAACTTCCTGGCCTTCAACGCCGAGGCGCAGAAGAAGGCCATCGAGACCCAGGGCGAGAGCATCGCCAAAGGCGTGGCCAACCTGTTGCACGACATCAAGCAGGGCCACGTGTCCATGACGGACGAGAGCGTCTTCGAGGTGGGCAGGAACGTGGCCACCACCGAAGGCGCGGTGGTGTTCGAGAACGAACTGTTCCAGCTCATCGAGTACAAGCCGCTCACGGCCAAGGTGTACGAGCGGCCTTTCCTGCTGGTACCGCCCTGCATCAACAAGTTCTACATCCTCGACCTGCAGCCCGAGAACTCGCTCATCCGCTACGCGGTGGAGCAGGGTCACCGCACCTTCGTGGTGAGCTGGCGCAACCCCGACGAATCGCTCGCGAAGACCACCTGGGATCAGTACATCGAGGACGCCGTCATCAAGGCCATCGACGTGGTGCGCGACATCAGCGGCGCCGAGGACATCAACGCCCTTGGCTTCTGCGTCGGCGGCACCATGCTCGGCACGGCGCTGGCCGTGCTGGCGGCGCGCGGGCAGCAGCCGGTGCACAGCGCCACCTTCCTCACCACGCTGCTCGACTTCTCCGACACCGGCATCCTCGACGTGTTCATCGACGAGAACTTCGTCCAGTTCCGCGAGATGCAGTTCAACGGCGGCGGCCTCATGCCCGGGCGCGACCTTGCCACCACCTTCAGCTTCCTGCGGCCCAACGACCTGGTGTGGAACTACGTGGTGGGCAACTACCTCAAGGGCGAAACCCCGCCGCCATTCGACCTCTTGTACTGGAACTCCGACAGCACCAACCTGCCCGGGCCGTACTACGCCTGGTACCTGCGCCACATGTACCTGCAGAACGACCTGATCAAGCCCGGCGAGGTCACCGTGTGCGGGCAGAAGATCGACTTCCGCCAGGTCAAGCTGCCGGTCTACATCTACGGCTCGCGCGAGGACCACATCGTGCCCATCGGCGGGGCCTACGGCAGCACGCAGCTGTTCCCGGGCAAGAAGCGCTTCGTCATGGGCGCCTCGGGCCACATCGCGGGCGTCATCAACCCCGCCAACAAGGGCAAGCGCAGCCACTGGACCTCATCGGGCACCAGCTTCCCCAAGGACGTGAAGGACTGGATCGCCAAGGCCACCGAACACCCGGGCAGTTGGTGGGGCGATTGGGCCGCCTGGCTCAAGCCACTGGCGGGCAAGCAGATTCCCGCGCCCAAGGCCTATGGCCGGGGCAGGGCCTACGGCGCCATCGAGCCGGCGCCAGGCCGATACGTCAAGGCGAAAGCCTGAACCACCCCATTCGAATCACTCAGGAGAAACCATGGAAGACATCGTCATCGTCGCCGCCGCCCGCACCGCCGTCGGCAAGTTCGGCGGCGCGCTCGCCAAGACGCCCGCCACCGAGCTCGGCGCCACCGTCATCAAGGCCCTGCTGGAACGCACCGGCCTGCCCAACGACGCCATCGGCGAAGTGATCATGGGCCAGGTGCTGGCGGCCGGCGTGGGCCAGAATCCCGCGCGCCAGGCACTGATGAAGGCCGGCATCGCCAAGGAAACGCCCGGGCTCACCATCAACGCGGTGTGCGGCTCGGGCCTCAAGGCCGTGATGCTCGCGGCCCAGGCCATCCAGACCGGCGACAGCGAGATCGTCATCGCCGGTGGCCAGGAGAACATGAGCGCCGCGCCGCACGTGCTCAATGGCAGCCGCGACGGCCAGCGCATGGGCGACTGGAAGATGACCGACACCATGATCGTGGACGGCCTGTGGGACGTCTACAACCAGTACCACATGGGCATCACCGCCGAGAACGTGGCCAAGGCCCACGGCATCACGCGCGACATGCAGGACGCCCTGGCCCTGGGCAGCCAGCAGAAGGCCGCCGCCGCGCAGGACGCCGGCCGCTTCAAGGACGAGATCGTGGGCGTGGCCATTCCTCAGAAGAAGGGCGACCCGCTGATCTTCGACGCCGACGAGTTCATCAACAAGAAGACCAGCGCCGACGCGCTGGCCGGCTTGCGCCCCGCCTTCGACAAGGCGGGCACGGTCACGGCCGGCAACGCCAGTGGCATCAACGACGGCGCCGCTGCCGTGGTGGTGATGACGGCGAAGAAGGCGGCGTCGCTGGGCCTCAAGCCCCTGGCGCGCATCGCGGCCTATGGCACCAGCGGTCTGGACCCGGCCACCATGGGCATGGGCCCCGTGCCCGCCTCGAAGAAGGCGCTGGCGCGCGCGGGCTGGAAGGCCGCCGACATCGATCTGTTCGAGCTCAACGAGGCCTTCGCGGCCCAGGCCTGCGCGGTGAACAAGGCACTCGACATCGACCCGGCGCGCGTGAACGTCAACGGCGGCGCCATCGCCATCGGGCACCCGATCGGTGCATCCGGCTGCCGCGTGCTCGTGACCCTGTTGCACGAAATGCAGCGCCGCGACGCCAAGCGCGGCCTCGCGGCCTTGTGCATCGGTGGCGGCATGGGGGTTTCCCTCGCTGTGGAGCGCTGAGCGCCCAGATAGCATGAAGGCATTCAACAACAACGTTTAGGAAGGTCAACATGGCACAGAAGGTTGCATACGTCACCGGCGGCATGGGGGGCATCGGCACCGCCATCTGCCAGCGCCTGCACAAGGAAGGCTTCAAGGTCATCGCCGGCTGCGGCCCCACGCGCGACTTCCAGAAGTGGCTCGACGAGCAGAAGGCACAGGGCTTCACCTTCCACGCCAGCGTGGGCAATGTGGCCGAGTGGGACTCCACCGTGGCCGCGTTCTCCAAGGCCAAGGCCGACCATGGCTCCATCGACGTGCTGGTCAACAACGCGGGTATCACGCGCGACCGCATGTTCCTCAAGATGACGCGCGAGGACTGGGACGCGGTGATCAGCACCAACCTCAACTCCATGTTCAACGTGACCAAACAGGTCGTGCCCGACATGGTGGAAAAGGGCTGGGGCCGCATCATCAACATCAGCTCGGTCAACGGCGAGAAGGGCCAGGCGGGCCAGACCAACTACTCGGCCGCCAAGGCCGGCATGCACGGCTTCACCATGGCGTTGGCGCAGGAGCTGGCCAACAAGGGCGTCACGGTGAACACCGTGAGCCCGGGCTACATCGGCACCGACATGGTCAAGGCCATCCGCACCGACGTGCTCGACAAGATCGTCGCCACCGTGCCGGTCAAGCGCCTGGGCGAACCGAGCGAGATCGCATCGATCATCGCCTGGCTGGCGGGCGACGAGGCGGGCTATTCCACCGGAGCCGATTTCTCGGTGAACGGTGGGCTGCACATGGGCTGAGGCTTGCGGTGGCCCGTCTGAGGCGGTAGAGTAAGGATTCCTTGCTCTACCGCTTTTTCATGCTTGCCAAGCTCACCTCCAAGAACCAGCTGACGCTCCCCAAGGCGGCCACCGAGGCTGTGGGCGCGGCTGAGTACTTCGAGGTGGACGTGCGCGCGGGCCAGATCGTGCTGACGCCCGTGCGCTTGCAGCGTGCGGACGCCGTGCGCGCCAAGCTGAGCGAACTCGCCATCGACGCCAAGGACATCGCCGGTGCCGTGGCCTGGGCCCGTGGCGCCCCGGCGCCCGAGGCTCTGCGCGTATCCGAGCCCGAAGGGCCGGCATACGCAGGCGCCACGGCCCGCCCCCTCGCCGGCAAGAAGCGCAAGCCCCGCGCATGAGCGGTGCGCCACCGCGTGTGGTGCTCGACACCAACGTCGTCCTGTCTGCCCTGGTGTTTGGCGGTGGCGTGGCCGGCGTGTTGCGCCAGGCCTGGCAGCAGGGGGTATTCACGCCCCTGGTGAGTACGGACACCGTGCGCGAACTCCTGCGTGTCCTGGCCTACCCGCGTTTTCGCCTGAATGAGAGCGACCAGGAATCGTTGTTGGCGGACTACCTTCCGCATGCCGAGGTGGTGCGCGTGCCACAGCCGCCACCGCTGGTGCCCGATTGCCGCGACCCGGCGGACCTGCCGTTCCTGCAGCTGGCAATGGCCGGGCGTGCGCGCTGGCTGGTGTCTGGTGATGGCGATCTGCTGAGCTTGGCGGATGCGTTTCGTTCGCGCCCCGCCTGCCGCATCGTCACACTGGCGGCATTCGCCCGGGACATGCGGCTGTCGGCGCATTGAATCAGCGCCGCGCCCCCGGCCGGTTCGCCATCAGCAACTCATACAGCCCCTGCGCCGCCGACGACAGCGCCCGGTCGGCGCGGCGCACCAGGAACACCTGGCGCTTGAGGCCGGCCGACACCACCGGGCGCGCGCGCAGGTCCTTGTGGTCGAAGTGAAAGAGCGTGAGTGAGGGCACGATCGAGATGCCCAGGCCCTCGCGCACCATGGCGGCCACCGAGCTGAGCTGCTCCAGCTCCAGCAGGGTTTGCAGCCGGTTCGGGTAGATCGCCGCCTCCACGTGTTGGCGCACGCTGCTGGAGCGCGCCAGCTGAATGATGGGCCAGGCGCCAAGTTCGGACAGCTTGAGCCGGCCCGTCTCGGCGGCCAGGGGATGGTCCTTGCGGAAGACGGCGTGGAAGGCGTCGGCGCAGAAGCGCTCGGTGCGCAGCCCCCCGACGTTGGCGCGCGTCGAGGCCAGCGCGAAGTCGGCGTGACCGGCCTGCACACGCGCCACGCAGCCATCGGACAGCACGTCGGCCACGTCGAGTTCGATGCCCGGGTGCTCGCGGTGGAACCGCGCCAGCAGCGGTGGCAGCCAGCCGGCGGCGAGCGAGGGCAGGGCCGCGATGGCCACGCGACCGCGCCGCCGCGCCACGTGGTCGCGCACATCGGACACCGCGTCCTCGGCGTCGCGCAGCAGGCGCAACGCCGCCTCCAGGAAGGCCGCGCCCTCGGTGGTGAGCTCCACCTGCCGAGTGGTGCGGTCGAACAGGCGGCCGCCCACGTGCTCCTCCAGCGAGCGGATGAGCGCCGAGAACGCCGGTTGCGACAGGTGGCACAACGCGGCCGCGCGCGTGAAGTGACGTTGCTCGGCCAGCGCCACGAAGGCGCGCAGTTCGCGGGTCGACAGATTGAGCTGCATGGCCGATGAATGTATCGGCATTTGCGGGCGTTGCTGATCGCGCTGCTGCCGGACTGGGACCTTTCCCGTGAAGCCGATGCGGCCACGGGTTATCTGGAACGGGTCGCGAAAGCCCGGGGCCAGTGAACCCGCTCAGGCCTCGACGGCCAGTCCGAACAGCTTCTTGATCTCCACCACCGCGCCATTGAGATTGGCGGCGGCCACCACGCTTTCGAGGAAAACGTCGATGCCCTCGATGAGCCGCTTGAGCGCGTCGCGCACGCTTCTGATCCGCTCGGGCAGCGATGGTGCATTGGCAACGGCTGTCGCCGCCGCCGATCGGGCCGGCGCGTCCACGCGGGCCTGCCAGCGCTGCCCCTCAGGGTCGGCCAGGCGCTGGTCCCGCAGGCGATAGAAGCACTCCAGCAGATAGCGCACCGCAAACAGTTTCAGCGTCAATTGCGCGCCGTACAAGCCGTGCCTGGCCAGGTCGTCCTCGGACACGTCCTTGATGCGGCCCACCCAGCCGCTGTCATCGAAGTCCCGGCGAAAGGAGGGCCAGGCGTCGCGCAGGTGAGCGCGCATGGCGCTGTCCAACAGGAGGGGCTGTCTCAGGTCTTCCTTGAGTGCCTCCAGGAAATCCAGCAGCCAGTGCATGAAGCTTTCGATCTCGAGGCGGGCCTCGTCGGCCTGGGCGGTTTCCATGGACGCTCCCATTCGGTGTCACCCGGTGCGGGCTCCGCCATTGTGAGAAGGGCCCGTGGCGCCGCCCAGTACCGATGGTCGGCGAGGCGCGCATGAAAAAAGGGAGCCGACGGCTCCCTTCTTCCGGATCGACCCGATCAGAGCGAGTCGATGAAGCTGCGCAGCTTGTCGCTGCGGCTGGGGTGCTTGAGCTTGCGCACCGCCTTGCTCTCGATCTGGCGGATGCGCTCGCGCGTCACGTCGAACTGCTTGCCCACTTCTTCCAGCGTGTGGTCGGTGGACATCTCGATGCCGAAGCGCATGCGCAGCACCTTGGCCTCGCGCGGCGTGAGGCTGTCGAGGATCTCCTTCACCACCTCGCGCAGGCCGGCCTGCATGGCGGCCTCGATCGGAGCGGTGTTGGTGGTGTCCTCGATGAAGTCGCCCAGGTGCGAATCGTCGTCGTCGCCGATGGGGGTTTCCATCGAGATCGGCTCCTTCGCGATCTTCATGATCTTGCGGATCTTGTCCTCGGGCATCTCCATCTTCTCGGCCAGGATGGACGCATCGGGCTCGAAGCCGAACTCCTGCAGGTGCTGGCGGCTGATGCGGTTCATCTTGTTGATGGTCTCGATCATGTGCACCGGGATGCGGATCGTGCGCGCCTGGTCGGCGATCGAGCGCGTGATGGCCTGGCGGATCCACCAGGTGGCGTAGGTCGAGAATTTGTAGCCGCGGCGGTACTCGAACTTGTCCACCGCCTTCATCAGGCCGATGTTGCCTTCCTGGATCAGGTCGAGGAACTGCAGGCCGCGGTTGGTGTACTTCTTCGCGATCGAGATCACCAGGCGCAGGTTGGCCTCGATCATTTCCTTCTTGGCGTCGCGCGAGGAGGCCTCGCCGTTGTTCATGCGCTTGTGGATGTCCTTCAGGTGGTCGATGGGCACCACGACGCTGTTCTGGATGTCGATCAGGCCTTGCTGCAGCTCCTGCACCGGCGGGATGTTGCGCTCGAGGATGACACTCCAGGGCTTGCCCGCGGCGGCCTGCTTCTCCACCCACTTGAGGTTGAGCAGGTTGGGCGGGAAGTCCTTGATGAAGGTTTCCTGCGGCATGCCGCACTTGTCCACGATGATGCGGCGCAGCTCGCGCTCCTTCTTGCGGATCTCGTCGACCTGGCCGCGCACCGTGCTGCACAGCTTCTCGATCGCCTTGGCCGTGAAGCGGATGGTCATCAGCTTCTCGGTGATGGCCTGCTGCGTCTTCACGTAGACGGCACCGCCGTAGCCTTCCTTGTCGTAGGTCTTGTGCAGCTTCTCGAACATGCCGCGCAGCGCGTCGAAGCGTTCCAGCGCCTCGCGCTTGAGTTCCTCGAGCTTGCGCGTGAGCGCCTTGGAGCCGCCCTTGCCGTCGTCGTCGTCGGCCTCGTCGTAGTCGTCGAAGTCTTCCTCGGCCACGTAGTCGTCGGCCTCGTCGGCGTCGGCAAAGCCGTCCACCACGGTGGAGATGACGACTTTGCCTTCGCGGATTTCCTCGGCCATGGCCAGGATCTCGGCGATGGTGGCGGGCGACTCGCTGATCGCCTCCATCATGCTGTGCAGGCCGCCCTCGATGCGCTTGGCGATCTCGATCTCGCCTTCGCGCGTGAGCAGTTCCACCGTGCCCATCTCGCGCATGTACATGCGCACCGGGTCGGTGGTGCGGCCGAATTCGCTGTCCACGGTGGACAGGGCGGCCTCGGCTTCCTCTTCCGCTTCCTCTTCGGTGGCGGCGGTGGGGCCGGTGTTGTTGAGCAGCAGGGTCTCGGCGTCGGGCGTCTGTTCGTAGACGGCCACGCCCATGTCGTTGAGCAGCGAGACCACGACTTCCAGGGTCTCGGCCTCGACGAGCTTGTCGGGCAGGTGGTCGTTGATCTCGCCGTGCGTGAGGTAGCCGCGCGTCTTGCCCAGCTTGATCAGGGTCTTGAGGCGTTCGCGGCGGGCGCGGGCTTCTTCTTCGGACAGGATGGTTTCATCCAGGCCGAATTCCTTCATCAGCGCGCGTTCCTTCGCCTTGCTGATCTTCATGCGCAGCGGCTTGGCCTTCTCGGTCGGCTGCGTTTCGTCGACGGCCGCTACTTCCTCGGGCAGTTCCTCGCCACCCAGGTCTTCGTCGATGTCGGAGAGGTCGGCGTCGTCGAGGTCTTCCCCGGCCTTGCCGCCCTTGGCATCGGCCTTGGGCTTGCGGCCGCGCTTGGCGGCGGGCTTGTCGGCCGCGGCCTTGGCGGGGCGGCCGGGTTTCTTCTTCGCCGGCGCGTCCTCGAGCAATTCCTCGCTCAGGGCCTCGGGCTTGGCTTTCTTGGCGGTGCTGCTGGCGGTCGTCTTGGCGGCGGCCTTCTTGGCCGGTGCGGCCGTGGCGGCGGCTTTGGTGGGGGTCTTGGTCGTCACTGCGGGGGCTTTCTTGGGGGCGGCCACCGGTTTTGCCTTGGCGGGAGCGGCCTTCTTGGCGGCGGTCTTGGTAGCGGCAGCGGACGGACTGGCTTTCTTCGTGGGCATGGACACCTCAAAAAAACGTCGATGGGACCGGCAGAACACTCAACAGCCGCCAGAAGACCCTACATGGGGTCGAACCGGTGGTTTTGGAAGAGCACGAACCCACCACGGGCCGGTGCGGGCGGGTCGGCAAGCTGTCGGGCGATCATTTGGTGTGCAGTCCTTGCGGGGTTCCGCGCGCCCGGGGAGGGCGGGGTGGCCAGGCTGGGTTGCCATGTAGCCCTTGCAGGAGGGCCGGGCCGGTGCCGGAGGTGCTGCTGTCGCGCTTGCGGTGCAACCCAGGATTATACCGGGGCGGCCCCGATCTGGTGTTCCAGAGCCTTGCGTTGTGCCTGAATGTCGGCATAACGCCGCAGTTCGGCCGGGTCGCTGCCGGCGCGGGCGATGGCCTCGACCTCCAGCGCCTTCAGGTGCTCGATGCGCAGGCGCAGCATGACGCCGGCCAGTTCCTCGGCGTCCTCCTCCGCACCCGGCGTCAGGGCGCAGTGCTCGACCTGCTGGCAGGCCAGGGCCTCGTGCTCGTGGCCGCGCAAGGCCTCGCGCAGAGCCGCCCAGGGCTGGTGACCGTGCTCGTGCAACTGCGCCTCCAGCCAGGCGAACAGGGGGCCGTGCGGGGCGGGCAGCGCGGCCAGCAGGTGGTGGTCGTCGGCGGAGAGCTGGTCCCAGGACTGGGTGTTGGACAGCAGCAGGCCCAGGGCGCGATCCTCCCGGCTCATCAGGCCGCGTCGCCCGCTCCGTGCACGGCCTTGCCAGGCGTGCTGGGTCGCGGCCTGTCGCTGGCGGCGCGTGCCACGGGCCTCGTACCCGCCGGCCTGCCGGTACCCGCCGGCGTGCTCGTAACCCGGCTCGCGCTCGTGGGCCTGGTCGTGTTCCCCGGGTTCCTGGCGTGCTCGGGCCGAGCGCGGTGCGCCACCGGTCGGGCCGCGGCCGCCCGAAGGCGCCCACAGGCGCAGCAGGTCTTGCGCGTCCAGCGCAGCGGTGTGGGCGATGTCGGCCAGCAACTGGCTCTTGAGCGCCCCCTCGGGCAGCGCGCTCCACAGTGGGCGCGCCTGGCTGGCCATGCGCGCGCGGCCCTCGGCGGTGTCGAGCTCGCAGTCGGCGCTGGCGGCGTCCAGCAGGAAACGCGACAGCGGCACGGCCTCCTTCACGCGCGCGGCGAAGGCCTCGGTGCCGTGCTCGCGGATGAAGCTGTCGGGGTCGTGCTCGGTGGGCAGGAACAGGAACTTCACGCTGCGCGTGTCGCTGGCCCAGGGCAGGGCAGCGTCCAGGGCCTTGCGCGCGGCGCGCCGGCCGGCGGCGTCGCCGTCGAAGCTGAACACCACCGCGTCGGTGAAGCGAAAGAGCTTTTGCACGTGGTCGGCCGTACAGGCCGTGCCCAGCGTGGCCACGGCGTTGCCGAAGCCCAGTTGCGCGAGCGCGACCACGTCCATGTAACCCTCGGTCACCAAGGCGTAGCCATGCTGGCGGATGGCGGTGCGGGCCTCGAACAGGCCGTAGAGTTCGCGGCCCTTGCTGAAGACGGGGGTCTCGGGCGAGTTGAGGTACTTGGGCTCGCCCTTGTCGAGCACGCGCCCGCCGAAGCCGATGCACTCGCCCTTGACGTTGCGGATGGGAAACATCACGCGGTCGCGGAAGCGGTCGTAGCGCTTGGCCTGGCCGTCCTGGCCTTTCTCATCGGCGTGCTCGATCACCAGGCCCGACTCGACCAGCAGCGGCGACTGGTAGTCGGGGAACACGCCGGCCAGGTGGCGCCAGCCCTCGGGCGCGTAGCCCAGGCCGAAGACTTTGGCGATCTGGCCCGACAGGCCACGGCCCTTGAGGTAGTCGATGGCGCGGGGCGAGGCCTTCAGTGCCTTCTGGTAGTCGCGCGCGGCCTTGTCCAGCACGTCGTTGAGCGTGGCCTGCTGCTGGCGCTGTTGCGCGGCGCGCTCGCGGTCCTGGGGCGAGGCGCCGTCGTCGGGCACCTGCAGGCCCACCTGCGCGGCCAGGTCCTTCACGGCCTCCACGAAGCCCATGCCCGCGTGCTCCATGAGGAAGCCGATGGCGTTGCCATTGGCCCCGCAGCCGAAGCAGTGATAGAACTGCTTGGACGGGCTGACGCTGAAGGACGGCGACTTCTCGCCGTGAAAGGGGCACAGCCCCATGAAGTTGGCACCGCCTTTCTTGAGCTGCACGTAGCGGCCCACCACGTCGACCACGTCGACGCGGTTGAGCAGTTCCTGGATGAAGCTCTGAGGGATGGCCATATTGAAGGGTGGCTAGCTTACCCCCTGGGGCCATCGGCATCAGTCGCCCGCGACGATGCCCTCGCGCCGCGGGTCAGCACCGCCCAGCCAGCGGCTACCACGTCGCACCAGGGCCTGCGCGCCGCTGGTCATCTCCACCGTCTGCACCGTATGGCCCAGGGCGCGCAGGGCCTGCACGGTGGCTTCGGGAAAGCGGTTGAGCTCCAGCATCAGCGGCCCGCCCAGCGTGCCGAAGTTGGGCAGGTCCAGCGCGGCCTGCGGGTGCAGGTTCCAGTGCAGCGTGCCGTGCAGGGCCTTGGCCGTGTAGTGAATGATCAGCCCGCCGCCCGGGCTGCCCGCGCTCATGATCGGCTCGCCCGTCTGCGCGTCGAACACCAGCGTGGGCGCCATGGACGAGCGCGGGCGCTTGCCCGGCTGCACGCGGTTGGCGATCGGGCGACCCTGCGCATCGGCGGGCGCGAAGCTGAAGTCGGTGAGTTCGTTGTTGAGCAGGAAGCCGCCGGGGCGCGCGGGGTTGGTGCTCACCATGAGCCGCGCGCCGAAGGCCGATTCGATGGTGGTTGTCATGGCCAGCGCCTGGCCCTGGCCATCGACGATGCTGATGTGGCTGGTGCCGGCCTCGGGCTGCGGCGGCATGGGTGCGTAGGCCAGTGGCGTGCCGGCGGGGCGGCCCGGCTCGGCGTTCGGCAGGCGCTGCGGGCCGATGAGCGTGGCGCGCGCGTTCAGGTAGTCGGGGTCGAGCAGGCTGCGCCAGTCGCCACCCGGCGCGGGCACGAAGTCGGGGTCGGCCACGTACTGGGCGCGGTCCGCGAAGGCCAGGCGCGAGGCTTCCGTGTAGGCGTGCAGCCAGTCGGCGCCGGGCAGGCCGTTGCGCAGCGAGGCCATGGCCTGCGGCGTGCGCGAGAGCAGGCCCAGGATCTGCCCGACCGCGATGCCGCCGGAGCTGGGCGGCGGGAAGCCGCAGACGCGCACCCAGCGCCCGCCGGTGCGCAGCGGGTGGCACAGGGCCTCGCGCTCGCGCGGCTGGTAGCGGCGCAGGTCGTCCTGCGTCAGCGCGCCGGGCAGGGTGGGGTGCTGGCGCACTTTCTCGACGATGGCGCGCGCGATCGGGCCTTCGACCAGTGCCTGGGGGCCGGTGGCGGCGATCTCGCGCAGCACCGCCGCGAGTTCGGGGTTGCGCAGCGTGTGGCCCACGGGGTGGGGCGTGCCGTCGGGGCGGTAGAAGTAGGCGCGCGCCACGGGGTCGGTCGGCAAGGCCTTTTCGGCGGCCAGCAGCGTGTGCAGCCGCGGGCTCACGGCGAAGCCGCGCTCGGCGAGGTCGATGGCGGGCTGGAACAGCCGCGCCCAGGGCAGGCGGCCGTGCTGGCGGTGGGCCAGCGCGAGCATGGCCACGGCGCCCGGTACACCCACCGAACGGCCGCTGGCCACGGCCTGGGCAAAGGGCATCGGCTGGCCCCGGTCGTCGAGGAACAGGCGCTCGTCCACGGCGGCGGGCGCGGTTTCTCGGCCATCGAAGGCCTGCACGCGCCGGCCGTCCCAGTGCAGCAGAAAGGCGCCACCGCCGATGCCGCTGGACTGCGGCTCCACCAGCGTGAGCACCATCTGCACCGCGATCGTCGCATCGACCGCGCTGCCCCCCTCGCGCAGGATCTGTGCGCCGGCCTCGGTGGCGAGCGGGTTGGCCGCGGCCACGGCCTGACGCTGGAACGACCAGCCAGGCTTGGCGGTGAGGCCGGAGGCCGCTTCGGGTTGGGGAGGTGAGGCCGGCGGTTGAGCGCAGGCCGCCAGCATCAGCGAGAGAAAGAGAGGCGAGAGCCAGCGCTTCATGGCGCGACTCTACGCCCGATGCATCGCCTTATCGAGGGGCGAGCCGGATGGCGCCATCCAGGCGGATCACCTCGCCATTGAGCATGTCGTTCTCGATGATGTGCTTGGCCAGCTTCGCGTA
>NZ_DATIGV010000126.1:0-1656 GCF_035481345.1 Hydrogenophaga sp. | reverse complement strand
TCGAGCCGGCGCATCTCGCCCTCGATCCAGGCCTCGACCTCGCGCATGAGCTCGTCCGCCTCGCGGCCCTGGCTGGGGATGGGCTTGCCGATGGAGAAGTCGACCACACCGGGGCGCTTGATGAAGGCCTTGCGCGGCCAGCACTTGGCCGAGCTGACGGCGATGGGGATCACCGGCGCGCCCGTGGCCACGGCCAGGCGCGTGCCGCCGGTCTTGTAGCTGCCCTTCTCGCCGCGCGGGATGCGCGTGCCCTCGGGGAACATGATCACCCAGGTGCCCTGGTCGAGCAGGCGCTGGCCCTGTTCGACCACCTTGTTGAAGGCCTGGGTGCGCTTGCTGCGGTCGATGTGGATCATGTCGAGCCGGCCCATGGCCCAGCCGAAGAAGGGCACATAGAGCAGCTCCTTCTTGAACACGTAGGCCAGCGGGTGCGGCATGAGCGTGGGCATGGCGAAGGTTTCCCACGTGGACTGGTGCTTGAGCAGCAGCACGGCCGGTGCGGTGCTGCCCACGGGCAGGTTCTCCCATCCCGTGACGCGGTTGCGGATGCCCAGGATCAACGTGCCGCTGTGCACGGCCACGCGCAGCCAGTTGGCGCACATCCAGTACAGCGTGGTGCTGCTGACGAAGGGCGAGGCCGCGATGACCGCCAGCGCCCAGGGAATCACGGTGACCACCATCACCAGCAGATGCAGGACGGAGCGCAGGAAGTTGACGACGATCATGCGGGGGTGTGCTCAGGCGGGAAGCTTGGACGCGGGCGGGACCTGGGCCAGCAGCCAGTCGGCGAAGGCGCTCAGGTCGGCGTGCACCTGGGTGCCGGGCGGCAGGCCGGGAATGGCCACGGAGGGTTGGCCGCTGAGCGACGCCGACAGGCCCGTGAGCAGCAGGTGCGTGGCGCAGCCGGCGGCGGCGGCGGCTTGCACGTGGCGCAGCGAGTTGCCCGCGGCCGGCACCTCGGCCAGCGGCACGCCGAAGCGCGCGCCGATCTGGTGGAAGAGCCCCGGTGCGGGCTTGCGACAGCCGCAGCCGTCCTCGGGGGCGTGCGGGCAGATGAAGATGGCTTCCACGCGCGCGCCAGCGGCGGCCATCAGCCGGTGCATCTTGAGGTGGATGGCATTGAGCGAGGCCATGTCGAACAGGCCGCGGCCGATGCCAGACTGGTTGGTGGCCAGCACCACGCGCCAGCCGCCGTGGTTGAGCCGCGCCACCGCCTCGAGCGCGCCCGGCAGGGGCTCCCACTCGTCCGGCGACGCGACCTTGTCGTCGCGGCTGCGGTTGAGCGTGCCGTCGCGATCGAGGATGAGGAGTTTCATGCCGCGATCATGCCGCGAGTCGCGAGAGATCGGCCACGCGGTTCATCGCGCGGTGCAGTTGCTGCAGCAGGGCCAGGCGGTTGGCCTTGAGCGCGGGGTCGTCGGCGTTGACCATCACGCCATCGAAGAAGGCGTCGACCGGTGCACGCAGCGCGGCCAGGGCCTGCAGGCTGGCGGTGAAGTCGCCGGCCTCGAACCTGGCGTCGGCCCCGGGCACGGTGGCTTGCATGGCGGTGAACAAGGCCTTCTCGGCGGCTTCCTGGAACAGGGCCGGGTTCACAGCCTCGCCCACGCCCTCGGACTTCTTGAGGATGTTGCCGATGCGCTTGTTGGCGGCGGC
>NZ_DATIGV010000125.1:0-5014 GCF_035481345.1 Hydrogenophaga sp. | reverse complement strand
CGCATGCTCAGTCCACCACCTGCACGCCGCGCCAGAAGGCCACGCGGTCGCGCACCATCTCGGCCTCGGGCTTGGGGTCCGGGTAGAACCAGGCGGCGTCGCGGTTGAGTTCGCCGTCGACGAGCAGGCTGTGGTAGCTGGCCTGCCCCTTCCAGGGACAGTAGGTGTGGTGGTTGCTGTGCTGCAGCACGTCGGCGCGCACGGCGCTGGCGGGAAAGTAGGCGTTGCCTTCGACCAGCACGATGTCGTCGCTTTCGGCAACGACGGTGCCATTCCAGATCGCCTTCATGCGCGCTCCTCGGGTGTTGTTCGGAATGGGGGTGGGTCGCATCCTGGGCGCATTTCTTACGCGATGCAAGCCCGAGGATGTGACGAAAGGGCAATCGGCGCGCCCGCCACCCGCGCGCGCCGATTGGAGTAGGCGGCTCGCTCAGGCCGGCGCCGCCGCGCCCGCGAGGCGCTCGGCCACGCGCTCGGCCTGCATCGCGATCGTGCGCAGCAGCCCGCCCGGCTGGCGGATGTCGAAGCCCACGAAGTGCAGGCCGTCGAGCAGCCCCTCGCCGTGCAGCACCGTGGGCAGGCCACGCTCATCCAGCGGCAGGGGATGGTTGGGGAACAGCCCCTGCAGCAGGGGCTGGTAGCCGGTGGCGAGCAGGATGGTGTCGAAGGCCTGGCCGCGCCCGTCGGTGAAGCGCACGCCGCCGCGCATGAGCGTGGCGATGCCGGGGTACACCGGGATCTCGCCGCGCTTGATGCGCGCGAGCGTGCCGACGTCGATCACGGGCGTCTTGCCTTCGTGGCGCAACTGGTGCAGCGGCGAGGCGGCCGGCGTGCGCAGGCCCCAGCGCGAGAGATCGCCCACGGTGAGGTTTCGCAGCAGCGTGGCGCAGGCGTCGCCGATGGGCTCGGGCAGCCTGGCCAGCGCGATGCTGGAGAGCTGCGTGGGCCGACCGAGCACGTCGCGCAACACGATGTTGACGGGTGAGCGCACCGACAAAGCCACGCCCACGCCCTGCTCGGCCAGGTCGAGCGCGATCTCGGCCCCCGTGTTGCCCATGCCCACCACCAGCACGCTCTGGCCCTTGAAGGGCGCGGCGTTGCGGTAGGCGTGGCTGTGCAGCACGCGGCCAGTGAAGGCGTCCTGCCCCGGCAACACGGGCGTGCGCGGTTCGCGGTTGGCGCCGGTGGCCAGCACCAGGTGGGTGGCGGTCAACACACGGCCGCTGGCGGTGTGCACGCGCCAGCGCGCCACGTGCTCGGCGGTCGGCCCGGCGGTGATGCGCACCACCGTCTGGCCACCCAGCGGCTCGATGCCGTGGTGCCGCGCGTAGGCCTCGAGGTAGTCCACCACGCCCTGGCGGGGCACGTAGCGCGGCGCCGCGTCGGGGAACGGCAGGCCCGGCAGGGCCGAGTGCGATTTGACGGTGTGCAGGTGCAGGCGCTCGTAGTGCTCGCGCCAGGACGAACCGGGCAGCGCGGCTTCGTCGACCACGGTGGACGAGCGGCCCAGCAGGCGAAGGCTGCCGGCGACCGCGAGGCCCGCAGGGCCGGCACCGACGATGAGGACGGGGTGGTGATCGGACGGGGCGGCGGCGGGCTCGGTCATGGTGCCCGCAGTGTGACGGGGCGCCGCGCTGGCGCGCCATCGGTGTTCCCCCGTGGCGCCAGGCGCCCGGAATCAGGCCATCATGCCGGGAGCACGAGCCCGAAGGCCAAGCCGCTGGCCACGCCCAGCGCCAGGCCGGCGGCCACGTCGAGCGGGAAGTGCGCCCCGGTGTGCACGCGCGCCCAGCCGGTGCCCAGGGCCACGGCCGCCATGGCGGCCACCAGCGCGCCGCTGCCGGTGTGCGGCAACAGCACGCCCAGCACCGCGCCCATCACCAGTGCGTGGCTGCTGGGAAAACCCGCGCGGCCACCGTGCCCCAGGTGGTTGGCGCACAGGCCCATGGCGAAGGGCCGCTGCGCCTGCCAGCGCCGCGCCAGGCGCTTGCCCGCGAGCTGCACCAGCCCGGCCCAGGTGAGGCACAACAGGGCCAGCGCCGGCCCCAGCCGATGCGGCAGGGCCACCAGCACCACGAGCACCAGCAGCGGCAGCCAGCTCCAGCGCGCCATCAGACGCGCCAGCGTCAGCGCGGCGGCCGGCCCGCGTCCCGCGCCGAGGCGGCGGAACAACCACATGTCGAAGCGCAGCCAGGGGCTGGCGTGGGAAAGGGTCAGCGTCGGATCGGGCATGCGCGCACTGTGCGGCGCGCAGATGACGTGAACATTAAGCGCGGTCGGCGCGCGGCTGGTCCGACGGGCCGTCGCGCAGCGCATCGGCGCGCTCGCGCATCAGGGCGCGGTCGGCCTCGTTCTCGGTGAGGCCGGCCGCGCGCTCGAAGGCCTCGCGCGCCTCGTGGGTGCGGCCCAGTTGCTGCAGCAGGTCGCCCCGCACGGCGCTGAGCCAGGGGTAGCGCGCGAGCGCGGGTTCGTCCAGCAGCGGCGCGAGCACGGCCAGGCCGGCGGCCGGGCCCGCGTGGCGCGATACGGCCACCGCGCGGTTGAGTTCCACCACGGGCGACGGCGTGATCCGCGCGAGTTCGGCGTAGAGCGCGGCCATGCGCGCCCAGTCGGTCTCGTTCACCGAGGCGGCGCGCGCGTGGCAGGCGGCGATGGCGGCCTGCAGCTGGTAGGGCCCGGGCGATTCGGCGATCAGATCGGCGCGCGAGAGCGTGTCCAGCCCGCGGCGGATGAGCAGGCGGTCCCAGCGCGCGCGGTCCTGCTGCTCCAGCAGCACGGGGCGGCCTTGCGCATCGGTGCGCGCGGCGCTGCGCGAGGACTGGATCTCCAGCAGCGCCTGCAGGCCCAGCACCTCGGGCTCGCGCGGCATCAGGTCGGCCAGCACGCGCGCCAGGCGCAGCGCTTCGTCGCACAGCGCGGGGCGCATCCAGTCGCTGCCGCGGGTGGCGGTGTAGCCCTCGTTGAAGATGAGGTAGATGACCTCCAGCACCGAGCCCAGGCGCTCGGCCAGCGCGGGGCCCTGCGGCAGCTCGAAGGGCACGCCAGCGTCGCGCAGCGTGCGCTGGGCGCGCACGATGCGCTGCGCCACGGTCGACTCGGTCTGCAGCACGGCGCGCGCGATCTCGTGGGTGCTGAGGCCACCCAGCAGCTTGAGCGTGAGCGCCACGCGCGCGTCCGCCGAGAGCACGGGGTGGCAGGCGGTGAAGATCAGGCGCAGCAGGTCGTCGCCGATGGGGTCGCGGCGCGCGGCGTCCACCTGCTCGGCCACGTCGGGCGCGCGGTCGGCCTGCAGGGCCACCAGGTCGGCGGCGATGTCGGCCTCGTGCCCGTCGCGCGTGGCGCGCTGGCGCAGGTGGTCGAGCGCGCGGTTGAGGGCGGTGCGCATCAGCCAGGCCCCCGGCTTGTCGGGAATGCCGTCCTTCGGCCAGTGCTCCAGCGCCGCCACCAGCGCGTCCTGCGCGATGTCCTCGGCGACGCCGAGGTCGCGCACGCGGCGCATGACCGCGGCCACGACCTTGGCGGATTCAAGGCGCCAGGTGGCGGCGATGCGCTGGTGGACCGCACTGTGCATCGGTCGCCCGCCTCAGGCCTGTTCGGCCTGCTGGGCGAAGGCCGCCTCGTCCATGTAGAAGACCTCCCACTGGTGGCCGTCCGGGTCGGCGAAGCCGTGCTGGTACATGAAGCCGTGGTCCTTGGCCGGATTGGGCGTGCTGCCGCCGGCGGCCAGGGCCTTGGCGACGAAGGACTCGACCTCGGCGCGGTTCTCGCACGACAAGGCGTTGAGCATGGCCGTGGCCTTGGCGGGCTCGGCCACGGGCAGGTGGGTGAAGGTCTGGAAGTACGGGCGCACCAGCAGCATCACGTAGATGTGCTCGCTGATGACGATGCAGGCGCCTTCGTCGTTGCTGAACTGCGGGTTGAGCGTGAAGCCGAGGCCGGTGTAGAAGGCGCGGGCGCGCGGCAGGTCGGCGACGGGCAGGTTGACGAAGATCTGGCTGGGCATGGCGCGTTCCTTTTGAGGGTGTGAATGATGAGGGAGGCGAAGGGCGAGGCCATCATGCTTGCAGCATCTGGCGGAAGGCTTCGACGCTGGGGCCGTCGGCCTGGATCTCGTCCAGGTCGATGAGCTGGCGCACCTCGACGGTGGCGGGTTTGCCTTCGCCCACCGGGTTGGGGAAACGGCGCGACCACTCGATGGCCTCGTCGCGGCTGCGCACCTGGATCAGCGTGTACCCGGCGATGAGTTCCTTGGCCTCGGCGAAGGGGCCGTCCACGATGCGCGGCGCGCCCTGACCATGGCGCACCTGCCAGCCCTTGCGGCTGGGGTGCAGGCCCGAGGCGTCGAGCAGCACGCCGGCGCGGGCCAGCTCCTGGTGAAACTGCAGCATGGCGTCGAAGACGGCCGGGTCGGGGCTGGGCGTGGCCTGGGCCTCGAACTCGGGGATGGAGCGGACGATGATCATGAAACGCATGGGGATCTCCTGATCGGTGCGGGCGACCCATTTCGCCCGCTTCATCCCCACGACGGTTCGGTCCGCCGCTTTTCGACGGCGTCAAGCTAGGTACAAACCCTTAGGCCCGACTTTCGTCGAAACACGGCGCCAGGCCCCGCACCTCCACCGTGGCCCACTCGGCCGCCGGGCACCGGCGGGCCAGCTCGATGGCCTCCTCGCGCGTGACGCCGTCGAGCAGGAAGAAGCCGCCCACCATTTCCTTGGCCTCGGCGAAAGGGCCGTCGAGCCGGCGCACCGCGCCGGGCGCCTGGCTCACGCGCACCGCGCTGTTCACACCCTCCAGCGATTCCACCGCCTTGAGCTTGCCCTGCGCGCGCAGGGTGTCTCCGAAGGCCTGCATGCGGGCGTAGACGTCACGGCCCTGGGCCTCGGTGCGCTCGGCGCGCTGGCCGGCGGGTTCGATGATGAGCAGCATGTAGGACACGAACTTCCCCTGGATGTGGATCAACCGGCATCGTATGCGGGGAACGTGGGCGCGGCTTGACGCGGCGGGTCAAGCC
>NZ_DATIGV010000124.1:0-43425 GCF_035481345.1 Hydrogenophaga sp. | reverse complement strand
AATGGTCGCGCCGACCAGGATTTTTTTGATGTTCATCGTCGTTTGTCTCACATTTTGATACCAGTGTGTAAAGCGGCCACACCTGCCGTCAGGTTGTAATACTGCACGCGCTCCAGACCCGCAGCCTGCATCATGGTCTTCAGCGTTTCCTGGTCCGGGTGCATGCGGATGGACTCGGCCAGGTAGCGGTAGCTGGCGTCGTCGCCCGCCACGAGCTTGCCCAGCTGGGGCAAGACCTTGAACGAATACCAGTCGTATGCTTTTTCCAGGGGCTTGGCCACCTTGGAAAACTCCAGCACCAGCAGCTTGCCGCCGGGCTTGAGCACGCGGCACATCTCGGCCAGGGCCTGGTCTTTGTGCGTCATGTTGCGCAGGCCGAACGCGACACTGACCACGTCGAAGTGCGCATCGGGAAACGGCAGTTTCTCGGCATCGCACACCAGCGTGGGCAACACCACGCCCGCATCGATCAGCCGGTCGCGGCCCACGCGCAGCATCGCCTCGTTGATGTCGGTGTGCACCACACGGCCGGTGGCGCCCACTTTTTTTGAAAATGCCAGCGCCAGGTCGCCCGTGCCGCCCGCGATGTCGAGCACCTGGCTGCCCTCGCGCAGGTTGGCCACCATCACCGTGTAGGCCTTCCAGGCGCGGTGCAGCCCGGCCGACATGAGGTCGTTCATCACGTCGTACTTGGAGGCGACGGAATCGAACACGCCGCGCACGCGGCGCGCCTTTTCCTGCTCATCGACCGACTGGAAACCAAAATGCGTGGTGCTCATAAGAATCATGCTAGGCGTGTGAACGCCAGAGGTACAGCGACAACCCCGCACTGGAATGGGGCATGCGCCAGGAGGGGAACGAAAGACATTGAAACAAATGGGGCTCCAGCGCTTATCCATCTTGCGCCAGCAGCTACTTTTTCAATAGCAGGCAGATGTGGTGCACATGCACCGAATGGCGTCGGTCGGGACCAGTGTCAGCCACAGCCGCCGTGCCCACCGGCCGCCCGGCCCTTGGGCAGCATGGGGGCATCGCGGTCCACGCCGGCCGCCGCCAGGCGCTCGGCATATTGGGCCCAGAGGGCTTCCTGTTGCTGGCCCAGCTCGTAGAGATAGTCCCACGAGAAGATGCCACTGTCGTGGCCGTCTGAAAACGTGGGCTTGACCGCGTAGTTGCCCACGGGCTCCAGGTTGACGAGCGTCACGTCGCGCTTGCCGGTCTGCAGCACTTCCTGGCCCGGACCGTGGCCTTGCACTTCGGCCGAGGGCGAGTACACGCGCATCAGCTCGAAGGGGATGCGAAATCGCGCGCCGTCCGAGAAGGCGACTTCCAGCACGCGCGAGGCTTCGTGCACCGTGAGCGCCTCGGGGGTGGGCGCACCCGCTTTCAAACCTGCCATGAGACAACCAGTCTTTGCAATGAGGAAATGGAAAACCTCCATTGTCCCACCGCATCGGGCCCGTCGCGGGCTCCGGCACCTGGAGTGCTACTGCGCTACTGAGGCAGAGGCAGGACGCGCACCGCTGCCGCGTAGGGCTCCACGCGCAGGCTGTCGTGGCGCAGCACGCTGATCTGCCGCAGCGGGGCCAGCTCCAGTGCACCATCGCTTCCCTTGCGCGTAGCGTACTGCCAGACCGTGAGCGCACCCTTGGCTGCCAGGGCCTGGCCAATTGCACCGGCGTCGGCAGCGGGTGCCGTGGCGTCGCCTTTGGGCACGGCCACAATGACTTCGTCCTTGACGGTCACGATCTTGAACAGCGGGGGTTTGGAGGCATCGGCCATGGCAAGGCCGGAGGTGATGAGCAAAGCTGCGGCCGTGACAGCAGCACGGGCGCGGGGCAGCAGGGATGTAGAGTGAGTCATGGGTAGGGAGTCTTTCGGTGTGGCACGCATCATGCCCAGCCGCCCCGTGCCCCGCAAGGCGAACGGCGCCTTGCCGCGCACTGCAACGCGCAATTCCGCACACTTACGCGATCGCAATCAATGAGCGCCATCGCCCCGGTGCAGTGCAATCTGGCTCAGCAGCGCGCCAGCCGATCCCGCAGCGCCGCCTCCAGCGCGGGCAGGCGGCTCCACACAGCGTCTTCCTGGGCCACCGGGCTTGGCCGCTGGGCCGCTGCCCACACGGGCGACGGGAAATGGCTGTCCCACTCAAAGCGCGCAATCACGTGCCAGTGCAGGTGGGGCACCATGTTGCCGAGCGCCGCGATGTTGACCTTGGTGGGCGACAGGTGCTCGCGCAGCGCCTGCTCCACCGCCACCACCACGTCCATGCAATGGGCGCGCTCGGACGCGGACAAATCCGAGAACTCGGCCACGTGCGCGTTCCACACCACGCGGTAGAACGCCGGAAAGCCGACTTCGTTGGCGCGGATCACCCGCAGGCGCTCGCCGCGCCAAACCAGCATCCCGCCGTCTTCAGCGCACAGGGGGCAAATCATTGGTAAAACCCCATCGCGCTTGAGAAAACACACATGGCTCGAACCGGGCGCGGCGCCAAGCCAGGGACACCGAGCAAGGGCCGCCCCGCAGCGAGGGTGTCGTCCCCCCCCCGCGCAGAGAGAGAGGGAGAGGACGCGAAGCGACTCCGGGGGTGCTTCATTCCTAGACCAACACCCGCTCGATGCCGCCACCATTGGCGCGCTGCACGTACTCGGGCATCCAGTTTTCGCCCAGGATCTCACGCGCCATCTCGACCACGATGTAGTCGGCTTCGAGCAGACCGTTTTGCAGATCGTCCTGGTAGCGGTTGAGGCCCTGCAGGCAGCTGGGGCAGCTGGTGAGGATCTTGACGTTGTCCCTTTCGCCCACTGCGCCGCTCTGGCGCAGCGTGGCCTCGCCCTTGCGGATTTCTTCTTCCTTGCGGAAACGCACCTGGGTGGACACGTCGGGCCGCGTCACGCCGAGCGTGCCGGACTCGCCGCAGCAGCGGTCGCTCTTGAGCACCTGCTCGCCCACCAGCGCCTTCACGGTCTTCAGCGAATCCTGCTGCTTCATGGGGTTGTGGCAGGGCTCGTGGTACAGGTATGCGCCCTTGCCTTGCAGGGTGATACCCTTCTCCAGCAGGTATTCGTGAATATCGATGATGCGGCAGCCGGGGAAGATCTTGTCGAACTGGTAGCCCTGCAGCTGGTCGTAGCAGGTGCCGCAGCTCACCACCACCGTCTTGATGTCCAGGTAGTTGAGCGTGTTGGCCACGCGGTGGAAGAGCACGCGGTTGTCCGTGATCATCTTCTCGGCCTTGTCGAACTGGCCGCTGCCGCGCTGCGGGTAGCCGCAGCACAGGTAGCCCGGCGGCAGCACGGTTTGCACGCCCGCGTGCCAGAGCATGGCCTGGGTCGCCAGGCCGACCTGCGAGAACAAGCGTTCGGAGCCGCAGCCAGGGAAGTAAAACACCGCCTCGGTGTCGGCCGTGGTGGTGGCCGGGTTGCGGATGATCGGGACGTAGTCCTTGTCCTCGATGTCGAGCAGCGCGCGCGCGGTCTTCTTGGGCAGGCCGCCCGGCAGCTTCTTGTTGATGAAGTGGATCACCTGCTCCTTGACCGGCGCCGTGCCCACCGTGGCTGGGGGCTTGGCCGTCTGCTTGCGGCCCACCTTTCGCAGCAGGTCCACCGCCATGCGCTGGGCCTTGAAGCCCACATCCACCATCGCGCTGCGCATGAGCTTGATGGTGTCGGGGTTGGTGGCGTTGAGCATGGTCATGGCCAGCGCGTTGCCGGGCCGGAAGCTCTTCTTGCCCATCTTGCGCAGCAGGTTGCGCATGTTCATGGTCACGTCGCCAAAGTCGATCTTGACCGGGCACGGTGTGTAGCACTTGTGGCACACCGTGCAGTGGTCCGCCACGTCCTCGAACTCCTGCCAGTGCTGGATGGACACGCCACGGCGCGTCTGCTCCTCGTACAGGAAGGCCTCGACCAGCAATGAGGTGGCCAGGATCTTGTTGCGCGGGCTGTAGAGCAAATTGGCGCGCGGCACGTGCGTGGAACACACGGGCTTGCATTTGCCGCAGCGCAGGCAGTCCTTCACGCTGTCGGCGATGGCGCCAATATCGCTCTGCTGCATGATCAGCGACTCATGCCCCATCAACCCGAAGCTGGGCGTGTAGGCATTCGTCAAATCTGCGTGCATCAGTGCAGCGGTCGCAGAATTTGAAGGGTTTTTGGCCTCCCGCGCTTGCCCATCATGCGCTGGCAGCTCCTGATTTCGAAGCAACTTGCCCTTGTTGAAGCGGCCTTCCGGGTCCACCTTGCGCTTGTACTCGGCAAACGGGCGCAGTTCTTCGTCGGTGAGGAATTCCAGCTTCGTGATGCCGATGCCGTGCTCGCCCGAAATCACGCCGTCCAGGCTGCGCGCTAGCACCATGATGCGCGCCACCGCCTCGTGCGCGGTCTGCAGCATCTCGTAGTCGTCGCTGTTGACGGGGATGTTGGTGTGCACATTGCCGTCGCCCGCATGCATGTGCAGGGCCACCCACACGCGGCCCTTGAGCACGCGCTGGTGGATGGCAACGGCCTCGTCCAGGATGGGCTTGAACGCCGCGCCGGTGAAGATGCCTTGCAGCGGCGCGCGCAACTGCATCTTCCAGCTCGCACGCAGGGTGTGGTCCTGCAGCTGCGGGAACAGGGCTTCCACGTTGTCCAGCCAGCCCTGCCACAGCGCACGCACTTCGGCCACCAGGGCAATGGCCTGGGCCACGCGGTCTTCCAGCAGCTCGGCCGCGGGCACGTCATCGGCCGCGTCCTGCTTGCCCAGCGGGAGGTTGCCGCGCATGAAGAAGTCCGTGAGCGCATCGCACAGCTGGATCTTGTTGCGCAGCGACAGCTCGATGTTGATGCGCTCGATGCCGTCGGTGTATTCGGCCATGCGCGGCAGCGGGATCACCACGTCTTCGTTGATCTTGAAGGCGTTGGTGTGGCGGCTGATGGCGGCCGTCTTCTTGCGGTCGGCCCAGAACTTCTTGCGCGCATCGGCCGTGATGGCCACAAAGCCTTCGCCGCTGCGGGTGTTGGCCAGGCGCACGACCTCGCTGGTCACGCGGGCCACGTCGTCGGCGTTGTCGCCCGCGATGTCGCCAATCAGCACCATCTTGGGCAGGCCGCCGTTGCCCTTCTTGCTCTTGGTCGCGTAGCCCACGGCCTTGAGGTAGCGGTCGTCCAGGTGCTCCAGGCCGGCCAGCAGCACGCCCGAGCGCTTCTGCTCGGCGAACATGAAGTCCTTGATCTCGACGATGCTGGGCACGGCGTCCCTGGGGTTGCCGAAGAACTCCAGGCAGACGGTGCGCGTGTGCTCGGGCATGCGGTGCACGATCCAGCGCGCGCTGGTGATCAGGCCGTCGCAGCCCTCTTTCTGGATGCCGGGCAGGCCCGAGAGGAACTTGTCGGTGACGTCCTTGCCCAGGCCTTCCTTGCGGAAGGTGCGGCCCGGGATGGCCAGGGTCTCGGTGCGGCGTGGGGTCTTGCCGTCGGCTGCGTAGTACTTCAGTTCGAAGCTGGCGACCTCGGCGTCGTGGATCTTGCCGCGGTTGTGGTCCAGGCGGGTCACCTCCAGCCACTCGGCCTGGGGCGTGACCATGCGCCAGCTCACCAGGTTGTCCAGCGCCGTGCCCCACAGCACGGCCTTCTTGCCGCCCGCGTTCATGGCGATGTTGCCGCCGATGCACGAGGCCTCGGCGCTGGTGGGGTCGACCGCGAACACGTGGCTGGCGCGCTCGGCCGCGTCGGCCACGCGCTGGGTGACCACGCCGGCCTCCGTCCAGATGGTGGGCAGCGGCTCGTCGTGGCCGGGCACCTTGACCCACTCGACCTCGGTCATGGCCTCGAGCTTCTCGGTGTTGATGACCGCGCTCTTCCAGGTGAGCGGGATGGCGCCGCCGGTGTAACCGGTGCCGCCCCCGCGCGGAATGATGGTCAGGCCGAGATCGACACAGCCCTGCACCAGGCCGGCCATTTCGGCCTCGGTGTCGGGCGTGAGGACCACGAAGGGGTACTCCACGCGCCAGTCGGTGGCGTCGGTGACGTGCGAGACGCGCGAGAGGCCGTCGAACTTGATGTTGTCCTTGGCGGTGAGGCGGCCCAGGGCCTTCTGGGCGCGCTGGCGCAGCGCCGCCACCTCGTCGAAGGAGCGGGCGAAGGCTTCCACGGCGGCGCGCGCGGCCACCAGCAGTTCGCCTACCAGGGCGTCGCGGGCCGGGTCGTCCTGCGGGGTGCGGCGCTTCTGGATCTCGCTCAGGCGGTGGTGCAGGGCATCGACGAGCTGGCCGCGGCGCTTGGCGCTGGAGAGCAGGTCGTCTTGCAAATAGGGATTGCGCTGCACGACCCAGATATCGCCCAGCACCTCATAGAGCATGCGGGCCGATCGGCCGGTGTGGCGTTCGCCGCGCAACTGGTCCAGCAGGGCCCAGGAGCGCTCGCCCAGCAACCGGATCACGATCTCGCGGTCCGAGAAGGAGGTGTAGTTGTAGGGGATCTCGCGCAGGCGGGGGGCGTCGTCCGTGGCGGTGAGCAGCGTGAGCGGTGTCGGAGCGTTCATGGGGCGCTCGGCACCGTCATAGGGCACCGAGGCGGGGATGGTATCGCAGTGCACCATCCCATCCCTCGGCCATGGACACCTCCGCGCAGCGCGCTGCGGTGCGAGCCCCTTCGGGCGGCCGGGCGGGCCTCATGGAAACCCCCGTTGTCATGCCCGGGCAACACCTGTGCAATCGATCCGTCACACAAGACCGATAGCCTGCGGCTTCCGCAGTGTCCTGACCAACAGAGGAGCATTCATGAGATTCCGCTTCATGCCGCTGGCCGGCGCCATCACCCTGGCCGCCGCCTTCGCCGCCCCCGCCCACGCACAGACCGAGATCCAGTGGTGGCATTCCATGGGCGGCGCCCTGGGTGAATGGGTGAACGACCTGGCCAAGGACTTCAACGCCACCCAGACCCAGTACAAGGTGGTGCCCACCTTCAAGGGCAGCTACGACGAATCCATGACGGCCGCCATCGCGGCCTTCCGCGCCGGCAATGCCCCGCACATCCTGCAGGTGTTCGAGGTGGGCACGGCCACGATGATGGCCAGCCGCCAGGCCATCGTGCCTGTGGGTGAGGTGATGAAGAAAGCCGGCGTGAGCTTCGACCCCAATGCCTACGTGCCGGCCGTGGCCGGCTACTACACCGCGCCCAACGGCCAGATGCTGAGCTTCCCCTTCAACAGCTCGACCACCGTCTTCCACTACAACAAGGACGCCTTCAAGGCCGCCGGCCTCGACCCGGAGAGCCCGCCCAAGACCTGGCCCGAGGTGGCCCTGGCCGCCGGCAAGCTCAAGGCCTCGGGCCACAAGTGCCCCTTCACCACCAGCTGGGTGAGCTGGACACAGCTGGAGAGTTTCTCGGCCTGGCACAACACCGAGTTCGCCACCCTGGGCAACGGCATGCGTGGACTCAACACACGGCTGAGCTTCAACAGCCCGCTGCACGTGCGCCACATCGAGAACCTGGCCAACATGGCCAAGACCGGGCTGTTCGTCTACAAGGGCCGCGGCAACGCCGCCGACGCCACCTTCGTCTCGGGCGAGTGCGCCATGGTCACGGGCTCCTCGGCGCTGTATGGCAACGTCAAGCGCAACGCCAAGTTCACCGGTGGCATCAGCACCCTGCCCTACTACCCCGACGTGGCCGGCGCGCCGCAGAACACCGTCATCGGCGGCGCCAGCCTGTGGGTGATGTCGGGCAAGAAGGACGCCGACTACAAGGGCGTGGCGATGTTCTTCGCCCACCTGTCCAAGGCCGAGGAAGCGGCCAAGAGCCACCAGCGCACGGGCTACCTGCCGGTGACCATCGCCTCCTACCAGCTCACCGAGAAGTCCGGCTTCTACAAGCAGAACCCGGGCACCGACGTGTCGGTGGAGCAGATGATCCGCAAGACCACCGACAAGTCGCGCGGCATCCGCCTGGGCAACTTCGTGCAGATCCGCACCATCAACGACGAGGAACTCGAACAGGTCTGGGCCGGCCGCAAGGCGCCCAAGCAGGCGCTGGACGACGCCGTCAAGCGCGGCAACGAACTGCTGGCCCGCTTCGAAGCCGCGAACAAGGGCAAAAAGTGATCCCGAGGGCACCCCGGGTGCCCTGCCCGCCCCGCACCGGCGCGACCCGGGCGGGGCGGTTTTTGTTGTAGGGTCGCGCACCCCCTCTTTTCGGCCGACATGGAAAAACGCGTCCGGTTTCGCTCGTCCTGGCTGCCCTGGGCCCTGGTGGCGCCCCAGATGGCCGTCGTGCTGGTGTTCTTCTTCTGGCCCGCCGCGCAGGCGCTGTACCAGAGCGTGCTGCAGCAGGACGCCTTTGGTATCTCCACCGAGTACGTGGGCCTGGCCAACTTCGAGCGCCTGTTCGACGACCCGAGCTACCTGGCGTCCTTCAAGGTGACGGCCCTGTTTTCGGTGATGGTGGCCGGCTTCGGCCTGGTGATCGCCCTGCTGCTGGCCGTGATGGCCAACCGCGTGCTGCGCGGCGCCTCGGTCTACAAGACCCTGCTGATCTGGCCCTATGCCGTGGCGCCGGTGGTGGCGGGCGTGCTCTGGCTATTCATGTTCGCCTCGCCCTACGGCGTGGTGGCGTATGCGCTGCGCTGGCTGGGCATGGACTGGAACCACCTGCTCAACGCCGATCACGCGCTGGCGCTGATCGTCATGGCCGCGGTGTGGAAGCAGATTTCCTACAACTTCCTGTTCTTCCTGGCGGGGCTGCAGTCCATCCCGCAGTCGCTGATCGAGGCCGCCACCATCGACGGCGCCTCGCCCTGGCGGCGCTTCTGGACCATCGTCTTTCCTCTGCTGTCGCCCACCACCTTCTTCCTGCTGGTGATCAACATCGTCTACGCCTTCTTCGACACCTTCGCCATCGTGGACGCCACCACGCACGGCGGCCCGGGCAAGGACACCGCGATCCTGGTCTACAAGGTGTATTACGACGGCTTCAAGGCGCTGGACATGGGCGGTTCGGCCGCGCAGTCGGTGATCCTCATGGGCATCGTCATCGGCCTGACGGTGCTGCAGTTCCGCTTCGTGGAAAAGAAAGTCCAGTACTGAGGCACCGGCCATGATGATCGAACGACGCCCCGTCCTCACCTTCGTCTCGCACCTGATCCTGCTGATCGGCGTGCTGGTGGTGGCCTTCCCGGTCTACATCACCTTCGTCGGCTCCACGCAGTCGGCCGAGCAGGTGGCCACCAGCAACCCGCTGTCGCTGGTGCCGGGCAGCCATTTCTTCGAGACGTACAAGCTCGCCCTGCTGGGTGGCAAGACCACGGGCGGCTCCACCATCGCACCGGTGTTGCCGATGCTGTGGGTCAGCTTCGTCTGCGCCATGGTCATCGCCCTGGGCAAGATCGCGATCTCGCTGCTCTCGGCCTTCGCCATCGTCTACTTCCGCTTTCCCGCGCGCGGCCTGGTGTTCTGGATGATCTTCGTCACCCTGATGCTGCCGGTGGAGGTGCGCATCGGGCCGACCTACGAGGTGGTGTCCAACCTGGGCATGCTCAACAGCTACGCGGGCCTCACGGTGCCGCTGATCGCATCCGCCACGGCCACCTTCCTGTTCCGCCAGTTCTTCCTCACCGTGCCCGACGAGCTGGTGGAGGCCGCGCGCATGGACGGCGCCGGGCCCATGCGCTTCTTCTGGGACGTGCTGCTGCCGCTGTCGCGCACCAGCATCGCGGCGCTGTTCGTGATCCAGTTCATCTACGGCTGGAACCAGTACCTGTGGCCACTGCTGGTGACCACCAGCGAGGACATGTACCCGGTGGTGCTGGGCATCAAGCGCGCCATCTTCGGCGAGGTGTACGTGGAGTGGAACGTGGTGATGGCCACCGCCATCCTGGCCATGCTGCCGCCGGCCATCGTGGTCATCCTGATGCAGAAATGGTTCGTCAAGGGCCTGGTCGATACCGAGAAGTAAGAAGAGACACACCGATGGCAACGCTGCAATTCAAGAACGTCATCAAGCAATACCGCCAGGGCAAGCAGTCCCTGCAGGTCATCCACGGCGTCAGCGCCGACATCGCCGACGGCGAGTTCATCGTGATCGTCGGCCCCTCGGGCTGCGGCAAGAGCACCCTGCTGCGCATGGTGGCCGGCCTGGAAGAGGTCACGGGGGGCGAGATCCTCATCGGCCCGCGCGTGGTGAACGAGCTGGAGCCCGCCGAGCGCGACATCGCCATGGTGTTCCAGAACTACGCGCTCTACCCGCACATGAGCGTGTTCGACAACATGGCCTACGGCCTGAAGATCGCCAAGGTGCCCAAGGACGAGATCAAGACCCGCGTGGACAAGGCGGCGGGAATCCTGGAACTGGGCCACCTGCTGGAGCGCAAGCCGCGCCAGCTCTCGGGCGGGCAGCGCCAGCGCGTGGCCATGGGCCGCGCCATCGTGCGCCAGCCACAGGTCTTCCTGTTCGACGAGCCGCTGTCCAACCTGGACGCGAAGCTGCGCGCGCAGACGCGCATCGAGATCCAGAAGCTGCACCGCGAACTCGGCATCACCAGCCTGTTCGTCACCCACGACCAGGTGGAGGCCATGACGCTGGCGCAGCGCATGATCGTGATGAACGCCGGCCACATGGAGCAGTTCGGCACGCCGGAAGAGGTCTACAACCGCCCGGCCACCACCTTCGTGGCCAGCTTCATCGGCTCGCCGCCCATGAACCTGCTCAAGCAGGCCCCGGGCGGGCGCGAAGGCCGCACCCTGGGTATCCGCCCCGAGCATCTGGACGTGGGCACCGAGGGCTGGGCACTGCAGGTGGAGACGGTGGAACTGCTGGGCGCCGAGCGCCTGGTGCACTGCCGCCTGGGCGACGAGGCGGTGATCATCCGCACGCATGAGGACGAGGGTGCGCCGGCCGTGGGCAGCACCATCCACGCCAAGCCCCGGGAGGACCGGCTGCACTGGTTCGACGCGGCCACCGGCCAGCGGGTCGGGTCGTGAGCGCCGCCGGGCCGCTCCCAAGGCGCTCAGCCCAGCCGTGCGCAGCGCGGAGGGTTGAGCAGTGAGCGCGGCCATGCCCTGGCCCTACCCGCGCTGGATCGCGCACCGCGGCGCCGGCAAGCTGGCGCCGGAGAACACCCTGGCCGCCTTCCGCCTGGGCGCCGCGCACGGCTACCGCATGGTCGAGTGCGACGCCAAGCTCAGCGCCGACGGCGTGGTCTTCCTGCTGCACGACGCCACGCTGGATCGCACCACCAATGGCCACGGCGTGGCCGGCGAGCGCCCCTGGAGCGAACTGAGCCGGCTGGACGCCGGTGGCTGGCACTCGCGCGCCTTCGCCGGCGAGCCGCTGTGCACGCTGGAGGCCCTGGCCCGTCACTGCCTGGCGCAGCGGCACTGGCTCAACATCGAGATCAAGCCCACCCCGGGGCAGGAACTGGCCACCGGCCGCGCCGTGGCCGCCGAGGCCCGGCGCTTGTGGTCGGGTCAGCCGGGCGACCCGCCGCTGCTGACCTCGTTCCGCCCCGAAGCGCTGCAGGGCGCCCGCGAGACCGCGCCCGAACTGCCGCGCGGCCTGCTGATGGACACGCCCTGGGACGGCTGGCAGCGCGTGGCCCGCGATCTGGGCTGCATGGCCCTGGTGTGCAACCACGCCCTGTGGGACCGGCCCCTGGTGGACCTGGCCCGCGCCGAGGGCTGGCGCACCCTGGCCTACACGGTGAACGACGAATGGGCGGCCCAGCGGCTGATCGATCTGGGGTTGGACGGAATCATCACCGACCGGGTGGACCTGTTTCCGCCGGCGGGTTGAGCGCTCAGCGCCCCCGCAGCCACCAGGCCAGGCTGCCCTGCACCAGCACCAGGGCGGCGTAGGTCGCCACCCGGCCATCGCGGCCGAAAACGATCAGCCCCGCCAGCAGCACCAGCACGCCGCCGGTGACCAGGACGGCGAACTGGGTGCCGCGCCCGAACCGCCCGGCCCGGCGCAGCCGCAGGCCCAGGGCCAGCACCAGGGCCACGCCCAGGGCGGGCGCAATGAAGGCCAGCACATGCTCAAGGAGCAATATCGCGGTCATTGAGAATGATCAAGGCCGTTCATAAGCGGCAAATTTTATAATCCGGGGCATGTCTGTCTGGACGCTCGGCATCAACCACCAGACGGCCCCGCTCGACCTGCGGGGCCGTTTCGCGTTCGCGCTCGACCAGATCCAGCCCACCCTGCACACCCTGCGCAGCGCCCTGCCCCGCCAGCCCGAGGCCACCCTGCTCTCCACCTGCAACCGCACCGAGCTCTACGGCGCGGGCGATCCGGCCGTGCTGGACCCCACGCTGGACTGGCTGGCCCAGGCGGGCGGCGTGAGTTCCCAGGTGCTGCGCGACCACGCCTACGTGCTGCGCGACGACCAGTCCGCGCGCCACGCCTTTCGCGTGGCCAGCGGCCTGGACAGCATGGTGCTGGGCGAGGCCCAGATCCTGGGTCAGATGAAGGATGCCGTGCGCGCCGCCGACGAGGCCGGCGCCCTGGGCACCACGCTGCACCAGTTGTTCCAGCGCTCCTTCGCCGTGGCCAAGCAGGTGCGCAGCTCCACCGAGATCGGCGCGCACTCCATCAGCATGACGGCCGCCGCCGTGCGCCTGGCCTCGCAGCTGTTCGAGGACCTGCGCGAGGTGCGCGTGCTGTTCGTCGGCGCGGGCGAGATGATCGAACTCGCTGCCACGCACTTCGCGGCCAAGACGCCCCGGGCCATGGCCATCGCCAACCGCAGCATGGAGCGCGGTGAGAAGCTGGCCAGCCGCTTCGGCGCCCAGGTCATGCGCCTGGCCGATCTGCCCGAGCAACTGCACGAATTCGACGTGGTGGTGAGCTGCACCGCCAGCACCCTGCCGCTCATCGGCCTGGGCGCGGTGGAGCGCGCGCTGAAGAAGCGCAAGCACCGCCCCATGTTCATGGTCGACCTGGCCGTGCCGCGCGACATCGAGGCCGAGGTGAAGGCGCTCGACGACGTCTACCTCTACACCGTGGACGACCTCGCCACCGTGGTGCAGACCGGCAAGGACAACCGCCTGGCGGCCGTGGCCCAGGCCGAGGCCATCATCGACGCCGGTGTGCTGAGCTTCATGCACTGGATGGAGCGGCGCGACCCCGCCAACGGCGTGGTGCCGCTCATCCAGCAAATCAATGCCCAGGCCGACGCCTGGCGCGCGCACGAACTCAACCGCGCCCGGCGCCTGCTGGCGCGCGGCGAGCCGGTCGAGGCGGTGCTGGAAGCCCTGTCCAAAGGACTCACGCAGAAGATGCTGCACGGCACGCTGGCCGAACTGCACAGCGGCGACGCCGCCGCGCGCGCGGCCACGGCCGAGACCGTCTCGCGCCTGTTCCTGCGCGACGGCCGCCCGCCGCAAGACCCCCAGTCCTAGCCCGCCCGGCGCGCGGCGGCCGTGGCACGGCGCCACGCGCGCGCCGCTGCCGGGTCCCGACCCATGAAACCCTTCGTCCGCCACGCCCTGCTGAAACAGCGCGCCCGCCTGCACGAACTCGACGCCCTGCTCTCGGCGCCCGACGTGGTGGACGACATCGCGCGCTTTCGCGCCCTGAGCCGCGAGCACGCCGAGGCCAGCGAGGTGGTGTCCGTGTTCGACCGCTTCCTCGCCCGCGAAGCCGACGAACAGGCCGCGCGCGAGATGCTGCGCGATCCTGAGATGGCCACGATGGCGCAGGAAGAAATCACCGCCTGCGAGGCCGACCTGACCGCGCTGGATGGTCAACTGCAGACCCTGCTGCTGCCGCGCGACCCCGACGACGCCCGGCCGGCCTTCCTGGAGATCCGCGCCGGCACCGGCGGCGACGAATCCGCCCTGTTCGCCGGTGATCTGGCGCGCATGTACACGCGCTACGCCGATCGCCAGGGCTGGCGCACGGAGATCATGAGCGAGTCGCCCAGCGAACTGGGCGGCTACAAGGAGCTGGTCCTGCGCATCGAGGGCGACGGCGCCTACGGACGGCTGCGCTTCGAATCGGGCGGCCACCGCGTGCAGCGCGTACCCGCCACCGAAACGCAGGGCCGCATCCACACCAGCGCCGCCACCGTGGCCGTGATGCCCGAGCCCGACGAGGCGGTGGCCATCGAGCTCAACCCGGCCGAGTTGCGCATCGACACCTTCCGCGCCAGCGGCGCGGGGGGCCAGCACATCAACAAGACCGACTCCGCCGTGCGCGTGACGCACCTGCCCACGGGCATCACCGCCGAATGCCAGGACGGCCGCAGCCAGCACAGCAACAAGGCCAAGGCCCTGCAGGTGCTGGCCGCCCGCCTGCGCGAGAAGGACCGGGCCGAACGCGCGGCCAAGGAAGCCGCCACGCGCAAGGGCCTGATCGGCAGCGGCGACCGCAGCGACCGCATCCGCACCTACAACTTCCCGCAGGGCCGGCTCACCGACCACCGCATCAACCTCACGCTCTACCAGCTGGGCAGCGTGCTGGAGGGGGAACTCGACGAGGTGGTGCACGCCCTGCAGGTGGCGCGCGGTGCCGAACTGCTGGCCGAACTGGAACAGGCGGCGGCGTGAGTACCACCGGGCCGCTCTCCAGGCGCTCAGCCCCGCCGCGTGCCATGCGGGGGAAGGTGCGGTGAGCATCGCCGAGACCTTGCGAGCCCTGGTGGCCGCTGGCGTGCCGCGCCTGGAGGCCCAGCAGTTGCTCCTGCTCGCCTTGGGCCGCGACCCGCAGGCGCGTGCCTGGCTGGCGGCGCACGACGAGCTCACCCTGGACGACAGTGCGCGCCTGCGCCTGAGTGAGCTGACGCGGCGCCACCACGACGGCGAGCCCATGGCCTATCTGCGCGGCGAGCAGGGCTTTCACGGCCTGGTGCTGCGGTCCGACCCTCGCGCCCTCGCCCCGCGCCCCGACACGGAAACCCTGGTCGACTGGGCGCTGGAGTTGCTGGACGGCCTGCCGCCCGGCGCCCGGGCCATCGACCTGGGCACCGGCAGCGGCGCCATCGCCCTGGCGCTGCTGAACGCCCGGCCAGACTTGCGAATGACCGCCACCGACGCCAGCGACGCCGCGCTGGCGCTGGCACGCGAGAACGCCGAGCGCCTGGGCCTGCGGCCCCGCTTCGCAGCCGGCACGTGGCTGGCCGCCGTGCCCGGCGAGCGCTTCGATCTGATCGTGAGCAACCCGCCCTACATTGCCGCCGGTGACCCGCACTTGGCGGCCCTGCGCCATGAGCCGCTGTCGGCCCTGGTCTCGGGCGTCGATGGCCTGGACGACATCCGCGCCATCGTGGAACAAGCCACCCGCGCCCTGGTACCGGGTGGCTGGCTGCTGCTCGAACACGGGCACGACCAGGGCGGCGCCGTGCAGACCCTGCTGGACGCGGCCGGTTTCGAGGCCGTGGGAGGCCGCACCGACCTGGCGGGCATCGTGCGCTGCAGCGGCGCCCGCTGGCCGTCGGCGCGATAATTCCCCCATTCCGGGGCCCGCCCCGCCAGCAGGACCACGACATGAGCGACACCCAGACCCGCATCGACCAACTGGTCAAATCCCACGACATCGTGCTCTTCATGAAAGGCAGCGCGAGCTTTCCCATGTGCGGCTTCTCGGGCCGCGCCATCCAGATCCTCAAGGCCAGCGGCGTCGATCCCCGCACCCTGTTCACCGTGAACGTGCTGGAAGACGACGCCATCCGCCAGGGCATCAAGGAATACAGCAACTGGCCCACGATCCCTCAGCTCTATGTCAAGGGCGAGTTCGTCGGCGGATCGGACATCATGATGGAGATGTACCAGTCGGGCGAGCTGCAACAGGTACTCAGCGCGCAGAACTGAACCCCCATCCGTATCTTCATCGAAGCCGCCCACCGGGCGGCTTCGTGCTTTTCGCACGCTCGACGCGAAAGTGAACTCCTGCGGGCCTTTTCCGGTCCTTATCAGCAGCTCAGACGGGCACGCCACGTGCTTGAATGTCCTCACTGCCGCGTTCGAAGGAGAGTTCCATGAGCAGCTCACGCAGCCTGGTCGCTTCACCCCCCCTGGGCCTGCCCATCGCCCAGATGCGCAGCGTGTTCGATACGGACGAAGTCGAGCGCAAGCTGGCCAAGCTGCAGGCCAGCGGCAACGAGCGCGAACACGAAGGCCTTCGCAACACCTGGCAGCGCATGCTCGAACGCGGTTCGCAGCGCTTCGCCGTGAAGCCCTCCGGCCTGCCGGACATGGCCCCGCTCTACGAGCTGATGCCCAATTTCGGCGACGCGCTGGACGACGTGAAGCGCCACGTGGCGCTGAGCCAGGACAGCCGCGACAGCCTGGAAGTCACACCCATGCTGCTCCTGGGCCCGCCCGGTGTGGGCAAAACGCATTTCGCCCGACAGCTCGCCGAGCTGCTGGGCACCAGCATGAACCTGGTACCCATGAGCAGCATGACCGCCGGCTGGCTGCTCTCGGGCTCGTCCTCTCAATGGAAGGGCGCGCGCCCGGGCAAGGTGTTCGAGGCCCTCGTGGACGGCCAGTACGCCAACCCGGTGATCGTCGTGGACGAGATCGACAAGGCCAGCGCCGACGCGCAGTACGACCCGCTCGGTGCGCTCTACAGCCTGCTGGAGCACGACACCGCGCAGCACTTCGTCGACGAGTTCGCCGAGGTGGCGATCGACGCCAGCCAGGTGATCTGGGTGACCACGGCCAACGACGAGCGCGCCATTCCCGAGCCCATCCTGAACCGCATGAACGTGTTCGAGATCCAGCCGCCCTCGCCCGAGGCGGCGCGCAAGATCGCCGCCAACCTCTACCGCGGGATCCGCGGCGAGCACGACTGGGGCCAGCGCTTCGACCCGGAAGTGCCCGCCGACGTGCTGGACGTGCTCGGCGGCCTGCCGCCGCGTGAGATGCGCCGCGCGCTGGTCACGGCCTTCGGCAATGCACGGCTGGACGATCGCTACCGCGTCGAACCCGAGGACCTGCCGCGCGGCGGCCCGGGGAAAGGGCGCATCGGCTTCCTTCAGTAAGAGCGTTCAGGCGTCGGGGTGCGCCCACTGGCGCGCCGCGGCCTGCACGGCGTTCGGGTACACGTCCTTGCCCCGGCTGCCGTTGTAGCGGCCCAGGGCCATGAAGGCGTTGCCACGCTCGCGGTCGAGGTAGTGCCGCAGGATCACGCAGCCGAAGCGCAGGTTGGTTTGCATGTGGAACAGGCCACCCACGTCGCCATCGCCGATGAGACGCGCCCAGAACGGCATGATCTGCATGTAGCCGCGCGCGCCCACGCTGGAGATGGCGAACTTGCGAAAGCCGCTCTCCACCTGGATCAAGCCGAGCACCATGGTGGTGTCCAGCCCCGCGCGGCGCGTTTCGTACCACACGGTCTGCAGGAATTCGATGCGGGTCTGGAAGTCGGGCTTGCGCCGGCGCAGCCGCTCGCTGTTGGCACCCAGCCAGCGCAGGTAGGCCAGTCGGCGCTCGGTGTCGTGGAATTCAGGAACGGGCGGCGAACCGTTGGCGATGGCTGCGCTCAGCGCCGTGCGCACGGAGTCGGCCAGGGGCTCTTCGAGCTGGCCCGCGCGCGCGGGCGGCAACCAGACGTTGCCCGCCAGAGCGGCCATGGCGGCCAGCCCTTGGCGTCGGGTCCAGCCGCCGCCGCTCACTCAATAACCTCCGCGCCGAGCGCTGCGGTACGAGCCCCTGTGGGCGGCCAGGCGGCGCTCATGCCGTGAGGCGGGCCTTCACATGGGCCGCCACTTCCGCCAGCGGCACGGCCGTGGCCGCGCTGTCGCGCCGGTGCTGGTACTCGGCCTGACCGGCCTTCACGCCGCGGTCGCCCAGGGTGATGCGATGCGGCACACCAATGAGCTCCCAGTCGGCGAACATCGCCCCGGGTCGTTCTCCACGGTCGTCCAGTATCACGTCCACGCCTTGCTCCAGCAGCTCGGAGTACAGATTCTCCGCAGCCGCCTTGACTTCCGGACTGCGGTCCATGCCGATCGGGCACACCACCACGGTGAACGGTGCGATCGCATCCGGCCAGATGATGCCGCGCTCGTCGTGGTTCTGTTCAATGGCCGCCGCTGGCAGGCGCGTGATGCCGATGCCGTAGCAGCCCATCTCGAAGTGCTTGGGCTTGCCGTCCTCGTCGAGGAAGGTGGCATTCATGGATCGGCTGTACTTGGTTCCCAGGTAGAACACGTGGCCGATCTCGATGCCCCGCTCGATGGCGAGCACGCCCTTGCCGTCCGGCGAGGCATCGCCCTCGACGATGTTGCGCAGGTCTGCCAGGCGCGTGGGTTCGGGCAGGTCACGCCCCCAGTTCACGCCGGTCAGGTGCACGTCGACCTCGTTGCCGCCGCAGATCCAGTCGGCCATGACGGCGACCTCACGATCCACCACCAGTTCCACCGGCTGCTTGAGCCCGATGGGGCCCAGGTAGCCCGGCCGGCAGCCGAAGTGCGATTCGATCTCGGCCGTCGTCGCGAAGCGCCAGCCCTGGTCCAGGCCGGGCACCTTGCCCACTTTCACCTCGTTCATGTCGTGGTCGCCGCGCAGCAGCAACAGCCAGACCTTGGACGACTTCACGGCGCCCGTTTCGTCGAGTTCGTCGGTGGCCAGCACCAGCGACTTGACGGTGGTGGCCAGTGGCACACCCAGCAGCTGCGCCACGTCGGCACAGGTGGCCTTGCCCGGCGTGGGCGTGCGCGTGAGCGGGTTGGCCGGCGCGGGGCGCGGGCCCTGAGGCGCCAGCGCCTCGGCCTTTTCCATGTTGGCGGCGTAATCGCTCGTGGGGCAATAGACGATGGCGTCCTCGCCCGTTGCCGCAATCACCTGGAACTCCTCGCTCAGATCGCCGCCGATGGCGCCGCTGTCGGCCGCGACCGCGCGGTACTTCAGGCCGAAGCGGTCGAAGATGCGGCGGTAGGCCGCGGCCATCACCTGGTAGCTGCCCTTGGCGGTCGCCTCGTCGCGGTCGAAGCTGTAGGCGTCCTTCATGATGAACTCGCGCCCACGCATCAGGCCGAAACGCGGCCGGCGCTCGTCGCGAAACTTGGTCTGGATCTGGTACAGGTTGCGCGGCAACTGCTTGTAGCTGCGCAGTTCCTGGCGCGCAATGTCGGTCACCACCTCTTCGCTGGTGGGCTGGACGATGAAGTCGCGGTCGTGGCGGTCCTTGATGCGCAGGAGCTCGGGGCCCATCTTCTCGAAGCGGCCGCTTTCCTGCCAGAACTCGGCGGGCTGCACCACGGGCATGGTGAGTTCGACCGCTCCCGCGCGGTTCATCTCCTCGCGCACGATCCGCTCGACCTTGCGGATGACGCGCAGCCCCATGGGCATGTAGTTGTAGATGCCGGCCCCCAGCTTGCGGATCATGCCAGCGCGGGTCATGAGGCGGTGGCTCGCCACCTCGGCGTCGGCGGGCGCTTCCTTGAGCGTGGTGATCAGGAACTGGCTGGCTTTCATGAAGGGGCCTGCACCGGTGGTGCGCGAAAGGGAGGTTCTGGAGGGGTGGCTCCGGCACCGCTTGCGGGTATATCCCTAGGCGGGACGCGGGGCCGTGCGGTGTGCGATCACTTCGCTGGGCGCGGGGTGCGATGCATAATGGTCGCAGTTCAAAAATCGAGGTTGATTATGCTTGACAGAGAGGGCTTCAGGCCCAATGTCGGCATCATTCTGCTCAACCAGAAAAACCAGGTGTTCTGGGGCAAGCGCATCCGCTCCCATTCCTGGCAGTTCCCGCAAGGCGGCATCGACCGCGGCGAAACGCCCGAGCAGGCGATGTACCGGGAATTGCACGAGGAAGTGGGGCTGCGCCCCGAGCACGTGGCCATCGTGGCCCGCACGAAGGACTGGTTGCGCTATGAAGTGCCTGACCGCTTCATCCGGCGCGATGCGCGCGGCCACTACAAGGGGCAGAAGCAGATCTGGTACCTGTTGCGCCTGATGGCGCAAGACTGGCACCTGAACCTGCGCGCCACGAACCACCCGGAATTCGACGCCTGGCGCTGGAACGACTACTGGGTGCCACTGGACGTGGTGGTGGAGTTCAAGCGCGGCGTCTATGAAATGGCCCTGACCGAGTTGGCGCGCTATGTGCCACGCCACGAAGGCCAGCGCAACCGCTACCTTCGCAATCACCAGGGTCGCGGCCCTCGTCCAGCCGAAGCCGACCATGGTCCTGACACCGTGCCCTCGCCGCCACCTGGTCTGGAGTTGCCGCCCGGGGCCAGTTTCGATCCGGGACCGCAACCGCTCACCAGCCCTCAGGGCATCGCTTCCAAATGAACAGCAGGTTCCTTCGCGCGGCGGTTTGCGCCGCCGCGCTCGTCACCGCGTACGGCGTTACCTGGGCCCAGCAGTACCAGGAACCGGAGCCCTGGAAGGAGGCTGAGGTGGCCTTGCCGACGCACTTCAGCACCGACAAGCTCCTCATCGTGGACATCGAGGATCGCTCCTCCTTCGAGTACGGCATTGATCCCGACACCCTGAGCGTGGGCTCCGACGGCGTGGTGCGCTACGTCTTCGTTGCGCGCAGCCGCAGCGGGGCCGTCAACGTGCTGTATGAGGGGGTGCGCTGCGACGCCGCCGAAGTCAAGGTCTACGGCCGCTGGGACCCGGACAGCGCGAAGTGGCGCACCAGCTCGACGGACGAGTGGCAGTCCATGAACGTGCGGGGCAGCACCCGTCGCGCGCTGAAACTCGCGCAAACCGGCCTGTGCGACGGGCGCGCGCCCAACGGATCGCCGCGCCAGATACTCGACACCCTGCGCAACGGCTTTTCATACCGCCTGCGCTGATGCGGCTCAGCCGCGGCTGAGCACGAGGTTGTCGCGGTGGATCATCTCCGGCTCGGCGGTATAGCCCAGCAGGCGCTCGAAATCCGCCGAGGATTTGCGGCACAGCAGCCGCGCCTCGGAACTGGCGTAGTTGGCCAGGCCGCGCGCCACCTCCTGACCCCGCGCGTCGCGCACCGCGATCACCTCGCCGCGCGAGAAGTCGCCCTCGACGCTGGTCATGCCGATCGGCAGCAGGCTCTTGCCTTCGCTGGCGATCTTCGCGGCGGCACCGTCGTCCACCACCACCGCCCCGCGCAGTTGCAGGTGATCGGAGATCCAGCGCTTGCGCGCCTGGTGCTTGGCCGTCTGGGCCACGAGCGCCGTGCCGATGGCCTCGCCCGCGCACAGGCGCAGCAACACGTCCGGTTCTCGCCCCCAGGCGATCACCGTTGACGCCCCGGACGCCGCCGCGCGCTTGGCGGCCAGGATCTTGGTGATCATGCCGCCCTTGCCGATGCCGCTGCCCGCCCCACCCGCCATGGCCTCCAGCGCCACATCGCCCGCGCGCGCCACGTGCACGAAGCGCGCGGAAGGGTCACGCCGCGGGTCGGCCGTATAGAGGCCTTTCTGGTCGGTCAAGATGATCAGCACGTCGGCCTCGACCAGGTTGGCCACCAGCGCGCCCAGGGTGTCGTTGTCGCCGAATTTGATTTCGTCGTTGACCACCGTGTCGTTCTCGTTGATCACGGGCACGACCCCCAACTGCAGCAGGGTGCGCAGGGTGGACCGGGCGTTGAGATACCGCTCGCGGTCGGCCAGGTCGGCGTGGGTCAGCAGCACCTGCGCGCTGCCAACGCCGCAGGCACGCAACTGGGTCTCGTACATCTGCACCAGACCCATCTGTCCCACCGCAGCGGCGGCCTGCAGCTCGTTCACCTCGTGCGGACGCTTGCTCCAACCCAGCCGCTTCATGCCTTCGGCAATGGCGCCGCTGCTCACCATGATGAGTTCGCGCCCCTGTTGGACCAGCGCCGCGAGCTGTTGGCTCCATTGCCTGATGGCCTCCTCGTCGAGGCCGCGGCCCTCATTGGTCACCAGGCTGGAGCCGACCTTGACGACGATGCGGCGCGCCTGGCGCACGAGGTCGGCTGCTTCGCTGGCCGTGCTGTCGATGACCTGGCTCATGGTGTCAGTGGGATCGGATCAATCGTTGTCACCCGCCACGAAACGCGGGTCGACCTCGGTGGGCTCCTGCTCCTGCTGGCGCAGCGCCTCGATGTGCTCGTACGCCTTCTGCACCAGCCGCTCGCAGCCCTCGCGCGTCAGCGCCGAGATCTCGAACACGGGGCCCTTGTATCGCAGGCGCCGCACGATGTCGCGCACGCGCGCCTCGCGCTCCTCGAGCGGCAGCATGTCCACCTTGTTGAGCACCAGCCAACGCGGCTTGGCATGCAACTCGGGATCGAACTTCTTGAGCTCGGCAACGATCGCCTTGGCCTGCGCCACCGGATCAACAGCCTCGTCAAAGGGCGCCGCGTCGACGAGATGAAGGAGCAGGCGCGTGCGCTGCAAATGGCGCAGGAACTGATGCCCCAGGCCGGCGCCTTCCGACGCGCCTTCGATCAGGCCGGGTACGTCTGCCACCACGAAGCTCTTCTCGGGGCCCACGCGCACCACGCCCAGATTGGGGTGCAGGGTGGTGAAAGGATAGTCTGCAATCTTCGGCCGGGCGTTCGAGACGGCAGCGATGAGCGTGGACTTGCCCGCGTTGGGCATACCCAGCAGACCCACGTCGGCCAGCACCTTGAGCTCCAGCTTGAGCGCCTTGCGCTCGCCGGGCCAACCGGGCGTCTTCTGTCGCGGTGCGCGGTTGGTGGAACTCTTGTAGTGCATGTTGCCAAAGCCGCCATCGCCGCCCTTGGCCACCATCACCCGTTCACCGGGCTGGAGCAGTTCACACACCACCTGACCCGACTCCGCGTCGGTCACGATGGTGCCGACCGGCACCTTCAGCACCACGTCGTCGCCCTTGACGCCGAACATGTCGGAGCCTTTGCCATGCTCGCCGCGCTGCGCCTCGAAGCGACGCGTGTAGCGGAAGTCGACCAGGGTATTCAAGCTGGCGTCGGCGAGCATGATCACATGACCACCCCGTCCGCCGTCCCCGCCATCCGGGCCGCCGAACTCCTTGTACTTCTCGTGCCGGAACGAGGCGCACCCGTTCCCGCCATCGCCAGCGGCGACGTCGATGGTGGCTTCGTCAACGAACTTCATGGGGTGCCAATGCTAGCTGAGGGCAACAAAAAGGCCCGCATGCGCGGGCCTCTTGCGCGAGGATTGTGCGGATCAGGCCGGGGTGACGCTGACCACGTGACGACCCAGGGCACCCTTGACCGCGAACTGCACGTGGCCGTCTGCGGTAGCGAACAGGGTGTGGTCCTTGCCGACGCCCACGTTGGTGCCGGGGTGGAACTTGGTGCCGCGCTGACGCACGATGATCGAACCGGCCGAAACCAGTTCACCGCCGAACGCCTTCACGCCGAGCATCTTGGGCTTGGAGTCGCGCCCGTTGCGGGTAGAGCCGCCGCCTTTTTTCTGTGCCATCTTGCTGCTCCTTAGCCCGAAATCGAAGCGATTTCGATCTCGGTGAAATTCTGCCGGTGACCCTGGCGCTTCTGGTAGTGCTTGCGACGGCGCATCTTGAAGATGCGCACTTTGTCGTGACGACCGTGCGCCACCACCTTGACCGTGACCGATGCGCCGGAGACCAAGGGAGTGCCCACTTTCAGCTCGGTGCCGTTACCGACAGCCAGAACCTGATCGAACACGATCTCTTGGCCCACGTCCGCAGCAATCTGTTCTACTTTGATTTTTTCGCCGGCAGCGACGCGATATTGCTTGCCACCGGTTTTTATGACCGCGTACATAGGAACCTCTTGAAGTTGGCCTTGGGGCGCTGGGGCTTGACAGCCGGCGGGCCACGAAGGCTATCGGCAGACGGATTTCCGCCGAACCGCGAATTATAGCCACTGGGGCCGCCGCAGGCAAATTGCCCCCCGCTGCGCGCCATTGGCCCGAGCGAACAAGAGAACGCTCAGGCGGGCTTCCTATAATCCAGCGCCCTCTCGCCTCTGATCACCGGCCCTCACTTGTCCCTTGCCTTGCCGACGAACAACCCGCTCGAACTGATCCGCGCCGACATGGCCGCGGTTGACCGGGTGATCCATGAACGGCTGACCACCGACGTGCCCCTGGTGCGCGAAGTGGCCCAGTACATCATCTCGGCGGGTGGCAAACGCTTGCGCCCCGCCCTGCTGCTGCTGGTCAGCGGCGCCCTGTCGTGCGACCACCCGCACCGGCATACCCTGGCCGCCGTGGTCGAGTTCATCCACACCGCCACGCTGCTGCACGACGACGTGGTCGACGAATCGACCTTGCGCCGTGGCCGACCCACGGCGAATCAGGCGTTCGGCAACGCCGCCAGCGTGCTGGTGGGCGACTTCCTCTACTCGCGCGCCTTCCAGATGATGGTCGACGTCAATCACATGCGGGTGATGGAGGTCCTGTCGGACGCCACGAACGTGATTGCCGAGGGCGAGGTGCTGCAACTCATGAACATGCGCGACGCCTCGATCGACGAGGCGTCCTACCTGCGGGTGATCCGCTCCAAGACCGCCAAGCTGTTCGAGGCCAGCGCCCGGCTGGCGCCCATCCTGGCGCAGGCCGACCCGGCCATCGAGCAGGCCTGCGCTACCTATGGGCAGGCCCTGGGCACGGCATTCCAGGTCATTGACGACGTACTCGATTACGAAGGCAGCGCCGACGAACTGGGCAAGAACCTCGGCGATGACTTGCGTGAAGGCAAGGTCACCTTGCCCATCATCTGCGCCCTGCGCTCGGGCGACGACACCCAGCGCGCCCTGATTCGCGACGCGATCGAACACGGGCGCATCGAGAACCTGCCGGACATTCAGCGCATCATTCTCAGTACCGGCGCCCTGGACACCGCGCGCGCTGCGGCGCAAGCCGAAGCGCGTCGCGCCCTCGACGCTGCGGCGACTCTGCCGCCCAATCCGCATCGAGAGGCTTTGCTACAATTAGCGGCTGCACTGCTGGAGCGTCGCTCCTGAAGTTCACGGTTCTGGCACCGTCATCAGCCAAGGGATCCAGCGATCCACACGGGGTGTAGCTTAGCCTGGTAGAGCGCTACGTTCGGGACGTAGAGGCCGGAGGTTCGAATCCTCTCACCCCGACCATCTTCTGGTCACATCAACGGCCCGCCTGCCGCGCCTGTTGCCCAGCGCCCGCGCGTCCCGGATACAACGTCAATCGACGTGAGCCCCTGATTTCCGGATAACTGGCGTCAAATGTGGCAGCCAAGTTATTGATTTCCGTTAGATTACGCAGATATGGCGTCAGTTGATACGGTGAACCAGGACAGTCCGTCCATGGCCCTTCCGGGGCTGGGGCGTGCACTCGTGTCGGCCGGCAAGCTCAATCAACGGGCAGCCGAAGACCTGTACCGCAAGGCGCAAAGCAGCCGCACGAGTTTCATCGCCGAACTGACGGGCTCCGGTGCCGTCTCCCCGACGGACCTGGCCCACACCATGTCGGTGGCATTCGCCGCCCCGCTGCTGGATCTCGACGCGATCGATGTTCAGCGCCTGCCAGCCGGCCTCCTCGATGCCAAGATCTGCGCGGACTTCCGCATCGTCGTCCTCAGCAAGCGCAACAACCGCCTGATCGTTGCCACGGCCGATCCGTCCGATCAACAAGCCGCTGAAAAGATCAAGTTCGCCACGCAGATGGGCGTGGACTGGGTCATCGCCGAGTTCGACAAGCTCAGCCGCCTGGTCGAGGCGCAGACCAAGTCGGTCACCGAAGCGATGGAGAACATCGTCGGCGATGTGGAATTCGACGAACTGGCGGCCGAGGTGACTACCGATGCCGCCGCCGCCGACAAGGCCAGCGAAGTCGACGACGCGCCGGTCGTCAAGTTCCTGCACAAGATGTTGATCGACGCCTTCAACATGCGTGCGTCGGACTTGCACTTCGAGCCCTACGAACACCAATACCGCGTGCGCTTTCGCATCGATGGCGAGTTGCGCGAGATCGCCTCGCCCCCGATCGCGATCAAGGAAAAGCTGGCCTCCCGCATCAAGGTCATCTCCCGGATGGACATCTCGGAGAAGCGCGTCCCTCAGGACGGCCGGATGAAGCTCAAGGTGGGGCCGGACCGCGTGATCGACTTCCGCGTCAGCACCCTTCCCACGCTGTTCGGCGAAAAGATCGTGATCCGTATCCTCGACCCGAGCCAGGCCAAGATGGGCATCGACGCCCTGGGCTATGAGCCCGAGGAAAAGGAGCGCCTGCTCGACGCCATTCAGCGGCCTTACGGCATGGTGCTCGTCACCGGACCTACGGGTTCGGGCAAGACGGTCTCGCTCTACACCTGCCTGAACATCCTGAACAAGCCCGGGGTGAACATTTCGACGGCTGAAGACCCGTCAGAAATCAACCTCCCCGGCGTGAACCAGGTCAACATGAACGAAAAGGCGGGCCTGACCTTCGCGGTCGCGCTCAAGGCCTTCCTGCGTCAGGATCCTGACGTGATCATGGTCGGTGAGATACGCGACCTGGAGACCGCCGACATTGCCATCAAGGCCGCGCAGACCGGCCACATGGTGATGTCGACGCTGCACACCAACGACGCGCCGACGACGCTCACGCGGATGATGAACATGGGCATTCCCACGTTCAACATCGCCTCCAGCGTGATCCTCATCACCGCCCAGCGCCTGGCGCGGCGCCTGTGCCCCAATTGCAAGGCACCGCTGGACGTGCCTCGCAAGGCCCTGCTGGAGGCGGGCTTTAAGCCCGAGGAACTCGACGGCACCTGGACACCCTACAAGCCGGTCGGCTGCTCGGCCTGCAACAACGGCTACAAGGGGCGTGTCGGCATCTATCAGGTCATGCCGATCTCAGAGGAGATCCAGCGCATCATTCTGCGCGGCGGCACCTCGCTGGACATCGCCCAGCAAGCCAGCAAGGAAGGCGTTCGCTCGCTGCGCGAGTCCGGACTGCTCAAGGTCAAGCTGGGACAAACCTCTCTTGAGGAAGTCCTCAGCGTGACGAACGAATGACCACCCGCTCACCCACAGCCCCCTGAGGAATTCCATGGCCACCGTCGCAAGCAAGAGCGTCAAGGACTTCGTGTTCGAATGGGAGGGCAAGGACCGCAACGGCAAGGCGGTGCGCGGTGAGACGCGCGCTCAGGGTGAAAACCAGGTCACCGCCACGCTGCGTCGCCAGGGCATCATTCCGGTCAAGATCAAGAAGCGGCGGACCTCTTCGGGCAAGCGGATCAAGCCGAAAGACATCGCGATCTTCACGCGCCAGTTGGCCACGATGATGAAGGCGGGCGTGCCCTTGCTGCAATCATTCGACATCGTGGGCCGCGGCAACCCCAACCCCAACGTCACGCGGCTGCTCAACGACATCCGCGCCGACGTCGAAACCGGTACCTCGCTGAGCGCGGCCTTCCGCAAGCACCCGATGTACTTCGACAGCCTCTACTGCAACCTGATCGAAGCGGGTGAGGCGGCCGGTATCCTGGAGGATCTGCTCGACCGCCTCGCCACCTACATGGAGAAAACCGAGGCGCTGAAGTCCAAGATCAAATCCGCCCTGATGTACCCCACGGCAGTGATCATCGTGGCCTTCGTGGTGGTGGCGGTCATCATGATCTTCGTGATCCCCTCCTTCAAGGAGGTGTTCACCTCGTTCGGTGCCGACCTGCCGGCGCCCACGCTGTTCGTGATTGGCATGAGCGAGTTCTTCGTTCAGTACTGGTGGCTGATCTTCGGCGGCCTCGGTGGCGGCTTCTACTTCTTCATGCAGGCCTGGAAGCGCAATGAAAAAGTCCAGCGCTTCATGGACCGCCTGCTGCTCAAGCTGCCCATCTTCGGCGAACTGATCGAGAAGTCGGTGGTGGCGCGCTGGACGCGCACGCTGGCCACCATGTTCGGCGCGGGCGTTCCGCTGGTCGAAGCGCTCGACTCCGTGGGAGGTGCATCGGGCAACTCGGTGTATGCCATCGCCACCGAAAGGATTCAGCAGGAAGTTTCCACCGGCACCAGCCTGACGGCGGCGATGACCAATGCGAACATCTTCCCATCCATGGTGCTGCAGATGTGCGCGATCGGCGAGGAGTCGGGGTCGATCGATCACATGCTGGGCAAGGCCGCGGACTTCTACGAAGCCGAGGTGGACGACATGGTGGCCGGTATCTCCAGCCTGATGGAGCCGATCATCATCGTGGTGCTGGGTACCGTGATCGGGGGCATCGTCGTGTCGATGTATCTGCCGATCTTCAAACTCGGCCAGGTGGTCTGATGCCGGAGTGGGTCACGGGCGCGCCCGCGGTGGCGCTGCTGAGCGTGCTTGGCTTGCTGGTGGGCAGCTTTCTGAACGTCGTCATCCATCGACTGCCCAAGATGATGGAGCGGCAGTGGGCCGCCGAGTGCGCAGAACTGCAAGGCAAGGTCGAAGACGCCGCGCCCCCGGCCGAGCGCTACAACCTGATGGTGCCGCGGTCGGCCTGCCCCCATTGCGGCCACGTCATTCGCTGGTACGAAAACATCCCTCTGCTGAGCTACCTGGTCTTGCGCGGGCGCTGCAGCCAATGCCGCGCCGGCATCGGGCTGCGCTACCCTCTGGTGGAGCTCGCCACCGGCCTGTTGTTCGGCTGGGCCGGTTGGCGCTGGGGATTCACCTTCACCGGGCTGGCCTGGAGCGGCTTCGCCGCGGCCGTCGTGGCACTCGCCTGCATCGATTGGGACACCACGCTGCTACCGGACGACATCACGCTGCCGCTGCTGTGGGCCGGCATCGTGGCCGCCGCCCTTGACCTGACCTCGACCCGCCTGCCCGATGCCGTGTGGGGCGCCGTCGGCGGGTACCTCTCGCTGTGGCTCGTCTACTGGGCCTTCAAGCTGCTCACCGGCAAAGAGGGCATGGGCTATGGCGACTTCAAGCTGTTCGCGGCCTTCGGAGCCTGGTTCGGCTGGCAGGCGCTGGTGCCCATCATCCTGATGGCTTCGGTGATTGGCGCGGTCATCGGCATCGGCATCAAGCTGGTGGGCCGCTTGCGTGAAGGCGGCTATGTGCCTTTTGGCCCCTTCCTCGCCCTCGGTGGACTCACCGCCATGGTCTTCGGTCCCGCGGCCATACTGGCCGCCGTTGGCCTGTGAGCCAAGCGAGGCCGGTGCGGCGCATCGGCCTCACCGGCGGCATTGGCAGCGGCAAGAGCACGGTCGGCGCGCGCCTGCAGGCGCTCGGTGCTGACCTCATCGATGCCGATGCCATCTCTCGCGCGAGCACGGCAGCAGGCGGCGCGGCGATCCCCGCCGTGCTCGAGCGCTTCGGCCCGACCTTCATCGGCAGCGACGGTGCGCTGGACCGGGCCCGCATGCGCGAGCGGGTGTTCGCCGACCCCGGCGCCCGTGCCACGCTGGAAGCCATCATTCACCCCCTCGTGGCGCGCGACATCGCCCGTCGCGTTGCGCAAAGCAACAAGGCTTGCATTGTGTTTGACGTGCCCTTGCTCGCCGAATCGCCGCGCTGGCGCCCGCAGCTCGATCGCGTGGTCGTGGTGGACTGCAGCGAGGCCACCCAGCGCCGCCGCGTGCGCACCCGCAGCGGTTGGGACGACGTAGTGATCGACGGGGTGCTGCGCAGCCAGAGTTCGCGTGTCCTGCGGCTGGCGGTGGCGGACGCAGTCATCTTCAACGATGAGGACGATCTCGACCGTTTGCATCGCCTGGTTGACCGGCTATCGACAAGCTTCGGGCTATGATCCGCCCACGCGCGGCCATCACGGCCCCGCGGCCAGCGAGCCCGTGATCCTCTACGAATACCCTTTCAACGAACGCATCCGCACCTATCTGCGGCTCGAGCAGCTTTTCAAGCGGCTGGCCGTGCTGGTACCGCGCGAGCATCCGCTGGATCACCATTACGCGATCCAGACACTGTTCGAGATCATGGATGTGGCCTCGCGCGCCGACATGAAATCGGACGTGCTCAAGGACCTCGATCGGCAGAAGCAGGCCCTGGCGGGCTTCCGGGGCAACCCTGCCATCTCCGAAGCGGCGCTTGACACCGTGATCGGCCAACTCGACAGCTGCTTCTCGCAGATCGCCGACGTGCCGGGCAAACCCGGCCAGAGCCTGACCGAGAACGACTGGCTGATGGCCATCCGCAGCCGCATCGGCATTCCCGGCGGCACCTGCGAGTTCGACCTTCCCGCCTATTTCCACTGGCAGCACCTCGACACGGCGCTGCGCCAGGCCGCCCTGGCCGATTGGTCCCGTACGCTGGCGCCCCTGGCCGAAGCCCTGGTGCTGCTGCTGAAGATGATGCGGGAGACGGGTGCACCGCAAAAGGTCGTCTCCACCGGCGGGCATTTCCAGCAGAACCTGCCCCAGGGGCGCACCTTTCAGTTGTTGCGACTGCGGATCGACCCCTCGGCCGGCCTGATCCCCGAAATCAGCGGCAACCGGCTGATGTTCTCGGTGCGACTGATGCGCCTGGGCGATGACCACCGGCTGCATCCGTCGGGCGAGGACGCCAGCTTCGAACTCGCGCTGTGCGCTTGAGGCGATGACCTCGCCCGTCGAACCCCGCATCGTGCGCTGCCCGGCCTGTGGCGGCGACAGCGTCTATGCGCCCAGCAACCGCTGGCGGCCGTTCTGCAGCGAGCGCTGCAAGCAAGGCGACCTGGGCGCCTGGGCCAGCGAACAGTACGCCCTGCCCGACAAGGGCGCGCCCAGCGACGACTGGGACGCTGAGCCGCGCTGAGCACCGCCCTGCCTCAGGCGGCGTCGGTCTCTTCCTGCAACCAGCGCAGCACCGGCACGGTGCCAGGCAACACCGGCTCGCATTGCACCGGCAGCCGCTCCCAGCGGCTCTCCTGGCCCTCGTGCATCTGCAGCTCGCCGGACCACTCGCGCACCTTGCAAAAGTGCAGGCGCACGAGCCCGTGTGGGTAGTCGACCAATTGAGTCCGCCAGACAAGGGCCGGGCCGATGGTCAGGCCGATTTCTTCCTGCAACTCACGCCGCAGCGCCTGTTCCACGGTCTCGCCCGCTTCGAGCTTGCCGCCCGGGAACTCCCAATAACCAGCATAGACCTTGCCCGGGGGGCGCGAGGTGAGCAGGAAACGCCCCTCACCGTCGATGAGCACGCCCACCGCCACGTCCCTTGCGTTTTTGGCGGCGGCCGCCTCGCGCCCGCCGTCTACCACGAGAACCTCCGCCGTCATGCGGCGCCACCGTGCGAGCCGGCGTAGTCGCGCGCGAACTGGTAGGCCACACGCCCGCTGCGCGAGCCGCGCTCGAGTGCCCACACCAGGGCCTGCGGCCGGGCTGCCTCGATCGCCGAGGGCGCCACGCCAAATGACGACAGCCACTGCGCGACGATCGCCAGGTACTCGTCCTGACTGAAGGGGTAGAAGCTGATCCACAGGCCGAAGCGCTCGGACAGCGAAATCTTCTCTTCGACCACCTCGCCCGGGTGCACCTCGCCGTCCGCCGTGTGGGTGTACGTGAGGTTCTCCTTCATGTACTCGGGCAGCAGGTGGCGGCGGTTGCTGGTGGCGTAGATCAGCACGTTGGCGCTGGACGCCGACACCGAGCCGTCGAGGATGGACTTGAGCGCCTTGTACCCGGGCTCGCCGTCCTCGAAGCTCAGGTCGTCGCAGTAGACGATGAATTTTTCGGGACGCCCGGCCACCACGTCGACAATGTCGGGCAGATCGACGAGGTCTGCCTTGTCGACCTCGATGAGGCGCAAGCCCTGGGCGGCGTAGGCATTGAGGCAGGCCTTGACCAGCGATGACTTACCGGTGCCGCGCGCGCCCGTGAGCAGCACGTTGTTGGCCGGCAGGCCTTTCACGAAGTGTTCGGTGTTGCGCTGGATGCGCTCCTTCTGCGGCTCCACTTCCTTCAGGTCGCTCAGCGCAATGCTGGCCACGTGGCGCACGGGCTCCAGCAGACCATGGCCGTTGCTGCGCTTGCGGTAGCGAAAGGCGTGCGATGCCGCCCAGTCCGGTTCGCTCAGCGGCTGCGGCAGAACGGCTTCGATGCGGTCGATCAGGGCTTCGGCGCGCTGCAGCAAGCGCTCGAACGTGGGGTTCATGAGCGGTAGTCGGCGTTGATGGTGACGTACTCGTGGCTGAAGTCGCAGGTCCAGACGGTTTCGCTGGCCGCACCGCGGCCCAGGCCGATGCGCACCTCGATCTCCGCCGGTTTCATGACACGCTGGCCGTCTTCCTCCCGGTACTTCGGGTGCCGGCCGCCGTGCGTGACCACGTGCACGTCGCCCAGCCACAGGTCGATGCCGCCCACGTCCAGGTCGTCGATGCCCGCGTAGCCCACCGCGGCCAGGATGCGGCCCAGGTTGGGATCGCTCGCAAAGAAGGCCGTCTTGACCAGCGGTGAATGCGCCACCGAATAGGCTGCGCGCAGGCATTCTGCTGCGTCCCGCCCGCCTTCCACGCGGATGGTGATGAACTTGGTGGCCCCTTCGCCGTCGCGCACGATGGCGTGGGCCAGGCGCTGGGCCAGGGGCGCGAGCGCCTCCAGCAGCGCGCGTCCCGCCGGGCTGGACAGATCGCTGACCGGCGGATTGCCCGCCTGGCCGGTGGCGATCACCACGAAGGAATCGTTGGTGCTCGTGTCGCCATCGACCGTGACGCGATTGAACGAGACATCGGCCAGCCGGCGCGCCAGTTCGTTCATCAGTTCGGGCACCACGGCCGCGTCGGTGGCCAGGAAGCCGAGCATGGTGGCCATGTTGGGCCGGATCATGCCGGCGCCCTTGGCAATGCCGGTGGCGCGCACCGCGCGGCCGTCCAACTCGAACGCCACGCTGGCCGCCTTGGGCAGGGTATCTGTCGTCATGATGCCCTGGGCCGCGGCCAGCCACTGCGCGCCCGAATCGTGCTGCGCCGTGGCGGCGCTGGTGAGCGCCGCCGGCAGGCCGCCGAGCAGGCGGTCCATGGGCAGCGGCTCCATGATCACGCCGGTGGAGAACGGCAGCACCTGTTCGTGGTGCAGGCCGAGCGAACGCGCCAGTGCGGTGCAGGTCTGGCGCGCATCGGCCAGACCGCTCTCGCCGGTGCCCGCGTTGGCGTTGCCGGTGTTGATCACCAGCGCGCGCACGCCTTGCCCGCAGGCCAGGTGCTCACGGCACACCTGCACCGGCGCCGCCGCGTAGCGGTTGCGCGTGAACACCGCCCCGACCGCGCTGCCTTCGTCCAGCAGAAAAACCGACAGGTCTTTGCGGTTGGCCTTGCGGATGCCGGCTTCGGCGACCCCGATGCGCACGCCCGCGATGGGCAGCAAGTCGGCCACGACGGGACTGGAGAGCTGGACAGGCATGGAGGGAATCTCGGATCGGGGGAATCGGACGGCCGGCCTACTCGCCGGTCACTCAGTCGAGCTTGCCGTGGCAGTGCTTGTACTTCTTGCCACTGCCGCAGGGGCAGGGGTCGTTGCGCCCCACGCGCGGCATCTCGCCAGCCATCGCTTGCGCGACGGCGGCTTCGGGGCGCGTCTCGGCCTCGCCGGTTTCGGTGGGGGCCGTGTAGGTGACGTTGCTGATCGCCTCGGCGCGCTCTTCCAACTGCTCGGCCGCCTGCGAGATCTGCTCGGCCGATTGAACGCGCACGTTCATGAGGATGCGCGTGACATCGTTCTTCACCGAGTCCAACAGTTGACCGAACAGCAGGAAGGCCTCGCGCTTGTACTCCTGCTTGGGCTGCTTCTGTGCGTAGCCACGCAGGTGGATGCCCTGGCGCAGGTAATCCAGCGCGGCGATGTGCTCGCGCCACTGGGAATCGATGGTCTGCAGCAGCACCACGCGCTCGAAGGAGGTGAAGTTCTGTTCACCGACCTGATCGACCTTGGAGACGAACACCGCCTTGGCGGCCTCGCGCACGCGCTCGGCGATGTTCTCGACCTCGACCGCATCGGACTCTGCCACCCAGCTGGCGAGCGGCACGTCGACCGCCCATTCCTCGCGCAGGGTCTTCTCCAGGCCGGGCAGGTCCCACTGCTCTTCCACGCTTTCCTCGGGCACGAACTGGTGCACCACATCGGTCAGCGCACCGTCGCGCAGCGCGTCGATCTGCGCGCGCAGGTCCTGCGCGTCCAGGATGTCGTTGCGCTGCTGGTAGATGACCTTGCGCTGATCGTTGGAGACGTCGTCGTACTCCAGCAGCTGCTTGCGGATGTCGAAGTTGCGCGCCTCGACCTTGCGCTGCGCGCTCTCGATGCTGCGGGTGACGATGCCGGCCTCGATGGCCTCGCCCTCTGGCATCTTCAGGCGGTCCATGATGGCGCGCACGCGGTCGCCCGCGAAGATGCGCATCAACGGGTCGTCCAGACTCAGGTAGAAGCGGCTGGAGCCCGGGTCGCCCTGGCGGCCCGAACGGCCCCGCAACTGGTTGTCGATGCGGCGCGATTCGTGGCGTTCGGTGGCAATGATGCGCAGGCCACCCAGCGCCACCACCTTCTCGTGGTCGGCCTGCCACTGCCCGCGCAAGGTCTCGGCGCGCGATGCCCGGGTGGCTTCGTCCAGCGACGGGTCGGCCATCACGGCCTCGACCATCTTCTCCAGGTTGCCGCCGAGCACGATGTCGGTGCCGCGCCCCGCCATGTTGGTGGCAATCGTGATGGCGCCCGGGCGGCCCGCCTGAGCGATGATGTCCGCTTCGCGCGCGTGCTGCTTGGCGTTGAGCACCTGGTGCGGCAGCTTCGCGGCCTCGAGCAACTGCGCGATGATTTCGGAGTTCTCGATGGAGGAGGTGCCCACCAGCACCGGTTGTCCACGCTCGTGGCACTCACGGATGTCGGCAATCGCCGCGTCGTACTTTTCCTTGGTGGTCTTGTAGACGCGGTCGAGTTGGTCCTGGCGCTTGCTCGGCCGGTTCGGCGGAATCACCACCGTCTCCAGGCCGTAGATCTCCTGGAATTCGTAGGCCTCGGTGTCGGCCGTGCCGGTCATGCCGGACAACTTGCCGTACAGGCGGAAGTAGTTCTGGAAGGTGATCGAGGCCAGCGTCTGGTTCTCGGGCTGGATGCCCACGCCCTCCTTCGCCTCCACCGCCTGGTGCAGGCCGTCGCTCCAGCGGCGTCCGGCCATCAGGCGGCCAGTGAACTCGTCGACGATGACGATCTCGCCGTTCTGGTTGACGTAGTGCTGGTCGCGGTGGAACAGGTGGTGCGCCTTGAGCGAAGTCACCAGGTGGTGCAGCAGCGCGATGTTCGACGGGTCGTACAGCGAGGCCCCCTCGGGCAGCAGACCGGCCCTGGATAGCAGGGCCTCGGCGTTCTCATGACCCTGTTCGGTGAGGTGCACCGAGCGCGCCTTCTCGTCGAGCGTGAAATCGCCCGGCTTGATGACGCCCTCGCCGGTGCGCGGGTCGGCCTCGCCCTCCTGGCGGCTGAGGTGCGGCACGAGCTGGTTGATGGCCACATACACGGCCGTCTGGTCTTCGGCCTGGCCGCTGATGATCAGCGGTGTGCGGGCCTCGTCGATCAGGATGGAGTCCACCTCGTCGACGATCGCGTAGTTCAGGCGGCGCTGCACGCGGTCCGCGGCCTCGTACACCATGTTGTCGCGCAGGTAGTCGAAACCGTACTCGTTGTTCGTGCCGTAGGTGATGTCGGCGCGGTAGGCGGCCTGCTTTTCCTCGCGCTGCATCTGCGGCAGGTTCACGCCCACCGTCAGGCCGAGGAAGTTGTAGAGCTTGCCCATCCATTGGGCGTCGCGGTTGGCCAGGTAGTCGTTGACCGTCACCACGTGCACGCCCTGGCCGGCCAAGGCATTGAGGTAGACCGGCAGCGTGGCGGTGAGCGTCTTGCCCTCGCCGGTGCGCATCTCGGCGATCTTGCCGTGGTGCAGCGCGATGCCGCCCACCAGCTGCACGTCGAAATGGCGCATTTTCATGACGCGCTTGCCCGCTTCGCGCACCACGGCAAAGGCCTCGGGCAACAGCGCGTCGAGCGTTTCACCCGCCGCCAGGCGCTGGCGGAACGACTCGGTCTTGGCCTTGAGCTCGTCGTCCCCGAGGGACTCGAACTGCGATTCCAGCGCATTGATGCGCTCGACCGTCTTGCGGTACTGCTTGAGCAGGCGGTCGTTGCGGCTTCCGAAGAGCTTGGTGAGGAAATTGGTGGCCATATGAGGACGCCCGGGACACCAACCCGGAAGGCGTTGGCACGGACGGCGATGATCGATCGGAAGGACGCTTGCGCGCCCGCTGGCGGCGGCGAAGGGGCGCGAAGCCCCCAGGTGCCGGCGAACACGCGGCTTTCAAGCGCGAAGCCGGCATTTTAGCGGCCGGCCACCGTCTGCTTCAGCGCGTGCGAGAGACGTTCGGCCCAGGAGGAGCACGGGCCAGGTGCTCACCGGCCTGCAAGAATTTCTGCGGGTTCTGCGGCACGCCCGCCACCCACACCTCGAAATGCAGGTGCGGGCCGGTGGACCGTCCGGTCGAGCCGACCTCGGCGATCTTCTGGCCGCTCTTGACGATGTCGCCCTTCTTCACGTGCACCTTGGACGCGTGGGCATAGCGCGTGACCAGGGCATTGCCGTGGTCGATCTCGACCAGGTTCCCGTAGGCGGCGTGGTACTCCTGCGCGATCACCACGCCACCGGCAGCAGCCACGATGGGCGTGCCCGTGTCGGCGGGGAAATCCAGCCCGGTGTGCAGCGCCGACTGCCCGGTGATCGGGTCGATACGGAAACCGAAGGCCGAGCCGACCCGCCCGTCCACCACGGGTTTTTCGGTCGGCACCAGCGTGCTCTGGATCTTCTGGTCGAACAGGCGGGACTCGATCGCGGTCAGCCAGTCCACCCGCGCATCGCTGCCGGCGTCCACCGCTTCCATTTCGCGCATCAGCTCTTCGAGCGTGAGCGAGCGGCTCGAAACGAGCACGCCGCCCGAGCCAGGCAGCGGCGGGCGGGCCTGCGCGGGCTCCAGGCCGGCCAGACCGGCCACGCGCTCACCGAGGGAGTCGATCTGCATCATGCGCGCCTGCATCTCGCCGAGCTTGCGCGCCATGGCGTCGAGATTGGCGCGCAGGTACGCGTCACGCTCCCCGGGAGTGTCGGGGTGCACCAGACGAGCCACGGAAGCAAAACCCGGCCAGCCCTGGCGAATGCCTTCCAGGAACACCCAGTGGTAGGCGGCCACCGCGCTGAACATGAGACCCAGCACGGCCATCACCGCCGCGGCGATGAGTTTCCAGCCGTTCAGATGCAAGGCTTGGCGTCGTGCGAGCCAGGCGTCGGTGATGATGATGTGCACGTCTCAAATCCTTGATTGACCGACCCGCTCACGCGGCGCGGTCGACTCGGTCAGAATGGACCGCATGCCGACCCGACAGACCCCCTCCGTCTACAGCCTTCAGGAGGCTGTTGGCGCCGCGCCCGGGCTGGCCGAGCTTCAGGCCAGGATCCGCCTATCGCAGCGTTGTCTCGATCTGGTTCGGGAGCGCATTCCTCAGGCCCTGCGCACCCAGGTCACCGCCGGCCCCCTGCAGGACGCCGAGTGGTGCCTGCTGGTCCGCAGCAGTGCGGCGGCTGCCAAATTGCGACAGCTTCTGCCTGCGCTGCGTGACGCATTGCACGAAAGCGGGGCGCAGGTTAGCGCAATCCGCATCAAAGTCCAAACGCCGGGGCGATAAGCGCGCCCTGCGGCGGACCGGGTGGTGCCGCTTGTCCGAATCGAACGGACGACCTATCGCTTACAAGGCGATTGCTCTACCAACTGAGCTAAAGCGGCCCGGGCAGCGATTCTAGGTTCACTTCACCCGCTTGAGCTGCGGCCGGCCACCCGGACGTCCCGGACCGTCACCACCGGGCTCGGGTGGGACCGCATCGCCGTCGGGCGTCACGGCCCGCAGCGACGACGCTGTGGCCGCGTCCCCCGCCGCCGGCGGCTGCGCGGGCGCCGGTGCGGGAAAGGCCATGCCCTGCCCGTTTTCGCGCGCGTAGATCGCGATGACGTGGGTGATAGGCACCACGATCTCTCGCGACACCCCACCGAACCGCGCCTTGAACGAGATGTACTCGTTGCCCAGGTGCAGGTCCTTGGTGGCCTCCATGCTCACGTTGAGCACGATCTCGCCGTTGCGCACGAACTCCATCGGCACCTGCACCGAGGCATCCACGTGGACCGCGATGTAGGGTGAGAACCCGTTCTCGCTGCACCACTCGTACAGCGCCCGGATCAGGTACGGGCGGGTCGATGGGACCTGTGGTTCTGCCTGCTGGCTCATGGCACTGCTGCGTCGCCGGGCCCGCTTACTTGCGCATCACCTTCTCGGACGGGGTCAGCGCCTCGATGTAGGCGGGGCGCGAGAAGATGCGCTCGGCGTACTTCAGCAGCGGCGCGGCGTTCTTGCTGAGCTCGATGCCGTAGAAGTCCAGGCGCCACAGCAGCGGCGCGATCGCCACGTCGAGCATGGAGAAGTTGTCGCCCAGCATGAACTTGTTCTTCATGAACACGGGAGCAAGTTGCGTGAGGCGGTCGCGGATGTGCGAGCGGGCTTTCTCCAGCGCCTTGTCGTTGCCCTTGCTGCTGCGTGATTCGAGCACGGAGACATGCGTGAACAGTTCCTTCTCGAAGTTGAGCAGGAACAGGCGCACGCGAGCGCGGTCCACCGGGTCACCCGGCATGAGCTGCGGGTGCGGGAAGCGCTCGTCGATGTACTCGTTGATGATGTTCGACTCGTACAGGATCAGGTCTCGCTCGACGAGGATCGGCACCTGGCCGTACGGGTTCATCACGGCGATGTCTTCGGGCTTGTTGTACAAGTCGACGTCGCGGATTTCAAAATCCATGCCCTTTTCGAACAGCACGAAGCGGCAGCGGTGCGAATAGGGGCAGGTGGTGCCCGAGTACAGAACCATCATGGTTGGCGTCTCCTGAAACAGAAAACAGTGGCTGCGATTGTGCCGCGTCGGCACCGCAAGCCACTGTGGGCGAAGAAGGGGGTGGATCGCACCCCGAGACGGGGGCTTACTTGACGTCTTTCCAGAACGCGGCGTTGAGGCGCCAGGCGACCACGGTGAACGCCGTCAGGAACAGCAGAACCCACACGCCGATGCGCACGCGGTTGTTCGCGGCGGGCTCGGCCATCCACTGAAGGTAGGCCACCAGGTCACCGACGTTCTGGTCGTACTGGGCCTGCGTCATGGTGCCGGGCTTGACCTGCTCCCAACCGCGCAGCACCTCGACCTCGTGGCCGTGGCTCATGACCTTGTCGTAGACGGGCTTGCGCTCGCCCTGCAGCTCCCACAGGGGGTGCGGCATGCCGATGTTGGGGAAGGCCTTGTTGTTCCAGCCGGTGGGCTTGGTGTCGTCGCGATAGTAGGTGCGCAACAGCGTGTAGAGGTAGTCGGGCCCGCTACCAGCCGAGCTGGCGCGCGAACGCGCCACCAGGGTGAGGTCGGGCGGCACCTTGCCGAACCAGTCCTTGGCCATCTTGGGATCGATGGCCGCCTTCATCGTGTCGCCGATCTTGTCGGTGGCGAAGGTGAGGTTCTCGGCGATCTGCTTGTCGTTCAGGCCAATGTCGCGCAGGCGGTTGTAGCGCATGAAGGCCGCCGAGTGGCAGTTCAGGCAGTAGTTGACGAACAGCTTGGCGCCGTTTTGCAGGGCGGCCATGTCGTTGGTGCGTTGGGGGGCGTGGTCCAGCGGGATGCCGCCGCCGGCGGCCAGGGCGGCACCACTCAGACCCAGGGACAACGCGAGGCCCAGAAGAATCTTTTTCATAACGTTCGCTCTCCGGATGTCGCGTTGACTCAGTGCGGCTGGAAGGTCACCCGGTCGGGGACCGGCTTGAACTCACCCAGGCGGCTCCACCACGGCATCAGCAGGAAGAAGCCGAAATAGAACAGGGTGCCCACCTGCGACACGCGCTCGCCGATCGGCGAAGGCGCCTGGATGCCCAGGTAACCCAGCACGAAGAAGTTGATGACGAACACCGTGTAGAGCCATTTGTTCCAGCTCGGGCGGTAGCGGATCGACTTGACCGGGCTGTTGTCGAGCCAGGGCAGGAAGAACAGGATGATCACGGCGGCGCCCATGACGATCACGCCCCAGAACTTGGCGTCGTAGGTCAGCATGGCGGCCGAGGCCAGCGCGCCGGCCACCACGATCACGCCCTTGAGCGCGGCGTTGACGCGCGCCTTGATGACGCCGAACGCCGCGGCCAGCACCACGCAGGCCACCAGCACGTACATGAACTCAGCGGTGATGGCGCGCAGCATCGAATAGAACGGTGTGAAGTACCAGACCGGCGCGATGTGCAGCGGCGTGGTCAGCGGGTCGGCCGGGATGAAGTTGTTGAACTCCAGGAAGTAGCCGCCGAGCTCGGGCGCGAAGAACACCACGGCCGAGAACACCATCAGGAAGACCGCCACGCCCAGGATGTCGTGCACGGTGTAGTAGGGGTGGAAGGGGATGCCATCCACGGGCTTGCCCGAGGCGTCCTTGTTGGCCTTGATCTCCACGCCGTCGGGGTTGTTGGAGCCCACTTCGTGCAGTGCGATGATGTGCGCCACCACAAGGCCCAGCAACACCAGCGGCACGGCGATGACGTGGAAACTGAAGAAGCGGTTGAGCGTGGCGTCGCCGACGACGTAGTCACCGCGAATCAGCAGGGCCAGGTCGGGGCCGATGTAGGGAATGGCAGAGAACAGGTTCACGATCACCTGCGCGCCCCAGTAGGACATCTGGCCCCAGGGCAGGAGGTAGCCCATGAAGGCTTCGGCCATCAGGCACAGGAAGATCGCGCAGCCGAACACCCAGACCAGCTCCCGCGGCTTGCGGTAGCTGCCGTAGAGCAGGCCACGGAACATGTGCAGGTACACCACCACGAAGAACGCGGACGCGCCGGTGGAGTGCATGTAGCGGATCAGCCAACCCCAGGGCACGTCGCGCATGATGTACTCGACCGAAGCGAAGGCCACGTTCGCGTCGGGCTTGTAGTGCATCACCAGAAAGATGCCGGTGACGATCTGGATGACCAGCACCAACAGCGCCAGCGAACCGAAGAAATACCAGAAGTTGAAGTTCTTCGGCGCGTAGTACTCGGCCAGGTGCTCGTTGTAGAGCTTGGACAGCGGGAAACGGTTGTCGACCCAGTTCAGCGCTTTCTGGCTCAGCGGGGCGTCGGGGGAGATTTCTTTGAATTCGGCCATGGCGTGCGTGCCTCGATGTTCCGTGGGTGTTCAGGCTCGATGGCGCGGCCTCAGGCCGGCTTTTCCTCGCCGATCAGCAGCATGTTGTCGGAGACGTAGTAATGCGGCGGGATCTCGAGGTTGTCGGGAGCGGGCTTGTTCTGGAACACGCGGCCGGCCAGGTCGAAAGTGGAGCCATGGCAGGCGCAGAGGAAGCCGCCCTGCCAGTCGTCCGGCAGAGACGGTTGCGGGCCGGTCGCGAATTTGTCGCCGGGCGAGCAGCCCAGGTGGGTGCAGATGCCGATGGCGACGAGGATCTCGGGCTTGATCGAGCGGGTGCGGTTCTTCGCGTACTCGGGCGTGGGAAACGCCGTGCGCTCGGAATTCGGATCGGCGAGCTGCGCCTCGTCCTTCTCCAGGGTGGCGAGCTGCGCCTCCGTGCGGCGCATCACCCACACCGGCTTGCCGCGCCATTCCACGACGCGCTTTTCGCCCGGGGCGATGGTCGAGACGTCCACCTCGACCGCCGCACCCGCGGCCTTGGCGCGCTCGGAGGGCTGGAAGGAACTCACGAAGGGCACGGCGACTGCCGCGGCACCCACGCCACCCATGGCGCAGGAGGTGATCAGCCAGGTCCGGCGACTGTTGTCCACAGCGGCCTTGCCTTGGTTGGCGGGAGCTTCACTCATGGGGGACTTTCTCGTCTTGCGGGAGGGAATCAGGGACAACCCGGCATTGTACTGGACCATGTCAAGGGCTCAGACCGCGTTTCGCGCCTGCCTCACCAGGGGAGCGGCCGCCGGTTTCGCGTGTGACAATGCCCGTCCGATCTATACCCTCTGGAGGATGCGCATGGGCATGATGCAGGAGTTCAAGGAATTTGCCGTCAAGGGCAACGTCATCGACCTGGCCGTGGGCGTGATCATCGGCGGCGCATTCGGCAAGATCGTCAGCTCCCTGGTGGACGACGTGATCATGCCGGTGGTGGGCCTGGTGTTCGGCAAGCTTGATTTCAGCAACCTGTTCATCGTGCTGGGCTCCGCCCCGGAGGGCACGGCCCGCACCCTGGCGGCCATGAAGCAGGCCGGCGTGCCGGTGCTGGCCTACGGCAACTTCATCACCGTGGCGATCAACTTCGCCATCCTGGCCTTCATCATTTTCCTGATGGTCAAGCAGATCAACCGCCTCAAGCGCGAAACGCCCCCTGCGCCTCCCGCCGCCACGCCGGAAGACATCGTGCTGCTGCGCGAGATCCGGGACAGCCTCAGGAAGTAGGGCCGGCGGTCGCGGCCATCGCGGCGTCGATGGCCGCCAGCAGGCTGTCCGCGCTGGCTCGGCCGGTGCCCGCGATGTCGAATGCGGTGCCGTGGTCCGGGCTGGTGCGCACGAAAGGCAGGCCCAGCGTGGTGTTCACGCCGTGCTCCAGCCCCAGCAGCTTCACCGGGATGAGCCCTTGGTCGTGGTACATGGCGACAACCACGTCGAAGGCGCCCTGGCGCGCCCGCATGAACACCGTGTCGGGCGGGTGGGGCCCGCTGGCCTCGATGCCCTGATCGCGCGCCGCCCGTATGGCGGGCCCGATCGTCTCGATTTCCTCCCGCCCGAACAAGCCCCCCTCCCCGGCGTGCGGGTTGAGTCCGGCGACCGCGATGCGCGGCCGCGCCAGCCCGGTGCGGCGGAAGTGGGCATCGGTGATGCGGATGGTCTCCAGCACGCTGTCGGTCGTCACGGCCGCCAGGGCCTCGCGCAGCGACACGTGGATGCTCACCAGCACCGTGGCCAGGCCCGGCGCGCTGAGCATCATGCGCACCGGCAAGGCCGCCACGGGAACACCCTGGTGCCGGGCCGCGGCGGCCTGCAGCAGCTCGGTGTGGCCGGGGAAGGATTCGCCGGCCGCGGCCAGCGCCTCCTTGTGGATGGGCGCCGTGACCAGGGCGCGTGCGCGCCCCTCCAGCGCCGCCTGCGCGCCGACACGGATGGCGGCGGCGGCCGCGCGGCCCGCGACGGCGCTCACCTGGCCCCACGGCGGCGGTGCCAGCGGCTCGCCCGCCTGCAGAACCCCCACCGCGCCGGGCGGCAGGCCGGCCCCTTGCGCCGGTTCGTCCAGCCCGGCCAGCACCACGCCGCCCTCGGTCGAGTCCGGGGCGATGGCGCCCAGGCTCGCCGCGCGCCGCAGCGTGGCCATGTCGCCCACCACCACCACCTCGCGCCGCAAGGCGGGCCGCTCGCGCAGGGCGCGCAGCACGATCTCGGGGCCGATGCCCGCGGGATCGCCCATGCTGATCAGGACCGGGCGCTTCGTCATCACGCGGGGTTGGGGATGTCGACGAAGCGGTGCTCGAGGCCCAGCGCCGACGCCACGTGGGCCGCGACGGCGGGCGCGCCGTAGCGCTCGCTCGCATGGTGGCCGCAGGCCAGGTAGGCCACGCCGCACTCGCGCGCGTAGTGCGCCTG
>NZ_DATIGV010000123.1:0-13326 GCF_035481345.1 Hydrogenophaga sp. | reverse complement strand
ACAGTGGCCGCCTCCATCATGGTGGGCAATGCGCTGGCGGTGGTCTTCGTGCCACTGGCGCTGGCCCTGGGGCTTTGACACCCGAGTGAAGAACATGACCGAAGCCAACACCCAAGAAGCCGATCACGACATCACCGAACGACGCCTGGCCGATGCCTGGGCCGAACTGCAGGCCCACTCGGACAGCGGCAACCCCTTGCTGGCCGATGCCTATCGCCTCGCCTTCGCCGACCCGGAGTTCCTGCTGCGCCGCGAAACGCGGGGCATCCGCATGCAGCTGGAAATGCTCAAGCCCGATCTGGCGCAGCAGCAACTGGGCATCGAAAACACCATCGTGGTGTTTGGCAGCGCCCGATTCCGCGAACTGAGCGAAGCCGAGGCGGCCCTGCGCGCGGCCGAGGCCTCGGGCGAGCCGCGCGCCATCGCGCGGGCGCGCGCCCTGATGCGCAACGCCCACTACTACGACCGCGCGCGCGAGTTCGGGCGCATCGTGGCGCAGTACAGCGCGCACTGCCCGGAGAGCGACAAGCTGTTCATCTGCACCGGTGGCGGCCCGGGCATCATGGAAGCGGCCAGCCGGGGCGCGCACGACGAAGGCGCGCTCAACGTGGGCCTCAACATCGCGCTGCCCCACGAGCAGTCGGCCAACCCGTACATCACCTCGCAGCTGAGCTTCAAGTTCCACTACTTCGCGCTGCGCAAGATGCACTTCATGATGCGCGCGAAGGCCTTGCTGGCCTTCCCCGGTGGCTTCGGCACGCTCGACGAGTTGTTCGAGGTGATCACGCTGGTGCAGTGCAAGAAGTCCAAGCCGGTGCCGATCCTGCTGTATGGCAGCGACTACTGGAAGCGCCTGATCAACCTGGAGGTGCTGGTGGAAGAAGGCACGATCTCTCCCGAGGACCTGGAGCTCTTCCAGTACGTGGACGATCCGAAGGTCGCCTGGGAGGCGATCGTGAAGTTCTATCAGCTGCCGGCGGGCTGACGCACTGGCCAGCGTTCACTCCAGCCAGCCCCCACCCAGCGCCGCGTACAGCGCCACGCGGTTCTGCTGCAGCGCCAGGCGCGTCTGCGCCTCGGCCTGCTGCGCCGCGAACAGCGAGCGCTGCGCGTCCAGCACGTCGAGGAAGCTGGCCACGCCGTTGCGGTAGCGCAGGTCGGCCAGGCGGAAGCGGTCTTCCTCGGCCACCACCTGGTCGCGCTGCGCCTGCAACTGGTCGGCCAGTGTCGCGCGGCCCGCCAGCGCATCGGCCACTTCGCGGAATGCGGTCTGGATCGCGCGCTCGTACTGCGCCACCGCGATGTCGCGCGACACCTCGGCCGAGTCCAGCCCCGCGCGGTTGCGGCCGGCGTCGAAGATGGGCAGCAGCGCCACGGGGTTGAGCGTGAAGCCCCAGGAGCCGTCCTTGAACAGGCCCGACAGGTCGTTGCTGGCCGTGCCCGCACTCGCCGTGAGCGTGATGCGCGGAAAGAAGGCCGCGCGCGCCGCGCCGATGTTGGCGTTGGCCGCGATCAGGGTCTGCTCGGCCTGGCGGATGTCCGCGCGGCGCGTGAGCAGGTCGGACGGCAGGCCCGCCGGCACGTCGGCCAGCACGGCCGTCTCGGCCTCGGCCACCTGCAGCAGCTCGGCCGGCACGGCCTCGCCCACCAGCAGGTTCAGCGCGTTCACGTCGAGCGCGCGCGCCCGCTGCTGCTGCGCCAGCGCGGCGCGCCCCGTGGCGGCGAGCGACTCGGCCTGGCGCAGGTCCAGCGCCGAGGCGGCGCCGTTGTCGAAGCGCAGCTTGGTCAGGCGCAGCGAGTCCTCGCGCGTGGCCAGGGTCTGGCGCGTGATGGCCAGCAGGGCCTCGTTGGTCTGCAGGCTGAGCCAACTGCTGGCCACCGCCGACACGAGGCTGGTCTGCGCGGCGTTGCGCGCCTGCTCGCTGGCCAGGTACTCGGCCAGTGCCGCCTCCTTCAGCGCGCCCAGGCGGCCGAAGAAGTCGATCTCCCAGGTGCTCAGCGCCAGGCCCACGCTGTAGGTGCTCTGGATGCCGCCGGTGCCGTCGGGCTGGCGGTTGCCGCTGGCGGCCAGGCCGATGCTGGGGAACTGGTTGGCGCGCTGGATCTGGTACTGCGCGCGCACACGCTCGATGTTGAGCGTGGCCACGCGCAGGTCGCGGTTGTTGTCGAGCGCGCGCCGCACGAGTTCGCGCAGCCGCGCGTCCTGCACGAAGTCGCGCCAGGCGGTGTCGGCCCCGCTGGGCACGCCGCTGGCTTCGCCCGCGAGCGGGTAGGCCTGTGGCACCGGCGACGCCGGGCGCTCGTAGGTGGGGATCATCGAGCAGCCGGCCAGCAGCAGGGCCGCGACCAGCGGGCTCAGGCGGGTGGTGAGATCACGATTCGTCATTGTCGACTCCATGCGCGCGGGCGCTTTCGCGGTCGCGCTGGTGCTGGCGTTCGCTGCCCTTGAAGAAGCGGCGCACCACCACGAAGAACAGGGGCACGAAGATCACGGCCAGCAAGGTGCCGGAGATCATGCCGCCCACCACGCCGGTGCCGATGGCGCGCTGGCTGGCCGAGCCCGCGCCCGAGGCCAGGAACAGCGGCAGCACGCCCAGCGTGAAGGCCATCGAGGTCATGATGATCGGGCGAAAGCGCAGCTTGGCCGCGGCCAGGGCTGCCTCCATGGCGCTCTTGCCCTGGGCCTGCACGTCCTTGGCGAACTCGATGATCAGGATGGCGTTCTTGGCCGACAGGCCGATGATGGTGATCAGGCCGACCTGGAAGTACACGTCGTTCTGATAGCCGCGCAGCAGCGTGGCCAGCAGTACGCCGATCACGCCCAGCGGCACCACCAGGATCACCGACAGCGGGATGGTCCAGCTTTCATAGAGCGCCGCCAGGCACAGGAACACCGCGAGAATGGCGAAGCCATAGAGCACGATGGCCTGGGCGCCGGCGAGCTTTTCCTCGCGCGAGGTGCCGGTCCATTCAAAACCGATGCCCTGCGGCAGTTGCGCGGCCAGGCGCTCCATCTCGTCCAGCGCCGCGCCCGTGCTGTAGCCCGGGGCCGCGCTGCCGCTGATGCGCATGGTGGGGTAGCCGTTGTAGCGCACGGTCTGCATGGGGCCGGTGATCCACTTCGTCGAGGCAAAGGCCGACAGCGGCACGGCCTGGCCGCGGTTGTTCACCACGTTCAGGCGCAGCAGGTCGTCGGGCTGCATGCGCGCCGCCGCGTCGGCCTGCACCACCACGCGCTGCAGGCGCCCGGCGTTGGGGAAGTCGTTCACGTAGCTGGAGCCCAGCGCGGTGCCGATGGCGCCGCTGATGGCGTCGAAGCCCACGCCCAGGGCCTGCGCCCGGTCGCGGTCGATGTCGAGCTGCAGCTGCGGCGCGTCTTCCAGTCCGTCGGGGCGCACCTGCGTGAGCACGGGGCTCTTGGCGGCCAGGCCCAGCAACTGGTTGCGGGCCTGCAGCAAGGCCTCTCGGCCCAGGCTGGCGCGATCCTGCAGGCGGAAGCTGAAGCCCGAGGAAGCGCCCAGCTCCGGAATCGGCGGCGGGCTCAGCGGAAAGATGAAGGCGTCGCGGATGCCCGAGAGCGCGCCGAAGGCGCGGCCGGCCACGGCCTCGGCGGCGTTGGCGGGGTCGTCGCGTTCGTCCCAGTCCTTGAGCGTGATGAAGCCCAGCGCCGCGTTCTGGCCCTGGCCCGAGAAGCTGAAGCCCAGCACGCTGACCATGCTCTGCACCTCGGGCTGCTTGAGCATGTAGTCCTCGACCTGCTGCATCACCTCCAGCGTGCGCGCCTGCGTGGCGCCCGGGGGCAGTTGCACGTTCACGAGCATGGTGCCCTGGTCCTCATTGGGCAGGAAGGAGTTGGGCAGGCTGGTGTACACCCAGGCCGCGCCCGCGCCGATGGCGAGGTAGACGATGAGCATGCGCCCGGCGCGCGGCAGCAGGCCGCTGACCGTGCGGGTGTAGCCGTTGGTGGTCCGCGCGAAGCCGCGATTGAACCAGCCGAAGAAGCCCTTCTTCTCCACGTGGTGGCCCTTGGCCACCGGCTTGAGCAGCGTGGCGCACAAGGCCGGCGTGAGCGACAGCGCCAGGAAGGCCGAGAAGGCGATGGACACGCCCATCACCGCCGCGAACTGGCGGTAGATGTTGCCGATCGACCCGGCGAAAAAGGCCAGCGGCACGAACACGGAGATGAGCACCACGGTCACGCCGATGATGGCGCCGGAGATCTGGCCCATGGCCTTGCGCGTGGCCTGCAGGGGTGGCAGGCCCTCCTCGCTCATGATGCGCTCGACGTTCTCCACCACCACGATGGCGTCGTCCACGACGATGCCGATCACCAGCACCATGCCGAACATGGTCAGCACGTTGATGGAGAAGCCCATGGCCAGCAGCGTGGCGAAGGTGCCCAGCAGCGCCACCGGCACCACGATGGTGGGGATGACGGTGTAGCGGAAGTTCTGCAGGAACAGGAACATCACCAGGAACACCAGCGCCACCGCTTCCAGCAGCGTTTCGGCCACTTGCGAGATCGAAATCCGCACGAAGCGCGAGCTGTCGTAGGGAATGACCCAGCTCATGCCCTCGGGGAAGAAGCGCTCCAGTTCGGTCAGGCGCGCGCGCACGGCGTCGGCCGTGGCCAGGGCGTTGCCGCTGGGCGAGAGCTGCACGCCGATGCCGGTGGAGGGCTTGCCGTTCAGGCGGGCCGAGGTGGCGTAGGCCTGGGCGCCGAGTTCGATGCGCGCCACGTCCCTCAGGCGCACGGTGGCGCCGCCCGGATCGGCGCGCAGCACGATGTTGCCGAACTGCTCGACCGAGGCGAGCTGGCCATTGACCACCACGGTGGCCGAGATGCCCTGCCCCGCCACGTTGGGCAGCGCGCCGATCTCACCCGCCGACACCTGCGCGTTCTGCGCGCGGATGGCGGCGTTCACGTCGGCCGCGCTCAGGTTGAAGCCGAGCAGCTTGGCCGGGTCGATCCAGATGCGCATGGCGCGCTCGGTGCCGAAGAGCTGGGCCTGGCCCACGCCGGGCACGCGCTGGATCTCGGGCAGCACGCTGCGCGTGGCGTAGTCGCCCAGCGCCACCGGGTCCCACTTGGGGTCGTCGCTGGTGAGGATGGTGAACAGCAGGAAGTTGCTGCGCGCCTTGTCCACGCGAACGCCCTGCTGCGTCACGGCCGCCGGCAGTCGCGGCGAGGCGCGCGAGAGCCGGTTCTGCACGTCCACCTGCGCGAGGTCGGCGTTGGTGCCGGGCTGAAAGCTCAGCGTGATCGAGCCGGTGCCGTTGGCCTGCGCCACCGACTCCATGTAGATCAGACCGGGGGAGCCGTTCATCTCCTGCTCGATGATGGACAGCACCGAGTCCTCGAGCGTCTTGGCCGAGGCGCCGGGGTAGGTCGCGTTGATCGAGATGGAGGGCGGCGCCACCGGCGGGTACTGCGCGATGGGGAGCTGCGTGATGGAGACCGCGCCCATCACGATGATGAACAACGCGATCACCCACGCGAAGATGGGCCTGTCGATGAAAAACTTCGCCATGTGCGACTACCTCAGCTCGCCTTGGACGGCGTGGCGCCGTTGGGCTTCTTGTCGCCAGGCTTCTGCCAGGGCACGGGCTTGACGGTGCCGCCCGGCTGCAGCTTCTGGAAACCGTCGACCATGACCTGCTCGCCGGCCTTGAGGCCATCGGTCACGACCCACTGGCCGTCCTGCTGGCCACGCACGGTGATGTTGCGCGGCGCGACCTTGCCTTCGCCGTCGACCACCATCACCGAGTCGCCCTGCGCGGTGCGCGTCACGGCCTGCTGCGGCAGCAGCACGGCGTTGCCGGCCGTGGCCTGCTCGATGCGCACGCGCACGTACAGGCCGGGCAGCAGCACGCCATCGGGGTTGGGCACCTCGGCGCGCAGCGTCACCTGGCCGGTGGCGCTGTCCACGGTGAGGTCGGAGAACAGCAGGCGGCCGTCGCGGCCATAGACCGAGCCGTCTTCCAGGACGATCTTCACGTGCGCCACCTGGTCGCCAGCGCCCTTGAGCGAGCCGCTCTGGAAGGCGCGGCGCAGGCGGTAGACCTCGGAGGCCGACTGCGTGAAGTTCACGTACATGGGGTTGATCTGCTGGATGACGGCCAGCGGCGTGGGCTCGCCCTGCCCCACCAGCGCGCCCTCGGTCACCAGCGCGCGGCCGATGCGCCCGCTGATGGGCGCGGTGACGTTGGCGTAGCCCAGGTTGATGCTGGCGGTCTGCACGGCGGCGCGGCCGGCGGCCACATCGGCCTCGGCCTGCTTCTGCGCGGCCTGCGCGTTGGCGTACTCCTGCTGGCTGATGGCGTTTTCCTTCACCAGCGGGCCGTAGCGGTCGGCCAGGGCCTTGGCCTGCGTGAGGTTGGCCTCGGCGCGCGCCAGCGTGGCGCGCGCGCTCTGCAACGTGGCGTTGTAGGGTGCTGGGTCGATCTGGAACAGGCGCTGGCCGGCCTTGACCTCGCTGCCCTCGCGGAACAGACGCTGCTGCAGGATGCCGGCGGCACGCGCACGCACCTCGGCCACGCGCGAGGCCTCCAGGCGGCCCGGCAGTTCATTGATCAGGCCGACATCGCCCAGGGCCACGGTGACCACGCCCACTTCGGGCGGCGGCGGCGCGCCGGCACCGGCGGCCGGGGCCCCGCCTTCCTTCTGGCCGCAGGCGGCCACCAGGGCGGCCAGGGCAATGGCAACAAGGGTCTTGGCCGCGCGCGAGCGCGGCAACGGGAACGAACTGGGCATGGAATAACCTCGAGGAACGTCGGGCCAGGCACGAAAGCGACGAGTATACATACGTGAATGTATGTATAGTGACGCTCTTGTAATCGAAACCCCCACCACTTCACAGCCCATTCATGGCCCGACGCACCAAAGTCGAAGCACTGGAGACACGCAACCGGCTGCTGGACGCGGCCGAGCGCCTGTTCCAGGCCAAGGGCGTGACCAGCACCACGCTGGGCGACATCGCCACCGCGGCCGGTACCACACGCGGCGCGGTCTACCACCACTTCAAGGACAAGGCGGACCTGTTCAACGCCATGATGGAGCGCGTGACGCTGCCGATGGAAGACGCGTTGGCCGAAATGGCGAAGGACGCGGGCGAGCAGACAGAGCCCTTGCAATCCCTGCGCCAGGTCATGCTGCACGCCCTGCACCAGATTGCGCACGACGAGCGCACCCGGCGCGTGTTCGAGGTGGCGATGCAGAAGGTGGAACGCACCGACGAGATGCGCGCCGTGCACGAGCGCCACGTGCAGGTGCTCAACGAGTGCCAGGCGCTGACGCGCACCGCCCTGCGCGAGGCCGTGCACCGCCAGGGTGGCGCCCTGTCCATCGCCCTGCCCGCGGCCACGTTGGGCCTGCACGCGCTGATCGATGGCCTGATCCACAACTGGCTGCTCGAGCCCGAGGCCTTCGACCTCGTGCGCATCGGGCGGCAGACGCTGGACGCGTACCTGCGCGGTCTGGGCTTCGAGCTGCCGTGGACGCGGCCCGCCGGCGCGAGAGCGGCTCAGGGACGCGCGCGCTCGGGAGGCGTCGGCAACGCCGGCCGCAGGCGCCAGGCCATCGGCGAGGCCACACCCACCAGGCCCCCCACGGCCCAGAACACGTAGGCCACGCCCACGGCCGCGCCGGCCGAGCCGAACAGCAAGGGCATCGCCACGCTCGATCCGTTGATGGCCATGGCACGCAGGCCGAGGGCCTCGCCGTGGCGGTGCGGCGGCGTCATCTGGTGCAGCATGCTCATGATCATGGGCTGCACCGAGCCCAGCGCGAAGCCGAGCAGCACCGACAGCGTGGCCATGGCCCAGGCCAGGTGCGCGAAGGGGTAGAGGGCGAACAAGGTGGCGGTGGCGAACATGGCCGTGGCGATCACGGCCGACTCGCGAAGGCGCGCGGCGATCCAGGGCATGAGCACGCGGATGGCCGTGGCCGCGAGCGCGAAGCCGCCCAGGATGGCGCCGATGGCGGTGGCGCTCAGGCCGCGCTCGTGGCCGAGCACGGGCACGAGGAAGGTGTGCACGTCCCAGCAGGACGACAGCATCCAGTTCAGCGCCATCAGGCGGCGGAAGTCGGGCTCGCGCAGCAGGTCCCAGGACGAGCCGCGCTTCACGCCCTCGGGCGCGGGTTCGCGCGGCAGCTCCTGCGTGCGGCGCACCCACCACCAGGCCAGCCAGGGCAGCAGCGCGAGCACCAGATAGGCCCAGCGAAAGCCCGCGTGGTCGATCACGAAACCGGCCAGCACCGGGCCCAGGAAGTTCGAGATCGACGGGCCCACGGCCATCCAGCTGAAGACCTGGCGCAGCTCGGTGGCGTCGTGCGCCAGGCGGCCCACGTGGCGCTGCAGCGCGATCATGGCCAGGCCGCTGGCCGCGCCACAGGTGGTGGCCGAGAGGCAGAGCACCCAGAACGTGGGCCAGGCCACCGCCACCAGGGCGCCCAGGCTGGCCACCGTGACGGCCAGGCGCACGGGACGCTGCAGGCCGTGGCGGTCGGCAAAGCGGCCGGCGGGCAGCGCCAGGAACACCGGCGCCAGCGCGAACAGCGCGAGCAACACGCCGACCGACAGCGCGCTGTGGCCTTCGCGCAGCGCCATCAGCGGTGCGGCCATGCGAAAGCCCGTCATGCAGGCGTGAACGCTGATCTGCGAGGCGATCAGCCGCGCGAGATCGACGCGCAGACGGGGGTTCAATTGGCCTCGGGCTCCGTGGGATCGTCCAGCGGCAGCAGCGCGCTGCTGCGCTCCTGCGGCAGCGCTTCCACGGTCTTGAGCGCACGGCCCATGGCGCGGCTGCGCACCTCGGCCTGGTCCAGGGTATTGAGCACCGTCTGCGTCTGGCTCTTCACGCGCGCGAGCGTGTCGCCGAACTTGCCGAACTCGGTCTTGACCGCGCCCAGCACCTGCCAGACCTCGCTGCTGCGCTTCTCCAGCGCCAGCGTGCGAAAGCCCATCTGCAGCGAGTTGAGCATGGCCATCAGCGTGGTGGGCCCGGCCAGGGTGACGCGGTGCTCGCGCTGCAGCAGCTCCATCAGGCCCGGGCGGCGCAGCACCTCGGCGTACAGGCCTTCGGTGGGCAGGAACAGGATGGCGAAGTCGGTGGTGTGCGGCGGCTCGAGGTATTTCTCGGCCATGGACTTCGCCTCCAGGCGGATGCGCTGCTCCAGGGCCCGCGCCGCGATCTCGGCGCCGTCCACGTCGGCGCGCTGCTGCGCGTCGAGCAGTCGCTCGTAGTCCTCGTTCGGGAACTTGGCGTCGATCGGCAGCCAGCACGGCGCGCCGTCGTCGCCACGGCCGGGCAGGCGCACCGCGAAGTCCACCGCGTTGCGCGAGCCCGGGCGCGTGCTCACCTGCGCGGCGTACTGGTCGGGCGCGAACACCTGCTCCAGCAGCGCGGCCAGTTGCGCTTCGCCGAACATGCCGCGCGTCTTCACATTGGTGAGCAGGTGCTTCAGGTCGCCCACGCCCTGCGCCAGGGTCTGCATCTCGCCCAGGCCCTTGTGCACCTGCTCCAGGCGGTCGGCCACCTGCTTGAAGCTCTCGCCCAGGCGCGCCTGCAGGGTGCTCTGCAGCTTCTCGTCCACCACGGCGCGCATCTCGTCGAGTTTGGCGGCGTTGCCCTGCTGCAGCTGGGTCAGCTGCGCGTCCAGCGTGGTGCGGATCTCGGCCAGGCGGCGCGCATTGGCCTCGCTCATGTCCTGCAGCTGGCGCGTGAGCGCGTCGCCCAGGGCGCCGCGCAGTTGCACCAGTTGCTGCGCGAAGCCGTCGAGCTGCGCGTTCTGCGTGCGCGTGGTCTCGGCCGACTGCGCGGTGAGCGATTCCTGGAAGCGGCTCAGGCTCTGCTGCTGCTCCAGGCGCGCGTGGCGGGCGTTGTCGGCCACCTCGCGACGCAGCTCGCCTTCCACGTGCTCCACGCGCTGCGCGATCTGGTTCAGCTGCGCCAGCACGGTCTGCCGGTGCGCGATCTCGTCGAGCGCCGCCCCCGGCGCGGGCTTGCGCCGCCACAGCAGGATCTGCAGCACCACGCCCACGAAGGCCAGCGCCAGCAGCGCGATCAGCAGCCAGGTGTCCATGATCAAGTCCGCGCGCCCTTTCCGAGGATCTCGGCATTGAGCGGTGTGTGCGGTTGGCCGGTGGTGAGGTAATCGATCACGTTGTCGGCCGCCAGCATGGCCATGGCGCGGCGCGTCTGGATGGTGGCGCTGGCGATGTGCGGCGTGAGCACCACGTTGGGCACGGTGAGCAGGTCCGGGTGCACCCTGGGCTCGCCCTCGAACACGTCCAGGCCCGCGGCGGCAATGCGGCGCTCCTTCAGCGCCTGGGCCAGCGCGGCGTCGTCGACGATGCCCCCGCGCGCGATGTTCACCAGCGTGGCCGTGGGCTTCATCTGCGCGATCTCGGCCGCGCCGATGGCGTGGTGGCTGTCGGCGCTGTAGGGCAGCACGAGGATGAGGTGATCGGCCTCGCGCAACAGCGTGGCCTTGTCCACGTAGCGCGCGCAGCAGCCGGCTTCGGTGGCCTCGTCCAGACGCGAGCGGTTGTTGTAGATCACCTTCATGCCAAAGCCCAGGGCGCCGCGGCGCGCGATGGCCTGGCCGATGCGGCCCATGCCCAGGATGCCCAGCGTGCTGCCATGCACCTCGGCGCCCGCGAACATGTCCAGCGCCCAGCGGTTCCACTGGCCGGCGCGCAGGAAATGCTCGCTCTCGGTGAGGCGGCGCGCGGTGGCCATGAGCAGCGCGAAACCGAAGTCGGCCGTGGTCTCGGTGAGCACGTCGGGCGTGTTGGTGGCCAGCACGCCGGCCGCGCTGAGCGCGGGCACGTCGAAGTTGTTGTAGCCCACCGCGATGTTGGCCACGATGCGCAGCGAGGGCACGGCCTGCGCGATCGCGCCGTCGATGCGTTCGCTGCCGGTGGTGAGCGCGCCCACCTTGCCCTGCAGGCGCTCGATGAGCTGGGCCGGCGCGAGCACGCCATCGGTGTCGTTGTGATCGACCTCGAAGTGCTGGCGCAGGCGCTCCACGACGTCGGGGAAGATCTTGCGGCTGATCAGGATGGCGGGCTTGGCGGCCATGCGGCGGGTCTCCTTGGGTGTGTTTGTGTTTGTTCGAGGGAACGGATCAGAGGAACCAGATCCAGGTGACGACCAGGAACAGCGGCACCAGGATGCCGACCGACCAGGCCATGTAGCCAAAGAAGCTGGGCATCTTCACGCCGCGGTCTTCGGCGATGGCCTTGACCATGAGGTTGGGTGCGTTGCCGATATAGGTGTTGGCGCCCATGAAGACCGCGCCGGCCGAGATGGCGATCAGCGTGGGCGCCAGGGTGGTCATCAGAACCTGCGGATCGCCGCCAGCGGTATTGAAGAACACCAGATAGGTGGGCGCGTTGTCCAGGAACGAACTCAGCAAGCCCGTGGCCCAGAAGTACATGGCGTTGTTCGGCGAGCCGTCGGTGTGCGTGACCGCGCGGATCACGGACGCGAACGGGCCGTCGACGCCGGCCTTGAGCATGGCGATGACCGGGATGATGGTGAGGAAGATGGCCGCGAACAGCTTGGCCACCTCCAGCATCGGGCCCCAGTTGAACTGATTGCCCTCGTGCGCGCTCTGCGGCGTGATGCGCAGCGAGAGCAGCGTGACGATGACCAGGCCGACGTCGCGCACGATGCCGGGCAGGCCGACCTCGGTGCCGGCGATGTTGAACACGACGGAGGACTTCCACAGGCCGCTCAGGAGCACCAGCACCACCACCACGCCCAGGAGGGCGAAGTTGGCCGCGCCGTCAAAGCCCAGGCGCGGCGTGTCCGGCGTCGGATCGGGCGCGCGAACCTCCTCGCGGGTGCGGTAGTACCAACTGTCCAGCAGGTAGAAGATCAGCAGCAGCGCGCCCACGATGAAGCCCGTCTTGGCCCACAGGTGCTCCAGCGTCCAGAAGAAGCTCACCCCTTTGAGGAAACCGAGGAACAGCGGCGGATCGCCCAGCGGCGTGAGTGCGCCGCCTGCGTTGGAGACGATGAAGATGAAGAACACCACCACGTGCACCTGGTGCTTGCGGTTGTCGTTGGCGCGGATCAGCGGGCGGATCAGCAGCATGGAGGCGCCCGTGGTGCCCATGAAGCTGGCCAGCACCGCGCCGATGGCCAGGATGCCGGTGTTGAGCCCCGGGCTGCCGTGCAGGTTGCCGCGCACGAAGATGCCGCCGGCCACCGTGAACAGGGCCGTGAGCAGGATGATGAAGGGGATGTACTCGGCCAGCGCCGCGTGAACCACCGCCGCGCCGGTGGCCCCGGCACCGAAGGTGATGGCAAAGGGCACCAGGAAGGCCAATGCCCAGGCCGCCGAGACCTTGCCGAAGTGGTGGTGCCAGAAGATGGGCGCCAGCAGCGGCATGACGGCGATGGACAGCAGCACGCCCGCGAAGGGGACACCCCACCACACGGACAGTTGGGCGCCGTCGAGATCGGCGGCCGCGGCCAGACCGGGCAACAGCAGAGACAACAGGGCCAGCGCCCTGGACAGCGGGAATCTCACGCGACGCTCCTCGCTCAGACGGCCAGCAGATCGACTTCGAACAGCAGCGTGGCGTTGGGCGGGATCACGCCGCCGGCGCCCCGCGCGCCATAGCCCAGTTCGGGCGGGATCACCAGGCGGCGCGTGCCGCCGACCTTCATGCCCTGCACGCCCTCGTCCCAGCCGCGGATCACGTGACCCATGCCGAGCGGGAATTCGAACGGCTGGCCGCGGTCCTTGCTGGAGTCGAACTTGCTGCCGGCAGCGCCGTTGACGTACAGCCAGCCGGTGTAGTGCACCTGCACCGGGCGGCCGGCCTGGGCTTCGTCGCCCTGGCCGACCACGGTGTCTTCGTACTGCAGGCCGCTGGGGGTGGTGATCATGGGTGTCTCCTGAAAAAGAAAAGGAAGAAGGCGCTTCAGCCCAGCCAGCGCGTGAACGCCGACACCGGCTCGCGCGGCGTGTGGAAGCCGTTGACGGGCTCGTCCGGGTTGGCATAGCCCAGCGACATGCCGCAGACCAGCATTTCGTCGGGGCCCGCACCGATGTGCGGAAGGATGATTTTCGCGAAGCCGTTCCAGGCCGCCTGCGGGCAGGTGTGCAGGCCGTGGCCGCGCGCCGCCACCATGATGTTCTGCATGAACATGCCGTAGTCCATCAGCGAGCCGCGGCCCATCACCCGGTCCAGCGTGAACATCAGGCCCACGGGGGCGTCGAAGAACCGGAAGTTGCGCTGGTGCTGCGCGTGCATCTTGTCCTTGTCGCCCTTGGCGATGCCCAGCAGCCCGTACAGGCCCCAGCCG
>NZ_DATIGV010000122.1:0-6771 GCF_035481345.1 Hydrogenophaga sp. | reverse complement strand
GGCATGCCGATGAACTGCGCGACGAAGCGGTTGGCGGGGCGGTCATACAGCTCCAGCGGCGTGCCGACCTGCTCGATCACGCCGTCCTTGAAAACGACCACGCGGTCGGCCAGGGTCATGGCCTCCACCTGGTCGTGCGTGACGTAGATGGAGGTGGCGCCGAGCGCGACGTGCAGCTTGTGGATCTCCACGCGCGTGTTGCCGCGCAGGGCCGCGTCGAGGTTGGAGAGCGGCTCGTCGAACAGGAAGACCTTGGGCGCGCGCACGATGGCGCGGCCGATGGCCACGCGCTGGCGCTGTCCGCCGGAGAGCTCGCGCGGCGTGCGCTGCAGGTAGGGCGTGAGCTTGAGCTGCTCGGCCGCGTGCGCCACCTTGCGGCGGATCTCGTCCTTCGGCACCTTGGCGAGCTTGAGGGCGAAGGACATGTTGTCGTACACGCTCATGTGCGGGTAGAGCGCGTAGCTCTGGAACACCATGGCCAGGTCGCGCTGGCCCGAGGGCATGCGCGTGATGTCGCGGCCGTCGAGCATGAGGCCGCCGCTGCTGATGTGCTCCAGCCCGGCGATGAGGCGCAGCATGGTGGACTTGCCGCAGCCCGAGGGCCCGACGAAGACGATGAACTCGCCCTGGCGGATGTCCAGGTCCACGCCGCGGATGACGTGCACGTCGTCGAAGCGCTTGTGGATGTTCTTCAGTTGGAGGTAGGCCATGTCGGTGGTTCCCTGGGTCACTTGACGGCGCCGAAGGTCAGGCCCTGCACGAGCTGCTTCTGGCTGAACCAGCCGAACACCACGATGGGCGCGATGGCCATGAGCGAGGCGGCGGAGAGCTTGGCCCAGAACAGGCCTTCAGGGCTGGAATAGGAGGCGATCAGCGTGGCCAGGGTGCCGGCCTTGGCCGAGGTGAGGTTGAGCGCCCAGAAGGCCTCGTTCCAACTGAGCACCAGGCACAGCAGGCCGGTGGAGGCCAGGCCGCCGACGGACAGCGGCAGCACGACGTGGCGGAACTCGGTCCACAGGCTCGCGCCGTCCATGCGCGCGGCCTCGAGGATTTCGTTGGGGATGTCCTTGTAGCTGCTGTAGAGCATCCACACCATGATGGGCAGGTTGGACAGCGTGAACACCACCGTGAGCGCGCTCAACGAGTCGAGCAGGCCGGCCGTCTGCGCCAGCACGTAGATGGGCACCAGTGCGCCCACGGCCGGCATCATCTTGGTGGAGAGCATCCACATCAGGATGTCGCGCGTGCGCTTCGTGCGAAAGAACGCCATGGAGTACGCGGCGGGCGCGGCGATGAGCAGGCCGATGACGGTGGAGGCCACGCTGGTGATGAGCGAATTGCGCGCGTAGAGCAGGTAGTCGCTGCGGCGCTGCACCTCGCCGAAGTTCTCCAGCGTGGGCTCGAACACGAACAGCGGCGGCACGGCGATGGCCTGCAGTTCGGTCTTGAAGGCCGTGAGGAACAGCCAGCCCAGGGGGAAGAACAGCAGCAGCGCCGCGGCCCAGGCGCCGAGGGTCCGCAAGGTGGTGAACAGCGGGTTGGGCGGCATGCTCAGTCCAGGTTCTTGCCGATGATGCGGATGAGGAAGACCGCGACGATGTTGGCCAGCACCACCGCGAACAGCGCACCGGCCGAGGCCACGCCGACGTCGAAGTTCATCAGCGACTGCTTGAAGATCAGGTAGGTAAGGTTGGTGCTCTCGTTGCCCGGGCCGCCGGCGGTGGTGATGGCGATCTCGGCGAACACGCTGAGCAGGAAGATCATCTCGATCATGATCACCACGGCCATGGGCCGCGCCAGGTGCGGCAGCGTGAGGTACCAGAAGCGCTGCACCGCGCTGGCGCCGTCCATGCGCGCGGCCTCCATCTGCTCGCGGTCAAGCGACTGCAGCGAGGTGATGAAGATCAGGCAGGCGAAGGGCAGCCACTGCCAGGCCACCATCACGATGACCGAGAACAGCGGCAGGTCGGTGAGCCAGTCCACGGGCGCGAGGCCGAAGAACTTCCACACGTTGGCGAGCACGCCGTAGATGGGGTTCATCATCATGTGCTTCCACAGCAGCGCGTTGACCGCGGGCATGACGAAGAACGGCGAGATGAGCAGCACGCGCACGATGCCGCGCCCCGGGAAGGGGTCGTTCACCAGCAGCGCCAGCAGCACGCCCAGCACCACGGTGATGAGGATCACGCTGCCGATGAGCAGCAGCGTGTTCGCCACGGCGGGCCAGAAGTCGGGGTCGGTGATGAAGTACTCGTAATTGGCGAGCCCGGCGAAACCGTGCTGCCCCGGTAGCATGAGGTTGTAGTTGACCAGGGAGAACCCGATGGTCATCAGCAGCGGCACGAGCATCCAGAGCAGGAGCGCGATCACCGCCGGGGCCATCAGCCCCCGGGGAAGCAGCCGGTTCATGCAGCGATCCGAGTACGGGCGAAGGGGGCGCGCTTACTTGTAGTAGCCGGCCTTCTTCATTTCGCGCTCGGCCATGGTCTGGCCGGTCTTGAGCGCCTGGTCCACCGTGACCTTGCCCGACAGCGCCGCGCTCATCTGCTGACCCACCGCGACGCCGATGGCCTGGAACTCCGGAATGGCCGCGTACTGCACGCCCACGTAGGGCGACTTGGGCAGCGTGCTGTCGTTGGGGTTGGCCGAGTCGATGGCCTTCTTCTCGGCGGCGGCGAACTTGGCGACCTTCTGGAACTCGGGGTTGGCGTAGGTGGACTTGCGCGTGCCGGTGGGCACCATGGCCCAGCCCTGCTCCTTGGCCACCAGGTTGATGTAGTCCTTGGAGGTGGCCCACTTGATGAAGGCCTGCGCGGCCGCGTCCTTGGTGGAGCTGGCGGGGATGGCCAGGTTCCACGACCACAGCCAGTTCGCGCCCTTGGGCGTGGTGGCCACCGGTGCCTGCGCGAAGGCCACCTTGTCGGCCACCTTGGACTGCTTGGGGTCGCTGATGAAGGAGGCGGCGATGGTGGCGTCCACCCACATGGCGCACTTGCCTTCGTTGAAGAGGGCCAGGTTTTCGTTGAAGCTGTTGGCCGAGGCGCCGGGCGGGCCGTACTGCTTCATCAGGTCGACGTAGAAGGTGATGGCGTCCTTCCAGGGCTTGCTCTCGATCTGCGGCTTCCACTGCATGTCGAACCACTGGCCGCCATGGGTGTTGACCATCGTGGTGAGCAGAGCCATGTTGTCGCCCCAGCCCGGCTTGCCGCGCAGGCACATGCCGTACACGCCGGCCTTGGGGTCGTGCGCCTTGGCGGCGAAGTCCTTCACCTGTGCCCAGGTGGGCTGCTCGGGCATCTGCACGCCGGCCTTGTCGGCCAGGTCCTTGCGGTACATGAGCATGGAGCTTTCGGCATAGAAGGGCGCGGCGTAGAGCTTGCCTTCGTGCGAGAGGCCGCTGCGGATGGCGGGCAGCAGGTCGTCCACGTCGTAGGCGGCGTCGGTGGCGATGGGTTTGAGCCAGCCCTTCTTCGACCAGATCGGCGCTTCGTACAGGCCGATGGTCATGATGTCGAACTGGCCACCCTTGGTGGCGATGTCGGTGGTGACGCGCTGGCGCAGCACGCCCTCTTCCAGCGTCACCCACTTGAGCTTGACGCCGGGGTTGGCGGCCTCGAAATGCTTGCCGAGCTTCTGCATCTCGATCATGTGGCCGTTGTTGACGGTGGCGATCACGAGCTCGGTGTTGGCGTGCGCGGCGCCTGCGCTGAGCAGGGCGGCCGCCAGGAGGGAAGCGGTGCGAAGGTTCACGTTTGTCTCCAGTTCATCTCGTCGAAAGCGGACGGCGACCCATGAAGGCCGTGAACGGGATTCTGTGCAGCCTGCCTTTCGCCATCGGTACGGAATGGGGTGGTGTCCGTACTTTCTTGCGCGGTCGGTTCAGGATTTACCCTAGGAATCGGCGCAAAGTTTGGGATCAGGCGCCTCGTCGCTCAGTCGCTGGTCGAGGAAGGCGATCGGCCCGGTTCACGGTTGTCGCTGGGCGGTTGGCGCAGCAGGCCATCGAGCAACTGGCGAAAACCCGCCACCGCCTTCTTCGAGGTGGCTTCGGGGTCGCTGGAGCCCGCGATCCAGACGGCGGCGTGGGTGCTCGCTCCGTTGATGAGCCGCGCCAGGGCTTCCGGGTCGCCGTCGATGAGCACGCCGTCTTGCTTGAGCGCGGCCAGGCTGGCCGTCAGGCCGTCGATGCAGCTCTTGGCGCTGGGGCACTGGGACTGGTCGCCCAGCACGGCCGGGGCGTCGCGGAACATGATGCGCTGGATCTCCGGCTCCAGTGCCATCTCCACATAGGCGATCCACTCGTCCACCACCGCCTGCCAGCGGTTGGGCGCCCGGGCGGCAATGGCCTTCAGCCGCGCCGACATCTCGGCGTCGATCTGATCCACCACCGCCTGCAGCAGGCCCTTCTTGTCGCCAAAGTGGTGGTACAGCGCGCCGCGCGTGAGGCCGGCGGCCGAGGTGAAGTCGTCCATGGACGCGGCGGCGTAACCCACGCGGCCGAAGGCCTGCCGCGCAGCGGCGATCAACTTGCCGCGGGTCTCGGCAATCATGTCCTGGCGGGCTCGGCGCATGGGGGCTCCAATCAAACACATACAGAACGTACGTGAATTGACATACGAAATGCACGTCAATAACATACATACGCCACGTATTTTATTGTATTCCCCCACCCCATTCCAGGAGCCACCCGTGCCCAACCCCTACGCAAGAATCTTCAGCGAGCCCGGTGCCAAGGGCTTTTCCGCCGCGGCCTTCATCGGCCGGCTGCCCCTGGCCATGGCGCCCATCGGCATCGTCGCCATGCTGTCGCAGACGCTGGGCGCGTACTGGCTGGCGGGCGCCGTCGCGGCCACCTACGGCATCGGCAACGCCTTTCTGGCGCCCCAGGTGTCGCGTCTGGTCGACCGCTACGGCCAGACCCGCGTGGCCGCGCCGGCCACGGTGGTGTCGGCCCTGGGCTTCCTGTTGATGGTGCTGGCCAGCCACCTGGCTTGGCCGGCCTGGACCCTGTTCGCCTCGGCCCTCGGCGCAGCCACCTTGCCCAGCATGTCGGCGATGGTGCGGGCCCGCTGGAGCGAGCTCTTTCGCGACCGGCCCGAGCTGAACACCGCCTTCGCCTTCGAATCCTCGGCCGACGAGCTGCTGTACATCTCGGGGGCCTCGCTCTCGGTGGGCCTGGCCGCGGCCTGGTTTCCCGAGGCCGGCATGCTCGCCTCCACGCTCTTCCTGGTGCTGGGCTCGGCCGCCTTTCTGGCGCAGCGCGGCACAGAGCCGCCCGTGCGTGCGCCGCAGGCCCATGGCCCCACGGGCTCGGCGATCCGCCTTCGCGCGGTGCAGATCGTCACCCTCGCGCTGGTCTTCGTGGGCGCCATCTTCGCCACGGCCGAGGTCAGCGCCATCGCCATCACCAAGGCGCTCGGCCAGCCCGGTGCCGCCAGCCTGGTGATCGGCGTGTACGCGGTCGGCTCCTTCGTGCTGGGGCTGGTGCTGGGCGCGCTCAACCCGCGGCTGGCCTTGCACCGCCAGTTGCTGATCGCGCTGGGCGTGCTGGCGCTGACCACGCTGCCGCTGCTGGTGGCCGGCTCCTCCGTCGCGCTGCTCGCGACCGCCGTGTTCCTCAGCGGCGTGGCGATCTCGCCCACCTTCATCACCGCCTTCGGACTGATCGAGCGCCGGGTGCCGGCGTCGATGCTGACCGAGGGCGTGACCTGGGTGATGACGGGCATCGGCATCGGCATGGCGCTGGGGGCCTTCGTCGCGGGCTGGGTGGTCGACACCTTCGGCGCGCAGAACGGCTTCTGGGTGTCGGTGGTGGCCAGCGGCGCCGCCGTGCTGACGGTGGCGCTGGGGCAGCGCACGCTGGCGGGCGAGCGCGCGGCGGGAGCGGCCCAGCCGGCGACGGTGCTGTCGCGCTGAGCTGGCCCGCCCCGTCGCGCTGTAAGACCGGCGCGGCTGGCGCGACCACCGGTGAAGGCGCCTGTGCCGCGCCCCAACCACCGAAGCCCGCCATGTCCCCGCGCCTGTTCACGTTTTCCGCAGCACACCACGGCCCCTGGGTGGTGGTGAATCAGACCACGGTGGCCGGTGCGCCACTGCCGCAGGCAAGCCACCTGCGGATTCAGGCCGGTGCGCCGGCATCGGCGCCGGGCCCGTGGTCGCTGCGTGGCATCACCAGCAACGAGCGCTACGTCGAACGCGCGGAACGGGAAGCGCTGGTGTCCCGTCAGGTCGGCCTGGGACAGGCTGGCCATACCTGCGCAGCACTGATCCCGATCCGCAAGTCATCGGCCTGGTGGGCCTTGACCCAGGACGAACGACGGCATGTGCTGGAAGAGCAGTCGCAACACATTCGCCTGGGCATGAACTACCTGCCGCAGATCGCCCGCCGCCTGCACCATTGCCGGGACCTGTCGGACAACGAACCCTTCGACTTTCTGACGTGGTTCGAGTACGCGCCGCGCGACACCGGTCTGTTCGAGGAACTGCTGAACGCGCTGAGGGGATCGCCGGAGTGGGCGTATGTGGAGCGCGAGACGGATATTCGTCTGGTGGGCGGTTGACGCTCGGTGCGCGCCCGAGGGGATCGGGGATCTGGCGCGGCTGGCGGGGATCGAACCCACGACCCTCGGCTTCGGAGCCCATGCAATCGCTGCGTAGATACAGCGATTTCGAGATGCATTAATCAGGATTCGTCAGTGCTGATCAATCAGATCAATGACTTAGCGCATCTCTCTTGTGACGTCAGATAGTGCCTGTCAATGACTACAACAC
>NZ_DATIGV010000121.1:0-3026 GCF_035481345.1 Hydrogenophaga sp. | reverse complement strand
GGCGCTGGCGGCCAGGAAGGCCATGTAGACGGTGGCGTGGCGCTCGTGCACCCAGCGCTTGAGTGCGGCGCTGAAGGCCGCGTCGAACTCGAAGTCCACCGTGGCGCCGCGCGCGGGCGCGTCGCTGGCCGGCAGGTCGGGTGGGAACATCGAGGTCTGTGGCGCGCCCTTGAGCGCCTCGTCCCACCAGTCGAGCTCGGCGCGGATGGCCTCGGGGTGCTGGTGCTCGCGCTGCCAGGCCGCGTAGTCGGCGTACTGCAGGCGCGTGGGTGATTCCGGCGCGGGCGCCTTGAGTTCCTGCGCCAGCTCGCGCAGCAGGATCTGCAGCGACCACGCGTCCACCGCGATGTGGTGCGCCGCCGCGATGAGTGCGTAGCCCTCGGGCGCGAAATCGAGCAGCTCGAAGCGCAGCGGCGTCTGGCGCGACAGGTCGATCGGCGTGTGCACCGCGCGCTCGCGAGCGGCCTGCACGGCCCCCAGGCGCTCGCTGGCGGGCAGGTGGCGCAGGTCGTGAACCGTCACGGGCGGCACGTCCACGCGGCGCGCGCCGGGCACATCGCCCTCCTGCACGAAGTGCACGCGCAGGCCCAGGTGGCGGGCGTGCACGCGCTGCACGGCGGCCAGCAGTTGCTCGCGCGGCACCTCGCCACTCACCGGCCACGCCAGCGCCAGCAGGTAGGTGGTGCTCTCGGGCTCCAGTTGCTGCAGGATCCACAGGCGTTCCTGAAACAGCGAGAGCGGCAGCAGGCCGTCGTGCGCCACGGTGGCGCGCGGCGCGGTGTCTGCCTTGCCCGCGGGCGATGCGTGGGGCGCGTGCGCCACCCCGCCGCGCTCGGCCAGCAGCGCCATCAGTTCGGTCTTGTGCCCGGCGATGGCGGTTTTCAGCTCGTCGTCGAGCCGGCCGCGGCTGGCGCTCACGCGCAGCCGGCCCTCAGCCACCTCCAGGTCCACACCCAGCCCCTCCAGCCGGTGCAGCAGTTCACGCGCGTTCAAAACTCGATCTCCTCCCGATCGTCGTCGTTGGATTCCGTGGTGGCCATGCCCTCCTGCACCCGCTGTGCCAGGGCCTGCAGGGTGGACGCGTCGAACATGTCGCGCAGCGCCAGTTGCACCCCCATGGATTCGCGGATGCGCGCGAGCACCCGCGTGGCCAGCAGGGAGTGTCCCCCCAAATGGAAGAAATCATCGTGCGCGGCGACGCTGTCCACGCCCAGCAGTTCCACCCAGATCGCGGCCAGGCGGGTCTGCACCTCGCCCTGCGGCAGCTCGTCGGGGTTCACGGCGCGCGCGGCGGCGGGCGCCGCGTCCTTCGCGGGCGCGGCCTCGCGCACCGCGGCCTCGGCGCGCGGCGCCTCGGCCGGCGGTTGGAGCGCGGCCGCGCGCGTGAGCGACAAGGCCTTGGGCAGGTCGTAGGGCACCACCACCGCGCGGCGCAGTTCGCTGGCGAGCACGCGCTCGAAGGCGTCCAGCCCGTCCTGCGTGCCGATGGCCTTGGCGAGGTAGGCGTCCCAGGCGGCGCGGCGCCAGGCCGGCACCTCCAACTTGGCGGCCATGCCCACCTCGCGCCAGGCGCCCCAGTCGAACGCGACCACGCGGCGCCAGGCCGGCGGCACCTCGGCCGATTCGGCGAAGGCGTCGAGCACGGCGTTGGCCGAGGCGTAGTCGGCCACGCCGGGCGCGCCCAGCACGGCATTGATGGAACTCATCAGCACCACCAGCTCCAGTGGCGTGTCGGCCAGCAGCTCGCGCAGCACGCGCAGGCCCTCGAGCTTGGGCGCCAGCACGGCCTCGATCGCCTCGGGCGTCTTCAACGCGGAGAGCGCGCCCTCGCCCGCGACGCCGGCCGCGTGGATCACCGCGTCGATGCGGCCCCAGCGCGCGCGCGCGGCCTGCACGGCAGCGGCCATGGCGGTCGCGTCGGCGGCGTCGGCCGTGGCCACCTCCACCTCGCCACCCGCCGCTTCGATGGCGCGCAGCGCGGTGATGGTGACCGAGTGGCGATCGTCGGCACCTTTCGCGGCGAGCCAGGCGTCCCACTCCGCGCGCGGTGGCAGGGCCGTGCGCGCAGTGAGCAGGAAGCGCGCGCGGCGGCGCTCGGCCAGGCGCTGCGCGAGGGCCAGGCCCATGCCGCCCAGGCCACCCGTCATCAGCACCACGGCGCCTTCGCTCAGCGGCAGCGCATCGGCGCGGGCGGCGGGCAAGGCGACGTGCTCGTGGCGGCGCAGCCAGCGCTGGCCCTGGCGGCGGGCCACCATGTCTTCCTCGTCGCGCGCCAGGGCTTCGTCGAACAGCTGTTGCGCGGCCAGTTCGTCCGCCGCGCCGGCCTCGAGGTCGAGCTGGCGCAGGCGCAGGCCCGGCACCTCCAGCGGCAGAGCCAGCACGGGGCCCACGGCCAGCGCGCCGCTGGACCGCACCACGGGCTCGCCGAGCACGCTGTGCGCGCCGGCGGTGGCCACGACCATCCGCACCGGCTCGCTGGCCGTGGGCGCCAGCGCGGCGGCCAGGGCCACGGGCGCGTGGTGCAGCCACTGGCTCGCCTGGGCGGGCGTGGCTGCGTCGGTCTGCAGGCCCCACAGGGCGAAGGCGCCCACCACGGGCTGGCCGCCCGCGCGGGCCTGGGTCACGGCCGGCCCGGCCTCTCCGGGTTCCCGGAGGCGAACGACCTGCGCGCCGGCCGCGCGCACCCGGCGCGCGAGCGCCTCGGCCAGTGCGTCGGCACCGCCCGCGATGAGCCAGGTGCCCGAGAGCGTGGCCGCGCGGTTGAGCGGCGCGCGCGCCCAGGTGGGCGCGAACAGCCAGTCGGCCACGTCGCGGCTGAAGGCCACGGTGTGGGCATCGTTCGCCTCAGCGGCCGGCGCGGCAGCGGGGGCGGGCGTCGGCGCGGACGCCTCGATCGTGTGGCGCTGGCGCTCGAACGGGTAGGTGGGCAGCGGCACGCGGCGTGCGGCGCGGCCGCCGTGCAGGCCCGCCCAGTTCAGCGACACGCCCGCCAGCCACAGGCGGCCCGCGGCCTCCAGCACGGCGGG
>NZ_DATIGV010000120.1:0-5310 GCF_035481345.1 Hydrogenophaga sp. | reverse complement strand
TTCGTCGACGGGGAGGGTTTCCGCTTCGCGCCCTACCGCGAGAACGTGCTCGCAGCCGTGGCGCGCGACTTCCACGACATCCCGCGCTGGCTGCCGCTGTGGGGCAACCCGTTCTGCGAACGCTACGGGTTCAAGGACTGCGCGCCGGGGCGGTGAGCCCTCAGAAGGTGTGAATGAATCCGGCGCGGCCGAGCAGACCGCGCAAAGGCGCCCAATCAAGGCGCAAAGCGCAGCCGTAGCTCGGGCTACGGCGAGCATTTGCAACGCCGAGTGGGCGCCTTGGGGTGGGATGAGCGGCCATGGCGGGTTCGCTCACACCTTCTCAGTCGAACAGCGCGGTGTAGCGCCGCTGCATTTCCTGCGGCGAGACGTTCTCGATCGAGTGGCCGATGAGCCAGCGGTGGCCGAAGGGACAGCGCACCACGCCGCTGCGCTCGCCGTAGAAGGCGTCGCTGGCCTCGCGCTCCAGCGTGGCGCCGGCCGCCACGGCCTGGGCGAGCATCGCGTCGGCATCGTCCACGTGCAGGTGCAAGGTGACCGGCGTGGCACCCAGGCTGCGCGCGCTGCGGATGCCGTATTCGGGGAACTCGTCGCACAGCATCACGGTGTGCGCGCCGAAGGCCAATTCGGCGTGGCCGATGCGGCCGGAGGGTTCGACCAGGCGGAATTTTTCGGTGGCGCCGAAGGCCTGGCCATAGAAGCGAATGGCGGCGTCGGTGTCGTGCACGCAGAGGTAGGCATAGGCTTCATCGATGCGCATGGCGGCTCCTGGTTGAGGCGGCGAAGCCCGCACTGTGCCGTTCGACGCGCCCTGCGTATAGAAGAAATTGTTCGCGCCGTGAGCGCCCGCTCAGTGGCGGCGCGGCGGCACCAGCGGCAGGTGGTTGGGCTCGTCGGGCGCGAGCGCGCGAAAGCGCCCGGGCGTGAGGCCGGCCATGGCGCGGAACTCGCGGATGAAGTGCGACTGGTCGCTGTAGCCCAGGGTGGCCGCCAGCTCGGCGGGCGCGGGGCCGTCGCTCGCGGCGAGCGCCTTCACCGCCGCCTGGAAACGGCGCACACGCAGCCAGGCCTTGGGGTTGAGGCCGGCGGCCTGGCGGAACTGCAGTTCGAAGCGGCGGTGGCTCAGGCCACTCGCGCGCACGGCCGCCCCCACCGAGAGCGATTGCCGCAGCAGCCGCGCGAGCGCGCCGGCCTGCCCCGTCGCGGGTGGTCGTCGAGCCAGCAGCCAGGCCTCGAACAGGGCGAGCCGCGCGTCCACGGTCGCCGCCTCCATCAGCCGCTCACGCAGGCGCTGGGCCTCGGGGCCCAGCAGGGCCTCCAGCGGCACGTGGCGGCCGGTGATGGCGTCCGCGTCCAGGCCGAACAGCCACTGCGCCGCACCCGGCAGCAGCGTGGCGCCCACGCTGCCCGAGCGCGCGTGCAGGCGCTTGAGGTAGGGCGCGGTGCGCGCGCCCGCGAGCACCGCGTTCGCCAGCGGTTCGCCCTGCGCGTCGTCGCATGAGCGCAGCAGTTGCACCGGCGATTCGTCGAGCCGCAGCACCAGGTGCATGAAGCCGCTGGGCAGCAGGCGCTCGATGCGCGCCTGCGCCTCGAGCGCGGGTTCGGCCGCGCAACTCCAGACCTCGCGCACGAAGGGGCGCAGCAGCGGGTGGGGTGCGCGGCGCCGGTTCATGCGAACCTCAGTCGATGAGCGCGCTCATTCACCCACCTCGAAGCGCACGCGCGGCGCCACCGCGCACAGCGGTTCGTAGGCGATGGTGCCGGCCGCGTGCGCGACCTCGTCCACCGGCAACAACGCGCCGTTGCCGGCACGGCCCCACAGCACCGCCTCGCTGCCGATGCCGGCGTTGGGCACCGGCGTGAGGTCCACGGTGATCATGTCCATGCTGACGCGGCCCAGGGTGCGTGTGCGCACACCGTCCACCAGCACCGGCGTGCCGCTCGGTGCGTGGCGCGGGTAGCCGTCCGCATAACCACAGGCGATGACGCCGATGCGCATGGGCTCGCTCGCGGTGAAGGTGGAGCCGTAGCCCACGGTGTCGCCGGCCTGCAGTTGCTGCACGCCGATCACGCGCGTGGACAGTGTCATGGTGGGCAGCAGGCCCCAGTGCGCGGCGCTGTGTTCGGGAAAGTCGGGCGCGCTGCCATAGAGCGCGATGCCCTCGCGCACCCAATCGGCCGCGAGCGAACCCGCCCCGCGCAGCGCGCCGCGCGCGTGGCGCAGGATGGCCGCGCTGTTGGCCAGCGTGCGCTCGCCCGGCAGGTCGTCGGTGGCCTGCTCGAACAGCGCCACCTGGTGCGCGATGCCGCGCGGTCCGTCGGCGTCGCTGAAGTGCGTGATGTGGCCGATCTCTTCCACCTGCGGCAGCGCATTGAGCCGCGCCCACGCCGCGCGATACGCCGTGGGCGTGAAGCCCAGGCGGTTCATGCCGCTGTTGAGCTTGAGGAAGACCTTGTGCGGCTGCTGCGTCTTGTGCGCGGCCAGCCAGTCGATCTGTTCCGTGCAATGCACCGTGTGCCACAGGTTCAAGCGCGAGCACAGCTCCAGGTCGCGCGCCTCGAAGGCGCCTTCGAGCAACAGGATGGGGCCGCGCCAGTCCAGCGCGCGCAGGCGCTCGGCCTCGTCGAAGTCGAGCAGCGCGAACCCGTCGGCACCGCGCAGGCCCTCGAACGCACGCTCGATGCCGTGGCCGTAGGCATTGGCCTTGACGACGGCCCACACGCGGGCGTCGGGCGCTCGCTCGCGCGCGACATCGAGGTTGTGGCGCAGGGCGCCGGTGTGCACGGTGGCCAGGATGGGGCGGGGCATGGCGTGAGAATTGTCAAGCGGCGGCGCTCAGACCGAGCAGCGGGGTGGCGTACCGGGGGTGCTGCCGCACGCGCGTGCTATAACCCGCGCCACCTCACTGGAGACAAGCCCCGAACTGTCGCACAAACAAGTGAGGCTTCCGTCCGTGGGGCGCTTCATCCTGGCAGCCAAGCACACCGATTCATCGCCATGAAGCGCGGCTTCTACACCATCATGACGGCGCAGTTCTTCAGCTCACTGGCTGACAACGCGCTGTTCGTCGCCGCCATCGAGCTGCTGCGCCACCGCAACGCACACGAATGGCAGAGCGCGGCGCTGGTGCCCATGTTCGCGCTGTTCTACGTGCTGCTGGCGCCCTTCGTGGGCGCTTTTGCCGACGCCCGGCCCAAGGGCCAGGTCATGTTCATCAGCAACGCCATCAAGGTGGTGGGCTGCCTGCTCATGCTGGTGGGCGTGCACCCACTGCTGGCCTACACCCTGGTGGGCCTGGGTGCGGCGGCGTACTCGCCGGCCAAGTACGGCATCCTCACCGAGCTGCTGCCGCCCTCGCAACTGGTCAAGGCCAACGGCTGGATCGAGGGCCTCACCATCGCTTCCATCATCCTGGGCGTGCTGCTGGGCGGCCAGCTCGTGGGGCCCGCCATGTCCGCCTGGCTCGTGGCGCTGGCGATCCCCGGCATCCACCACGGCCCCGACGCCGCCATCGCCATGCTGGTGGGGCTGTACGTGATCGCCGCCGTGTTCAACCTGCGCATCCCGCTCACCGGCGTGACGCCGCGCCCCATGCCGCGCAACCCGCTGGTGCTGCTGCCCGATTTCTGGACCTGCAACATGCGCCTCTGGCGCGACCACCTGGGCCAGATCTCGCTGTCCACCACCACGCTGTTCTGGGGCGTCAGCGGCAACCTGCGCTACATCGTGCTGGCCTGGGCCGCGGTGGCGCTGGGCTACAGCACGTCCAAGGCCTCGGCGCTGGTGGGCGTGGTGGCGCTGGGCACGGCCGTGGGCGCGGTGGTGGCGTCCATGCGCATGCGGCTCGACCAGGCCACCAAGGTCATTCCCCTGGGCATCGCCATGGGCCTGCTGGTGGTGTTGATGAACTTCATCGACAACGTGTGGGTGGCCGCGCCTTTCCTGGTGCTGCTGGGCGGGCTGGGCGGCTTCCTGGTGGTGCCCATGAACGCGCTGCTGCAGCACCGGGGCCACAACCTCATGGGCGCGGGCCGCTCCATCGCGGTGCAGAACTTCAATGAGCAGGCCTGCATCCTGGGACTGGGCGCGCTCTACACCGCGTCCACCGGCGCGGGGCTCTCGGCCTTCGCGGCCATCACGGCCTTCGGCCTGCTGGTGGCCGGCACCATGGCGCTCATCGGCTGGTGGCACAAGCGCAACCAGCGCGTGCACGGGCACGAGATCGAGCGCCTGCTGGAAATCGCCCGCAGAGACGACCTTCATGGTTGACACCCCCGCCGCGCTTCGCGCGACCCCCTGAAGGGGGCGGCGCCTGCGGCCCGGCAAAGCCGGTTCCGCGGCGCCCCCGGCTGGGCCACCTCAGGCGACGCGCGTCAAAACGTGCCCACGTTCGTGGGGGCGAAGCCGTTGAGGCTCACGAGGCGGTGCTGCGCGAGCACCTTGTACAGGTCGGCCTCGCTCACCGAGCGCGAGAGGTAGGCGTCGGCGCCGGCCAGGCCGGCCTTCATGCGCTCCATGCTGCCCGCGCTGGGCGCGAACAGGATCACCGTGGCCGCGCCCCGGGGGCCCTTGGCCTGCTTGGCCCAGCGGCACACCTGGAAGGCATCGGGCTCGCCGCTCAAGCGGTCGATGACGACCAGCCGGTACGGGTGCGCCTTGAGCATGGCCTGCACCTGCGCGGGCTCGCGGCACCAGTCCATCGACAGCTCGTACTTGCGCAAGCGCTTGAGCAGGATGCGGCCCTCCACCAGGCTCTGCCCCACCAGCAAGGCGTCGCCGCGCGCGACCTCGGGCACGGCGGCGTCGCCCTGGCTCAGCCGGGAGGCGAGGCGGGAGTTGCGCGCGCGCGGCGCGGGCGGCGCCACGTTGAGCAGGTCCTCGAGGTCGGCGAAGTCGGTGGCGCCGCGCAAGGGGATGTTGACCGTGCCGGCGCGGGCCGTGGCCGCCGGGGCGGTCGCGGGCGCTGCGGGCAGCGCGGCCTGCGCCTCGGCGGACATACCCGCCGCGCGCGCGATCATCGCCAGCGCCTCCTCGCGCGTCATGGGGCGCGTGGGCGGGAACTCGGTTTCGGGCGAACGGCGCCGCGCGCGGGCCGAGGGCGGCAGGGGCGCGATGGGCTGTGGCTTGCCGCTGGCCAGGCGCATGCTGGCCTGCAGGCCGTGCAACTGGGAGGCCTTGAAGGGCTCGGCTTCCGCGACCCCCGACGACAGCGGCGCCGCGGTGGCCGCCGCCGCGCGCGCCGTGCGCAGGCCCACCAGGGCGTCCAGCGAACCCAGCAGCGAGACCAGGCGCACCGGCTTGCGCTCCAC
>NZ_DATIGV010000119.1:0-64524 GCF_035481345.1 Hydrogenophaga sp. | reverse complement strand
GCCCAGGCCGCCTCGTCCAGCTTCGGCCTGGCCGTGCTGCCCGACACGCAGTTCTATTCGCGCTACGTCGTCGAGGGCAACCAGTTCATGACGCGCTACGGCAGCGAGCCGTACGCGGCGCAGACGGCCTGGCTGGCGCAGAACGCGCGCACGCTGAACATCCCCTTCGTGGTGCACCTGGGCGACGTGGTCGACCGGGCGGGCAACTCGGGCGAGTGGGGCGTGGCGGACCGCGCCATGAAGACGCTCGAGGACGCCGAGCTGCCGTACTCCATCCTCGCGGGCAACCACGACGTGACCGTGGGCTGCGGCTATGTGGGCGTGCAGAACGACTGCACCGACGCGCAGCGCAACCCCGCCAACGAGCTCTACCTGCGCACCTTCCCCACCACGCGCGCGGCCACGCAGGCCACCTTCGGCGGGCGTGACGCCTCGGGCTTTCACGAGTACCACATCTTCGAAGCGGAAGGCCAGCGCTTCATGTCGCTGGCGATGTCGTGGCGCGCCTCCGACGCGGCCATCGCCTGGGCGCGCAACGTGATCGCCAGCCACCCCACGGTGCCCGTCATCCTCACCACGCACGACTACCTGGCCATCGACAGCGACGCCGTCACGGCGAAAGACACGCCGTACGGCGACTTCCTGTGGGAGCGCCTGATCAAGGACAACGACCAGATCTTCCTGGTCCTCAACGGCCACAACCACGGCTCGGCGCGCAAGTCCCGCGTCAACGACTTCGGCAACCGCGTGCACGAGGCCGTGTCCGACTACCAGATGGCCTATCAGGGCGGCAACGGCTACATGCGGATCTACGAGTTCGACCTGACGGAGAACAAGATCAAGGCGCTGACCTTCTCGCCCTGGGTGCCCATGAAACCCGAGGCCACGCTCAACGCCTTCGACCGCGCGGTGCTGTCCGAGCCCAACAACGAATTCGAGATCGACATCGACTTCCGCGAGCGCTTCCGCCGCTTCGCGCCGAGCTTCGGCCCGGCCTCGCCCACGCGCGAGCAGCCCATCGTGGAGCAGGCGCGCGCCATGATCCTGGACGGCTATGAAGAGCCGCAGCCGCCCACCACGGCGCTGCCCTTCGACAGCGAGGACTACCCCAGCCACCCCCACACCGTGGCGCACTGGCGCTTCCACCGCGGCATGCCCGGCCAGCCCGTGGCCGCCGACGCGCAGGTGCGCGACGAGACCGGCACCAACCCGCTGCGCCGCGGCCTGGCCGCGGGCGCGCCGCTGGCCGGCGCCGTGTGGTCGGCCGAGCGCCACGCGCGTTCCGCCGCCAACGGCAGCGTGTGCTTCACCTCCGCCAGCAACCCCAACGCCCACTACTTCGCCACGCTGGCCGGTGCACCGATCAACAACGACTACCTGACCACCGGCTACACCGTCGAGGCGGTCATGAAGATCGACCGCAACTGGTCGGCCGAGAGCAACGCCTGGATGAGCGTCATGACGCGCGGCGGCAAACGTTCGTCGGTGCCGGGCTGGAGCGGCAGCTGGGGCGATTCGAGCACCATGCAGTTCGCCGTCTCCAACCTGCGCGAGATCCAGTGGGAGATCACCACCATCCCGTCGCCGGGGCGCCTGCAGTCCAAGACCAACTGGTCCGGCGAGATCATGGCCGACCAATGGGAGCACGTGGCCTTCGTGAACGACCCGGTGACGCACGACACCACCATGTACGTGGCCGGTGCGCCGGTGCTGCGCAACGTCAGCAACGCCATCGGCATCGCGGGTGTGCCCGATCAGCCCTGGGTCGTGGGTGCGTCGCTCAACGGCTCGGCGGGCAGCGGCTTCTTCGGCTGCATCAGCGAGGTGCGCGTGACGCGCGCCGCACTCACGCCCGAGCAGTGGCTCACCGCGCGCAAGCACCGCGTCGAGGCGCCCTCGGCCGTGCGCGGCGCCATCGAGGGCACCGAGGGTGACGACCAGGTTTTCAACGCCGCTGGCGCGAACCGCATCACCGGCGGCGCGGGCGCCGACACCTTCGTCTACCGCAACGTGCGCGAAGGCGGCGACACCATCGCCGACTTCTCGCCCGCGCAGGACCACCTGAACCTGCAGGCGCTGCTGGCCTCGCTCGGCTACCGCGGCAACGACCCGATCACCGACGGCTTCGTTCGCGTGGTGGACAGCGACGCCGGCGCACTCGTGCAGATCGACAACGACGGCACGCAGGGCCCCGCCGTCTTCCGCACCCTGGTGACCCTGCCGGGCGTGGTCGCCCGCGACGTGGGCGCCGAGCAGTTCCTGTTCTGACACACCGATCACCAACTTCCGCCTGAAAGCACACCATGTTTGCCAAGACTTCCCTGACCACCCTGATCGGTTCCGCCTGTCTGCTGGCCGCCACCTCGGCCAGCGCCGCGCCCTGGACCGTTCTGGGCGACGCGCTCGCACAGCCCAATGGCGGCCACACCCTCACCAACGCCAGCGCCTTCGACGACGATGCGCCGCTGGCCGATGGCGCGCTCAACCTCAGCGGCAACGACCCGCTGATGGCGGGCTGGGACCTCGAGTCCGCCCTCGGCTTCGCGCCCGGCGCCTTCGACCTGTCGGCGCTGGAGCAGGCCACCGAAGGCTCCGCCATCTTCACGGAGTTCACCGTGTTGGCGGGCCAGACCCTCAGCTTCGAATGGCAGATGTCCACGCGCGACGTGGGCGCCGGTTTCGGCCTGGACTACGCCTTCGTCGCCATCGGCGACACGCTCTTCAAGCTGGGCAGCGCCGCACAGGCCACGCTGCCGGGCAGCGGCAGCTACCTCGCTCAGACCGCCTGGCAGACCTTCAGCCACACCTTCGCTCAGGGCGGCACGTACCGCGTGGCGCTGGGCGTGGTGGACGTGCTGGACTGGTCCGGCACCACGGCGCTGTCGGTGAGCGCGGTGACCGCCGTGCCGGAGCCCGAGGCCATTGCCATGCTGCTGGCCGGCCTGGGCCTGGTGGGCGGCGCCGTGGCGCGCCGCCGCCGCGTGGCCGCGTGATCGCTAGCGGATGAAGTACCCGATGACGCGCCAGGCGCCATCGGGTTCTTTCACCAGGGTGACGGTTTCCACGGCGGCCGCCTTGTTGGCAAACGCGCTGTCGTAAGCCAGCACCACGTACTGGCCATCGGGCAGGCCGGGCAGCGTCTGCTGGGCTTCGGCCGATTTGTCCTTGCGCTGGCGCAGGGCGCCGAGCGGCCCACGCACCGCGTTCACCGAGCGGGTCCAGCGCTCGGCGTCCATCGCGCCCTTGAACAGGGCGCCGGCCTGTTGCCAACTGGCGGCGTAGTCGCCCGCGTCCACCAGCGCCAGCCAGCGCTCGGCCGCCTGGCGCGCTTCGGTCGTGGCGTCGGCCGCGCGGGACGCCGTCGCGCAGGCCAGGCCGGCCGCGCCCAGGAGGAGTGTTCGTCGCAACATGGGAACACCTAGAAGAGCAGGGCGATCAGGATGATCACGGGGATGGGGACGCCGAGGAAGAACAGCAGCAGTGAACGCATGGTGGGCTCCTGATCGGATGGGGAGGACGGGGGTCAGTCCGTGTCGCGCTGGCGCCCGCCCAACGTGGCGGCAAGGCTGGCGAAGAACGCCCCCATGAGCAGCGAGACGAACAGCCAGAGCGCGCGATGCGCCTGGTCGCTGTTGTCGACGGCCACCGCGGCGGCGCTGGTCGCCTCGCGCATGTCGGTGCCCAGGATGGTGCCGATCACCGGGGTCAGCAAAGCGGCCGTGGCCAGTGAGGACACCGCCCACGCCAGAAAGCCGTGCGCGGTGTCGCGGAAGTAGACCTCGTCCTGCTGCGTGTCGGCCCAGCGCGTGCGCAAGCGGCCGGCCAGGTAGCCGCCCATGCCCGAGGCGATCACTTGCGTGAAGCAGATCCAGACCACCGCGGCGGTGCCGAACGGCTCGGCGTCGGGGGCGCCACTGACCCAAGGCGACGCGGCGGCCAAGCCCAGGCCGGTGCCCAGCACGAGCAGGATCAGGGACAGCGCGGCAGCGCCAGCGGCGCCGGCGAAGATCGCGGCCCAAGACACCGCCGGACCGGACGGGTGGGGGAGGACGACCGAGCCGGCCGGGGCATTGGATGGATCGGACTGCACCATGGAAACCTCCTGGACGCCTTTTGAGCGGATTGCTCCATCTTGCGGAGCACGCGAGCGCAGGGCTGTCGGACAACTCCCGTGTCTCTGTAGGCCTTGTCCGTCGTTGCGCGCAGGCACAGAATGCGTGACCCCCACTCGCCAGGAGACTGCATGGTTCCGATCCGTCCACTTCAGTCGGGCACATGGATGCGCTATGGCGCCTACTACGCCTCCCGTTTCCTCCCCCACCCCCTGCTTCGAAGTGGCATCGTGTCCGTCATGCGGCACGTCATCAGCGGGCGGCATGGCAGAGGCACCCCTGTGCACACCCCGGCCGCGCAAGCCACCCTGAAGACGCTGCTCGACGAAGGCATGGCGCCGGTCGAGAGTCCGCTGAGCGGAGCGCAGATCGACGAGATCCTGGCTTTCCTGGCCACGGCACCGGTAGCCCGGCCCGCGTCCCCTCCGGTGAACGCCGACACGAAAGGCCTGGCGTCCGCCGTGTACGACCTGCCCACCATCCTGGCCTGCCCCCACCTGCTGGACGCAATGAACCACCCCACCGTGCTGCAGGTCGCCGCCGGATTCCTGGGTTGCAAGCCGACACTCTCGGGGGCGGGGTTGCGCTGGTCCTTTCCCTCGGACGGGCCTCACAGCGACGTCCAGGCGTTCCATCGGGACGCGGAAGACTGGAAGATCCTGCGCCTCTTCATCTACCTGACCGATGTGGCGGACGACAGCGGCCCCCACCAGTTCGTCAAGGGATCGCACAAGACCGCAGGCCGGGTGCGCCTGGCACCCTATTCGGATAGCGACATCGATGCCCGGTTCGGCCGCGACCAGGTGGCCACCGTGTATGGGGCGCGGGGAACGGCTTTCATGGGCAACATGTGGGGCGTGCACCGGGGCGTGCCGCCGTCTCGGCGGCCGCGCCTGCTGTTCAATTGCACCTACACCATGACTGCCACGCCGATCTTCCGGTACGACCCCGTCAAGCTGGCGGCGGGGCACACCCACGACCGGTACGTCAATCGCCTGCTGGTCTGTTGAGGGCGGCCCCGGCCGCGGTCTCCTGCGAAGGCCTACATCGGCGTCGGCCTTGTCCTACACGCCATGCATGCCGTTCGATGCGAGAGTGGTGCCACGGCGGACGCCGACGTTTGCCGTTGGTCAACTTTCTCGAAGGAGGCTGCCTGCATGTCCTCAGAGTTTTCCCCCTGGTTCACCACCGACAGCAACGGCCCGCCCGCGCGCGAAGGCGTGTACGAAACCACCGCCCTGGGCATTCCTGGCGAAAGCCACAGCGTGGTGCAGCACGGTTACCGCCATTGGGGCCGGCACGCCAAGGCGCGCGGCTGGGGCGACCTGGGCGCGACCCCGGACGCGGCCCTGGCGGCGAAGGACCATCGCCCGGTGTTCCCGTTCAACGTGCGGCACTGGCGGGGCCGAAGTGAGCCGACGGAGTGAGTGCCCGTGACAAGACCGATCAGGCTGGCGGCTTGATCAATCAGTGTCCTGCGGTCACGCCGGGGGTCAGCGGGCGAGCGCGTCGTCCCCAGACAGTTTGAAGCGCTGGACCGCCTGCACCAGCTGAAGCGACCGCGTCTTGAGGCTGGCCGCGGCGGCCGCGGATTCCTCGACAAGCGCGGCGTTTTGCTGGGTGGTCTGGTCCATCTGGACGATCGCCTCGCCCATCTGACCAACCCCGGCGCTTTGCTGCACGCTGGCGCTGCTGATCTCGCCGACGATCTCGCTGACCCGCCGGATCGACGAGACGATTTCCTGCATCGTTGTGCCCGCCTGATCGACCAGCGCCGTGCCTTGCCCGACCCGCTCGACACTGGTGCCGATCAGTCCCTTGATTTCCTTGGCGGCTTCCGCGCTGCGCTGCGCAAGGTTGCGCACTTCGCCGGCCACCACGGCAAAACCTCGGCCTTGTTCGCCGGCGCGGGCCGCCTCCACCGCGGCGTTCAAGGCCAGGATGTTGGTCTGGAAGGCGATGCCATCGATCACGCCGATGATGTCGCTGATTCTGCGGCTGCTGTCGTTGATGTCTCGCATGGTCTGCACGACCTGGTCCACCACCGCACCACCTTGCTGGGCCACCGCGCTGGCGCTGGAGGCCAGTTGATGCGCCTGGCGTGCGTTGTCGGCGTTCAGACCGGCACTGGAACCCATCTGTTCCATCGATGCCGAGGTTTCCTCCAGCGCCGAGGCCTGCTCCTCGGTGCGCTGGCTCAGGTCGGCGTTGCCTTGGGCGATCTGCGCGCTGGCGGTGGAGACGCTTTCGGCGTTGCCGCGCACTTCCCCCACTACCTTGATCAGGCTGTCGTTCATGGCCTTGAGGGCGCGCAGCAGGTCGGCGGTTTCGTCCTTGCCGCTGGCGCTGATCTGCGATGTGAGATCCCCGGCCGCCACCGTCTGCGCCACCTTGACCGCCTCGTGGATGGGGTGCGTGATGGAGCGCGTGATCACGATGGCCAGAGCGATGCCCAGCACGAGGGCCAAGCTGGCGGCAATCACCATCGCGGCCTCGACAAGCGACTCGACCTCCTGAGCGCGCCGGTATTCCTGCCCGGCCACATCGATCTGCAATTGGATGAGCTGGTCGGACAGGCCGATTGCGGTCTCGGCCAGTGGTTCCAGCTTGTCGCTGTAGATCTGCCGCGCGTTCGCGAGATCGCCCTCGCCGACCGCCGCCATGAGGGCCAGCAGGCCATCGTTGACGAAGGCGGCGCGCGCCGGTGCATAGGCCTTGGCCAGCTGCGCCTCCTTGCGACCGAGTTGACTTGCCATGTAGCGCTCCCAGATCTGGCTGATGCGCGCCGCGTTGGCTTCGACCTGCGCCCGGTTCTGCGGCAGCGACTGCGGCGCGAGCAGCGTGTTCATCACGAGCACGCGGTTGCTCATCATCAGCTGGTAGATGGTGGTCAGCTCGCCCAGCGGCACGGTGCGGTCTTCGTAGATGGTCTTGCTTTCGGCGGACAGCCGGGCCGCGCCCACGAAGCCTGTGGCGGCCATGCCCACGAGGAGCAGCAAAGTCACGCCGAAGCCCAGGCCGAGCCGTTTACCGATGCGCAGATTGGAGAACATGCCCATGTTGTTTCCTTTGTTGAGCAGAGACTGCTTCCAAGGGGCGACATGCCCCGGTGGAATCCTCAGCATCGACGACAGGGCAAGGGCTTTAAGCGTGGAAATGCGGGGTCTTTCGTACTATTTGCCGTGATAGTGACGAGACGCTCACTGGGAGGCGCCGCCGATGGGCGCAACGCCCGGCGCCGCGTTGCGCGGCAGGAACACGTGAAAGACCGAGCCTTCACCAGCCACGGACTCGGCCCAGATGCGACCGCCGTGCGCCTGCACGATGCGCTGGCACAGCGCCAGACCGACGCCGTCGCCGGCAACGGAATCGTCCGGGTTGGCGCGGGCGAACATCTGGAATATGTGTGAATGCACGGCCGGGCTGAAGCCGCAGCCGTTGTCCCTCAGGGACAGCGTCCAGCCGCTGTCGGAGCGGGTGCACGCGAACACCAGCTCCGTCACCGCCTGGTGTCGGCTGTACTTGAAGGCGTTGTCGATGAGATTGATCCAGACCTCGCGCAGCAGGATCCGGTCGGCCCAGATGTCGGGCAGGGTGTCTTGACCCCTGGCGTGGAAGCGGCGATCCGCAAAGGACGCCGCCACCTCGGTCAGGCAGTCGTCGACCAGCTCGGCCAAGTCAACCCAGGAGGGAGTGACGCCCCGTCGCCCCATGCGCGAGAACTCCAGCAAGCCGTCAATCAGCGACTGCAGCCGCGCGCCCGCAGCCACGACCTTCTGGCAATAGGCCTGGGCTGATCGAACGTCACCGGCCAGCAGCGCGTCTTGCGCAATCTCGGCGTAGCTGACCATGTGCCGGATCGGCTTCTTCAGGTCGTGCGACAGGGCGTGCGAGAACGCCTCCAGCGACTGGTTGGCTTCCGCGAGGTTGGCGGTGCGCTCGTCCACCATCGCCTGCAGCTTGTGGTTGTTCAGGTTCTTTTGCTCGATCAGCTCCTTGTAGACCGTCACGTCCTGGATGGTCCAGGTGTCCGGTGGCCTGACCTTGCTGCCCTGGCGCTGCGGCACGCCGCGGCAGCGCACCCAGCGGCGGTGCCCCTGGTGGGTGGTGATGGGCAACTCGTGGTCGAACTCGTCGCCGTTCTCCATGACGCGTCGCAGGCGGGCCTGCAGGTCTTGCTGCGCCTCGGGGCAGACAAACTCGAACAGGGCTCTGAGGGTCTTGGGGGCTTCGTCCTGCGGCAGTTCCAGAATGGAGTAGACCTCGCTGGACCAGCGGATGCTGCGCGTGTCGGCGTTGAACTCCACGCGGCCCAGCCGTGCCAGCCGCTGGGCCACCTGCAGGTGGTGCTGCAGTTGGGCATTGGTGCGCTCGAGGGCCCTTTGCTCGCTTACGTCGCTCTGGATGGAGAAGTAGGCCAGCGCCTGGCCCTGGCTGTCACGGATGGGCTCGATGTTGAGCATCACGGTGTACGGATCACCATTCTTGCGGTAGTTGATGGTTTCGACGCCGGAGACCGACAGGCCCTGCCGCAGGCGATCGCGCACGAACTGGCTCACCTGCGGGTTGGTCAATGGCCCGTGCAGCAAGCGGCCGGCCGTTTTGCCCTGGACTTCGTCCAGCGACCAGCCGGTGGTCTGCGTGTAGGACCGGTTCACCCAGCGGATGCGTTGGTCGGCGTCGGTGATCACCACCATGTTGGCGCTCTGCTCGACGATCTTCTCCAGGATCGTCAACCAGGAGGTCAGGTCATGGAGTTCGTTGGCGGTGTCCAGCAAGACATCGGCTCCCCGTGCATGAATGGAATGGCGCCCGAACCCGCGCGTGGTCCGGTGCCGCTGTTGTCGGGAGCGTGCAGGCCCTCCGGCTTCTGATCATCGACACGCGAGAGCCGGGCTGTCAGAACAATCGGCAGCCTTTGTGACGAGACGCGCACCCGGGCTTTTCACGTGTTGCCGAATGGCGACCTCGGCACCGGTACCATCTAACGCTGCGCTGAAGGTGGTGGTGTTGTCCGCGAAACGCCATCGGACCGGCAATGCACTCGTTGGGCCATGGATCAAGAACGTCCGGAACTCGCGCACACATGAGCAGGAACATCCCGCGGATGGTTGGACCGGGCGGGACGGTCGTTTGTGAGCACTGTTCAACGCGGGGCCGCTGCCTCTTTTCGGTGCTCAACTTGCCGCAACACGAGCGCTTGCGCACGCTGATTCGCGAGCGCGCGGTGGCCGTTGGCGAAACGCTGGAAGCTCAGGGCAGCCTGGGGAAGACGCTGGGGGTGGTCAAGGTGGGGCTGCTCAGGGGGCTGCGGGGCAGTCCCGGCGAGGAAGGCAAGAGCGTGCTTCTGATGGGCAAGGGGCGGCTGGTGGGCTTTACGCTGCCGTTCGGGCAGGCTGCGCTGCTGAGCCTGGTGGCCATCACGCCGACGCGCGTTTGTGAGATCGACGTTCGGGTGGTCCGGGAAATGGCCATGCCCTTCGAACCGTTCCAGCAGGCGCTTTACCGGGCCATTGCCGATTTCGTCGGCGCCATGGCCGACTGGTCGCGCCTGCTGCGCGAGGACAGCTACCTCGCCAAGGTGGGTGCGGCGTTGCAGATGATCGCGGCCGAGGAGGGCAGCCCGTCCTTTCGCATTCCCAGCCACACCGAACTGGCCAACGTGCTGGGCGCGCGCCGAGAGACGGTGGCGAGGCATATAGCGATCCTGATCGACATGGGGCGGTTCAGGAAGGTCGATCGCTGGCATGGGGTGCTGACCGCTGCCGATGGCGCTGCCCCTCGGTCTTGACCACTTGACTACTTGACCGCTGGCAAAAAAGCCCCGCAACACGAGGGTCGACGGGGCTTTCAGGGCTCTGGGTGAAACGACCTGGGTCGTTCTGAGCGTGATGGTTGGCGGAGAGGGCGGGATTCGAACCCGCGGTGGGGATTAACCCACACACGCTTTCCAGGCGTGCGACTTAAACCGCTCATCCACCTCTCCGCGAAGCGCGGGATTGTAGCTCACTCGGCAGCGCCCTCGGCGGGCTGTCAGCCGGTGTGGCTGCCGTCCTCGGCCTTGCGCCAGGCGTGGCGCTGCAGCACGTCAAGGCCGACGTGCTGCAAGGTGTTCTGGTGCGTGGCCTCCAGCACCACCGGCGGGGCGACGCCGGCCTCCAGCGCCTCCAGCCAGCGGTTCACGCACAGGCACCAGCGATCACCCGCCTTCAGGCCGGCGAAGCGCAGTTCGGGCCGCGGCGTGACGAGGTCGTTGCCGCGTTGAACCGAGAAATCGAGGAACTCGCGCGTGACGCGCGCGCAGACCACGTGCGTGCCTTCGTCGTCGGCACCGGTGTGGCAGCAGCCGTCGCGGTAGAAGCCGGTCAGCGGGTCGAACGAGCAGGCCTGCAGCTCGCCACCCAGCACGTTGTGCGCGAGGTCGTCCATGTCAGCCCCCTGTCGTCTTGCCCGCCTGCACCATCTTCATGGCCGAGCCGATGAGGGCGGACACTTCGGTCATGTTGCTCGGCACGATGAGCGTGGTGGTGGCGTCGGCCGCCACGCTGGCGTAGGCGTCCACCGCCTTCTCGGCCACCTTGAGCTGCACCGCCTCCTGGCCGCCGGGCTGGCGGATGGCCTCGGCGACCTGGCGGATCGCGCCGGCCGTGGCCTCGGCCACCGCGAGGATGGCGGCGGCCTCGCCCTGCGCTTTGTTGATCTCGGCCTGTTTCTCGCCCTCGGAGCGCGCGATGAAGGCCTCGCGCTCGCCGGTGGCGATGTTGATCTGCTCCTGGCGGCGGCCTTCCGAGGCCGCGATCAGGGCGCGCTTCTCGCGCTCGGCCGTGATCTGCGCCTGCATGGCGCGCAGGATCTCGGCCGGCGGCGTCAGGTCCTTGATCTCGTAGCGCAGCACCTTCACGCCCCAGTTGAGCGCGGCCTCGTCGATGGCCTGCACCACCTGGGCGTTGATGATGTCGCGCTCTTCGAAGGTCTTGTCGAGTTCCAGTTTGCCGATGACCGAGCGCAGCGAGGTCTGCGCGAGCTGCGTGACCGCCATGAGGTAGTTGGACGAGCCGTAGCTGGCGCGCATGGGGTCGGTCACCTGGAAGTACAGGATGCCGTCCACCTGCAGTTGCGTGTTGTCGCGCGTGATGCAGACCTGGCTGGGCACGTCCATCGGGATTTCCTTCAGGCTGTGCTTGTAGGCCACCTTGTCGATGAAGGGCACCAGGATGTTCAGGCCCGGGGCCAGCGAGCTGTGGTACTTGCCCAGCCGCTCGACCACCCACGCGGACTGCTGCGGCACGATCTTGATGGCGCGCGAGACGAAGATGACGGCGATGACGATGAGCAGGATGGCGAGTTCCATGGTGTTGTTCTGTTCGGTGGTTCGGGTTGCGGGGTGGCCTGGGCTCAGGCCTTCTCGACCAGCAGGCGGTTGCCAACGAGTTCGGTGACGCGGTAGGCGCCGGGCGCGGGTGCGTTGCCGGGCCGCTGGATGACGGTCCAGGCGGCACCGCGGTACTTGACCGTGGCGGTGCCATCGGCGTTCCATTGTTCGATCTGGATGACTTCGCCGACGTCGAGGTTGACGCTGCGCAGGCCGCGCACCGACGGGTCGCCGGGCCGGCGGCGGGAATGCAGGTACCAGCCCGCCACCGCCGCAGCGCCCAGCACGGCGGCCACCACGATCTGCCCGGTGAGCGGCAGGCCCAGGTGAGCCGCGATGGCGCCGCCGGCGGCGCCCAGCGCGAGCATGAGCAAATAGAACGTGCCGGTGAGCAGCTCGGCGCCCACGAGCGCGCCCGCCAGCAGCCACCACCAGGTCGAATCGGCCATGTGCCATGTCTCCTTGAAAGCATCCCCGGTCGGGACTTGTCACATTCTGCGTCAAACCAGGTCCGACACGGCAGGACGGACATGTGTTTTCCGTACACTTGCGCGCTTCGCCAGGAGAGCCGCATGAAGTTCCGTTTCCCCATCGTCATCATCGACGAGGATTTCCGCTCCGAGAACACCTCGGGTCTGGGCATTCGCGCGCTCGCGCAGGCCATCGAGAGCGAGGGCATGGAGGTCGTGGGTGTCACGAGCTACGGCGACCTGTCGCAGTTCGCGCAGCAGCAAAGCCGCGCCAGCGCCTTCATCCTGTCCATCGACGACGAGGAATTCAGCCACGGGCCCGACCTCGACCCCGCCGTGCTGAACCTGCGCAACTTCATCGAGGAAGTGCGCCGCAAGAACGCCGACGTGCCGATCTACATCTACGGCGAGACCAAGACCAGCCGGCACCTGCCCAACGACGTGCTGCGCGAACTGCACGGCTTCATCCACATGTTCGAGGACACGCCGGAGTTCGTGGCGCGCCACATCATCCGCGAGGCCAAGAGCTACCTCGAAGGTATTCAGCCGCCGTTCTTCAAGGCCCTGCTGGACTACGCCGAGGACGGTTCCTATTCCTGGCATTGCCCGGGCCACTCGGGTGGCGTGGCCTTCCTCAAGAGCCCGGTGGGCCAGATGTTCCACCAGTTCTTCGGCGAGAACATGCTGCGCTCGGACGTGTGCAACGCGGTGGAAGAACTGGGCCAGTTGCTGGACCACAACGGCGCCATCGGCGCGTCGGAACGCAACGCGGCGCGCATCTTCAACGCCGACCACTGCTTCTTCGTCACCAACGGCACCAGCACCAGCAACAAGATGGTGTGGCACCACACGGTGGCGCCGGGCGACGTGGTGGTGGTGGACCGCAACTGCCACAAGTCCATCCTGCACAGCATCATCATGACGGGCGCCGTGCCCGTCTTCCTCAAGCCCACGCGCAACCACTACGGCATCATCGGCCCGATCCCGCAGAGCGAGTTCGAGATCGAGGCGATCCAGGCCAAGATCCGCGCCAATCCCTTGCTCAAGGGCGTGGACGCCGAGGCCGTGAAACCGCGCGTGCTCACCATCACGCAGAGCACCTACGACGGGGTGCTCTACAACACCGAGGCCATCAAGCAGATGCTGGACGGCTACGTGGCCAACCTGCACTTCGACGAGGCCTGGCTGCCGCACGCGGCCTTCCACCCCTTCTATGGCAACTACCACGCCATGGGCAAGAAGCGCGCGCGGCCCATGGAGTCCGTGGTGTACGCCACGCAGTCCATCCACAAGCTGCTGGCGGGCATCAGCCAGGCCAGCCACGTGCTCGTGCAGGACTCGCAGAACGTCAAGCTCGACCGCCACCTGTTCAACGAGTCGTACCTGATGCACACCAGCACCAGCCCGCAGTACGCGATCATCGCGAGCTGCGACGTGGCCGCGGCCATGATGGAGCCGCCCGGCGGGCGCGCGCTGGTGGAAGAGAGCCTGCTCGAAGCGCTGGACTTCCGCCGCGCCATGCGCAAGGTCGAGGACGACTTCGGTACCGACGACTGGTGGTTCAAGGTCTGGGGTCCCGACCACCTGGCCGAGGAGGGCGTGGGTGAGGCCAAGGACTGGGTGCTCAACCGCCGCCGCGACGCCAACGCCGAGCAGCACACCGAGCGCGACTGGCACGGCTTCGGCGACATGGCGCCGGGCTTCAACATGCTGGACCCGATCAAGGCCACCATCGTCACGCCCGGCCTCAACATGGACGGCAGCTTCGGCGAGACGGGCATCCCCGCGTCCATCGTCACCAAGTTCCTGGCCGAGCACGGCGTGGTGGTGGAGAAGACCGGCCTCTACAGCTTCTTCATCATGTTCACCATCGGCATCACCAAGGGCCGCTGGAACACGCTGCTGACGGCGCTGCAGCAGTTCAAGGACGACTACGAGAAGAACCAGCCGATGTGGCGGATCATGCCGGAGTTCTGCGCCAAGCAGCCGCGCTACGAGCAGATGGGACTGCGCGACCTGTGCCAGCACGTGCACGCGCTCTACGCCAAGTACGACATCGCGCGCCTGACGACCGAGATGTATTTGAGCGACCTCACGCCCGCGATGAAGCCGACCGACGCCTTCGCGCACATCGCGCAGCGCACCACCGAGCGCGTGCCGATCGACGAGCTGGAAGGGCGCATCACCACCAGCCTGGTGACGCCGTACCCGCCGGGCATTCCGCTGCTGATCCCGGGCGAGGTGTTCAACCGCAAGATCGTCGACTACCTCAAGTTCAACCGCGAATTCGCACGCGAGTGCCCGGGCTTCGAGACCGACATCCACGGCCTGGTGGAGACCGCGGACGATCAAGGTCGAAAGGCCTATTTCGCCGACTGCGTGAAGGCCTGAGCCCCCGCGCACGTGAGATTCGCAAGACGGGTGCTGCTGCGCGGCCTGGCCGCCGCGCTGCTGGGGACGGGCCTCGCGCCGCTGGCGGCCTGGTCGGCGGACGCGCCCGCGCTGATGCTGGCCAATGTCTACCGCCCGGGCGTCCGGCTCGACGACTACTGGCTCAGTGAAAAGTACGACGGCCTGCGCGCCTTCTGGGATGGGCAGCGCCTGCGCACGCGCGGCGGCGAGACCATCGCCGCCCCCGACTGGTTCACCGCCCAGTGGCCCACCGAACCCATGGACGGTGAGCTCTGGGCCGGGCGCGGCCGTTTCGAAGAGGCCTTGTCGACGGTGCGCCAGCTCACGCCAGACGACGCGGCCTGGCGCCGCATCCGGTTCATGGTCTTCGACCTGCCCACCCACCCCGGTGTCTTCACCGAGCGCATCCACGCCTACGGCCAACGGGTGCGGGACATCAACCAGGCCTGGGTGCAGGCCGTGCCGCAGGAGCGCATCGGCAGCCACGCCGAGTTGATGGCGCGGCTCGACCGCGTGGTCCGCGAAGGCGGGGAAGGCCTGATGCTGCACCGGGGCGACGCACCGTACCGCGCGGTGCGCAACGACGACCTGCTCAAGGTGAAGACCCACGAGGACGCCGAGGCGCGCGTCATCGGGCATGTGCCCGGCAAGGGCCGGCACGCGGGCCGCATGGGGGCCTTGCTGGTGCAAACCGCCGAAGGGGTTCGCTTCAAGCTGGGCACGGGCTTTACCGATGCCGAACGCGACAATCCACCCGCCGTGGGTACCTGGGTGACCTACCGCTTTCGGGGGCTCAACGACAGTGGCGTGCCGCGCTTCGCCAGCTTCGTTCGCGTGCGCCCTGACGCGCCGCGCTGAGCGGCCGAAAAAAACCCGCCGGGTGGCGGGTCCTGCGTGCTCAGATGGGTCGGGTCATTCGGCCTGGCTCGAATCGCCCACCACGTGGCTGAAGCCGCCGTCCACGTAGATGATCTCGCCCGTGATGCCCGAGGACAGGTCGGACAGCAGGAAGGCCGAGGCGTTGCCCACGTCTTCAATGGTGACGTTGCGGCGCAACGGCGACACGTTGGCCACCAGGTTCATGAGCTTGCCGAAACCCTTGATGCCGCTGGCGGCGAGCGTCTTGATGGGGCCGGCGCTCACGCCGTTGACGCGCATGCCCTTGGGGCCCAGGGACTCCGCCAGGTAGCGCACCGAGGCTTCCAGGCTGGCCTTGGCCAGGCCCATGGTGTTGTAGTTGGGCACGCAGCGCTCGGCGCCCAGGTAGCTCAGCGTGAGTAGGGCGGCGCGCTCGTTCAGGTGGGGCAGGGCGGCCTTGGCCATGGCCGGGAAGCTGTACGCGCTGATGTCGTGCGCGATCTTGAAGGCTTCGCGCGACAAACCATCAAGAAAATCTCCCGCAATGGCCTCGCGCGGGGCGAAGCCGATGGCGTGCACGAAACCATCGAACTTGGGCCAGGTCTGGGAGAGATCGCTGAAGAGCTTCTCGATCTGGGCGTCGTCGCCAACGTCGCAGTCGAACACCAACTGGGAGCCGAAGTCGGCGGCGAATTCGGTGATGCGGTCCTTGAAGCGCTCACCCACGTAGCTGAAGGCCAGTTCGGCGCCTTGTTCGTGGCAGGCCTTGGCGATGCCGTAGGCGATGGAACGGTTGGACAGCACCCCGGTGATGAGGAACTTCTTGCCAGCGAGAAAACCCATTGATCGGACTCCGGAAAAATATCACGCAGAATTGTCGCATGCACGTCATGAGCCGTCCTTTCCCCCGCACGCTGCGCCGCTGGGCCGTGGCGGGGGCGCTGGCCCTGGCGGCGCCGGCGCTGTGGGCGGCGCACGGCTACTCCATCTGGGGTGATCTGAAGTACCCGGACGGCTTCACCCACTTCGACTACGTGAACCCGCAGGCCCCCAAGGGGGGCGAGTTGCGGCTGGTGAGCAACCTGCGCGTCAGCACCTTCGACAAGTACAACCCCTTCACCCTGCGTGGCAGCGCCCCGGCCTACCTCAGCGGCCTGATGTTCGATTCGCTGCTGACCGGCGTGCTGGACGAGAACGGGGCCGGCTACGGCCTGCTGGCCGAGGACGTGCAGGCCGCACCGGACGGCCTGTCGGTGGTGTTTCGCTTGCGCGACACCGCCAAATTCCACAACGGCGACCCGGTGCTGGCCGCCGACGTGAAGTTCAGCTTCGACACCCTGCTGGGGCCGCACACCTCGCCGGCCTACAAGACCATCCTGGCCGACGTGGCGGGCCTGGACGTGCTGGGCGAGCGCACTGTGCGCTTTCGCTTCAAGCTGCCCAACCGCGAGCTGCCGCTCACCGTGGGCGCCATCCCCGTCTTCAGCCGGCAGTGGGGCAACGAGGTGGATCCGGCCACCGGCCAGCGCAAGACCTTCGACAAGGTGGTGATGGATCCGCCCATCGGCAGCGGCCCGTACAAGATCGGCCCGGTGAAGTTCGGCCGCGACATCACCTACGTGCGCGACCCGGGCTACTGGGCCCGCGACCTGCCGGTGCGCCGCGGCACGGCCAACTTCGACCGCATCACGGTCAAGATCTACAAGGACAGCACCGCGCGGCTGGAGGCGCTCAAGGCGGGCGAGTTCGACCTCATGCGCTTCTTCTCGGCCGGCGACTGGGCGCGCCGCGTCAATGGCCGCAAGTTCGACAGCGGCGAGCTGGTCAAGGGCGAGTTCACGCACAAGCTGCCCACGGGCTTCCAGAGCTACGTGCTCAACACGCGGCGCAAGCCGCTGGACGACATCCGCGTGCGCGAGGCCCTGGGCCTGGCGGTGGACTACGAGTGGATGAACCGCCAGATGTTCTATGGCGCCTACCAGCGCGTGCGCGGCCTGTTCGGCAACACCGAATGCGCGGCCGATGGCACGCCATCGCCTGAGGAGCTGGCCCTGCTGGAGCCCGGCCGCGCGCAGTTGCCGCCGGCCGTGTTCGGGCCCATGGTCTCGCCGCCGCGCACCGACGGCGACCACTCCCTGCGCGACAACCTGCGCCAGGCGCAGGCCCTGCTGCGCGAGGCGGGCTGGACGGTGCAGGACGGTGTGCTCAAGAACGCCCAGGGCGAGCCCATGGTGCTGGAGTACCTGGACAGCAACGAGACCGGCGCGCGCGTGGTCTCGCCCTGGATCCGCAATCTGCAGAAGCTGGGCATCACCCTGCGTTTCCGGCCGGTGGACTTCGCGCTGTACCAGCAGCGCCTGCGCACCTTCGACTTCGACATCATTTCGATCAACTTCCAGGGCACGCCCAACCCCGGCGCCGAGTACGCTGACCTGTTCGGCAGCCAGGCCGCCAAGACGCCCGATTCCGGCAATTTCTCCGGCATCGCCAATCCGGCGGTGGACCGCCTGCTCACCCGCATGGTGGGCGCCAAGACCAAGCCCGATTTCATCGCCGCCTGCCGCGCGCTGGACCGCGCCATTTCGCACAGCCACGTCCTCATCCCGCAGTGGTCGGCGTCCACGCACCGCATGGCCTACAACGCCTGGCGCCTGCAACGCCCGCCTGAAATGCCACCCTACGCCACCGGCGAAGCCTGGGCCATCGACACCTGGTGGGCAAAACAATGAACACCCCCGCGCCGCGCTTCGCGCGTCACCCCCTCAAAGGGGGCAACACCTGCGGCCTGGCAAAGCCAGTTCCGCGGTGTTTCCCGCCTGGACTTCTTCTGACCTGATATGTGGGCCTACATCCTCAAGCGCCTGCTGCTCATGCTGCCCACGCTGTTCGGCGTGCTGCTGATCACCTTCGTGGTGATCCAGTTCGTGCCCGGTGGGCCAGTGGAGCAGTACCTGGCCGAGGCGCGCGCCGCCGGCGGCACGGGCGCGGAGGGCGGCTCGGTGTACCGCGGCGGGCAGGGCGTGGACCCGCAGCGGCTGGAGCAGATCAAGGCGCTTTACGGCTTCGACAAACCCGCGCATCAGCGCTTCGTCGAGATGATCGGCCGCTTCGCGCGCTTCGACCTGGGCACCAGCTTCTTCCAGAACAAGCCGGTGAGTGAGCTCATCGTGGAGAAGCTGCCCGTGTCCATCAGCCTGGGGCTGTGGACCTTCCTCATCAGCTACGGCGTGGCCGTGCCGCTGGGCGTGGCCAAGGCGGTGCGCGCGGGCACGCGCTTCGACCTGATCAGCACGCTGATCGTGCTGGTCGGTTACGCCATCCCGGGCTTCGTGCTGGGCGTGGCGCTGCTGGTCATCTTCGGTGGGCAGTTGCAGTGGTTTCCGCTGCGCGGCCTTACCTCGGCGAACTGGGATGAGCTCAGTTGGGGTGCGCGCATCGTGGACTACCTGTGGCACATCACGCTACCGGTCACGGCCATGGTGCTGGGCAGTTTCGCGGTCACGGCCATGCTGACCAAGAACGCCTTCCTCGAAGAGATCCGCAAGCAGTACGTGATGACCGCGCGCGCCAAGGGCCTGGGCGAGCGCCAGGTGCTGTGGAAGCACGTGTTCCGCAACGCGCTCATCCCCATCGTCACCGGCTTCCCGGCGGCCTTCATCGGCGCCTTCTTCACCGGCGCGCTGCTCATCGAGACCCTGTTCTCGCTCGACGGCCTGGGCCTGCTGAGCTACGAGAGCGTGATCCGCCGCGATTACCCGGTGGTGCTGGGCACGCTGTTCCTGTTCACCGTGATCGGCCTGCTCACCAAGCTGATCTCCGACCTCTGCTACGTGTGGGTGGACCCGCGCGTGAAGTTCGACTGATGGCGGCCGCATCTCTCAGCCCCGGCCGGCGCGCCTGGCTTCGCTTCAAGCGCAACAAGCTGGGCTATTGGAGCCTGGTGATCTTTTGCGCGCTGGTGGTGGCCAGCCTGTTCGCCGAGGTGCTGTCCAACGACCGGCCGCTGATCGTGCGCTACGAAGGCCAGACCTATTTCCCCATCGTGCAGGACCTGCCCGAGACCGTGTTCGGCGGCGACTTCCAGACCGCCACCGACTACCTCGACCCCTTCATCCGCGAGCAGATCACGAAGGGCGACAACTGGGCCCTCTACGCGCCCAACCCCTACGGCTCGCAGACCATCAACTACTTCGCTGAGAAGCCCAATCCGTCCGGGCCGAGCGGCGCCAACTGGTTCGGCACCGATGACCGCGGGCGCGACCTGCTGGCCCAACTCATCTACGGTTTTCGGGTGAGCGTGCTGTTCGCGCTGGCGCTCACGGCCATCGGCGTCGTGCTGGGCGTGCTCACTGGGGCCATCCAGGGCTTCTTCGGTGGCAAGACGGACCTGGCCTTCCAGCGCTTCATCGAGATCTGGGGCGCCATGCCCGAGCTTTACCTGCTCATCATTTTCTCGGCCGTGTTCGCGCCCAGCGTGGGGCTGCTGCTCATCCTGCTCAGTCTGTTCGGCTGGATGGGCCTGTCCGACTACGTGCGGGCCGAGTTCCTGCGCAACCGCCAGCTCGACTACGTGCGCGCCGCGCGCGCCATGGGCCTGTCCAACGCCCAGATCATCTGGCGCCACATCCTGCCCAACAGCCTGACGCCGGTGGTGACCTTCCTGCCGTTTCGCATGAGCGCGGCCATCCTGGCGCTCACCTCGCTCGACTTCCTGGGCCTGGGCGTGCCGCCCGGCACACCCTCGCTGGGCGAACTGCTCAGCCAGGGCAAGAACAGCATCGACGCCTGGTGGATCTCGCTGTCCACCTTCGGCGTGCTGGTGCTCACGCTGCTGCTGCTCACCTTCATGGGCGACGCGCTGCGCGACGCGCTCGATCCGCGAAAGGCCGACCGATGAGCGACGCGCTCCTGCTCGACGTCCGCGGCCTGCGCATCGCCTTCGGCGGTGAGCCGGTGGTGCACGGCATTGATTTCTCGATCGCCCCGGGCGAGAAGCTCGCGCTGGTGGGCGAATCGGGGTCGGGCAAGACGGTGTCGGCGCTGTCGCTGCTGCGGCTGGTGGTCAACGCCGAGGTGTCGGGTCAGGCGCGGCTGAACGGGCGCGACCTGCTGGCCCTGAGCGAGCGCGAACTGCGTGGCGTGCGCGGCGACGAGGTGGCGGTCATCTTCCAGGAGCCCATGACCGCGCTCAACCCGCTCTACACCGTCGGCAACCAGATCGGCGAGGTGCTGCAGCTCAAGCGCGGCCTGACGCCGCGCCAGGCGCGCGCCGGCGCGGTGGAGCTGCTGGCGTCCACCGGCATCCCAGAGCCCGAGCGCCGCGTCGACGCCTTTGCACACCAGTTGAGCGGCGGCCAGCGCCAGCGCGCCATGATCGCCATGGCCCTGGCCAGCCGGCCGAAACTGCTGATCGCCGACGAGCCCACCACCGCGCTGGACGTGAGCCTGCGCGGCCAGATCCTGGAGCTGCTGTCCGACCTGCAGCGCCAGCACGGCATGGCGCTGCTGCTCATCACGCACGACCTGCCGCTGGTGCGCCGCTTCGCCGACCGCGTGGCCGTGATGGAAAAGGGCCACCTGGTGGAGCAGGGCGCCGTGGCCGAGGTGTTCGAGCGGCCGCAGCACGCCTACACCCGCAAGCTGCTGGCCAGCCGGCCCGAGCGCGCCGTGGCCGAGCCCGCGGCCGACGCCCCGCCCGTGATGCGAGCCGAGGGCCTGCGCGTGAGCTACTCGGTGCCCTTGCCCGGCTTCAAGGGCTGGTTCCGCAAGGGCTCGTTCACGGCGGTGCAGGGCGCCGACCTGGCCGTGCCGGCCGGCGGCACGCTGGGCGTGATCGGCGAGTCCGGCTCGGGCAAGAGCACCCTGGCCCTGGCCGCGCTGGGCCTGCTGCCCTTCGAGGGGCGGCTGGACGTGGCCGGCAGCGGCTGGGCCGAGGCCACGCGCGACAAGCGCCTGCGCGAGCTGCGCCAGCGCGTGCAGGTGGTGTTCCAGGATCCTTTCTCCTCGCTCTCGCCGCGCCTGACCGTCGAGCAGATCGTGGGCGAAGGCCTGTCCGTGCACCGGCCGGATCTGCCGGCCGCTCAGCGCCGCGAGCGCGTGGCCGCGCTGCTGGCCGAGGTGGGCCTGGTGGACGACCCGCAGCGCGGCGCCGACTGGCTGCAGCGCTACCCGCACGAGTTCTCGGGCGGACAGCGCCAGCGCCTGGCCATCGCGCGCGCCCTCATCGTCGAGCCGCAACTGCTGGTGCTCGACGAGCCCACCAGCGCGCTCGACGTGACCGTGCAGAAGCAGGTACTGGCCCTGCTGCAGCGCCTGCAGCGCGACCGGGGCCTGAGCTACCTGCTGATCACCCATGACGTGGACGTGATCCGCGCCATGGCGCACCAGGTCATCGTCATGAAGGACGGCGCCATCGTCGAGCGCGGCCCGGCGCTGGAGGTGCTGGCCGCGCCCCAGCACCCCTACACGCGGCTGCTGGTCCAGGCAGCGGCCTGATCGGCGGCGGGTCGGGGCATCCGCCGCGCGGGTGGGAAAAGCTGGCTCGCAGCTTGCTAGGCCCCGCCGGGCGCGCTACAATGCGCGCTTCACGACCAAATGGGCGGGTAATCACCGGCCCTTTTTTTTTGGCCGGGCGGGAAACCGATGCCGGCCGGACGCACTTCATACATGGGCTGGCAAGACACCGTCGCGCAAATCGTTGCCGCGCAGGGATTCGATCTGGTGGACCTGGAGCGGTCCGCCGGCGGCCTTCTGCGCGTGACGATCGACTGGCCGTGGTCGCCGCCGGCCGAAGGTCAGCCGCTGCCGCCCGAGCGCTTCGTCACCGTTGAAGATTGCGAGCGCATCACCCGCCAGTTGCAGTACGCGCTGGAGGTGGAGGGCATGGACTACCGGCGCCTGGAAGTTGGTTCGCCGGGCATCGACCGCCCGCTGCGGCACGAGAACGACTTTCTTCGCTTCGAAGGGCAGGTGGTCGACATCACGCTCAAGGCGCCGCTGGGTGCCAACGGCGCGGTGGCGGCCAACCGCAAGAAATTCCGCGGCACGCTGGAGCGCGTGGCCGAAGGGGGCTGGCAGATCGTCTGGAGCGATGCGCCCCCGGTGAAGCCGGGCCAGCGCGTGAGCAAGAAGCGCGAGCCCGCGCCGCTGCAGGCGCTGGGCTTCACGCTCGACGAGATTTCACAGGCGCGACTGGCGCCGATCGTGAACTTCAAAGGCCGGGGCGCCGCCAGCGAGGCGGGCGCCGAGGATGCCGACAGGACATAACAAACAGACCGTACTGGATTGGAAAGGTGGGCTGAACGATGAACCGCGAAATGTTGATGCTGATCGATGCCATCTCGCGCGAGAAGAACGTCGAGCGCGACGTGGTGCTGGGCGCGGTCGAGCAGGCGCTGGCCTCGGCCACCAAGAAGCTCTACAAGGGCGAGGTCGACATCCGCGTCGCCATGGACCCGGACACCGGTGCCTATGAAACCTTCCGCCGCTGGCTGGTGGTGCCCGACGAGGCCGGCCTGCAGAACCCCGACGCCGAGGAAATGCTCTCCGATGCGCGCGACGAGATCGCCGACATCGAAGAGGGCGACTACATCGAGAAGCCGGTGGAAAGCGTGCCGATCGGCCGCATCGGCGCCATGGCCGCCAAGCAGGTCATCCTGCAGAAGATCCGCGACGCCGAGCGCGAGATGCTGCTCAACGACTTCATGTCGCGCGGCGACAAGATCTTCGTCGGCACCGTCAAGCGCATGGACAAGGGCGACCTGATCATCGAAAGCGGCCGGGTCGAAGGCCGCCTCAAGCGCGGCGAGATGATCCCCAAAGAGAACTTCCGCACCGGCGACCGCGTGCGCGCCATGATCATGGAAGTCGACCTGACGCTGCGCGGCGCGCCCATCCTGCTGTCGCGCTCGGCGCCCGAGTTCATGATCGAGCTGTTCCGCCAGGAAGTGCCCGAGATCGAACAAGGCCTGCTGGAGATCAAGAAGTGCGCCCGCGACGCCGGTTCGCGCGCCAAGATCGCCGTGCACAGCTTCGACAAGCGCATCGACCCCATCGGCACCTGCGTGGGCGTGCGCGGTTCCCGCGTCAACGGCGTCACCAACGAGCTGGCGGGCGAGCGCGTGGACATCGTGCTGTGGTCGGAAGACCCGGCGCAGTTCGTCATCGGCGCGCTGGCGCCGGCCAACGTGGTCTCCATCGTGGTCGACGAGGAGCGCCACGCCATGGACGTGGTGGTGGACGAGGAGAACCTCGCCATCGCCATCGGCCGCGGCGGCCAGAACGTGCGCCTGGCGAGCGAACTCACCGGCTGGCGCATCAACATCATGACAGCCGACGAATCGGCCCAGAAGCAGGCCGAAGAGGCCGACTCGATCCGCTCGGTGTTCATGGCCAAGCTCGATGTCGACCAGGAGATCGCCGACATCCTGATCGAGGAAGGCTTCACCAGCCTCGAGGAAGTGGCCTACGTGCCGCTGCAGGAAATGCTGGAGATCGAGTCTTTCGACGAAGAGACCGTGAACGAGCTGCGCACCCGCGCCAAGGACGCGCTGCTGACCATGGAGATCGCCCGCGAAGAGAGCGTGGAGGAGGTGTCGCAGGACCTGCGCGACCTGACCGGCCTCACGCCCGAGCTGATCGCCAAGCTGGCCGAGGCCGGCATCCACACCCGCGACGACCTGGCCGATCTCGCGACGGACGAACTCACCGAGATCACGGGCCAGTCGGAAGCGCAAGCCACCGAGCTGATCATGCAGGCGCGCGCGCACTGGTTCACCGGTGACGAAGCGCAGTCCCAGTCCTGATCACCCGGAGGCCCACGGAGCAAAGAACACATGACCAGTAACACCGTCGCCGAATTCGCCGCCGAGCTGAACAAACCCGCCGCCGTGCTGCTCGAGCAGCTCGCGGCCGCGGGCGTGCGCAAGGCCGCGCCGTCCGATCCCATCACCGAGCTGGACAAGCAGCAGTTGCTTGGCCACCTCAAGGCCGCGCACGGCAACACCGGCGGCGAGCGCAAAAAGATCACGCTGGTCAAGAAGTCCACGTCCGAGATCAAGCAGGCCGACGCCATGGGCCGCGCGCGCACCATCCAGGTCGAGGTGCGCAAGAAACGCACCTTCATCAAGCGCGACGATGAACCCGTGGCCGCGCCCGCCGTGGCGGAAGAACCCGCCGCGCCGGCCGCTCCGGTGGTGGATGAAGCGGAGCTCTCGCGCCGCGAAGAGGAAGCGCGCCGCCAGGCCGAACTGATCCGCCGTCAGGAAGAGGAACTGGCCGCCAAGCGCGCCGCGCGCGAAGCCGAGGAAGCCAAGGCCGCGGCCGAGGCCGCTGCCAAGAAGGAACGCGAAGAGGCCGCCGCCGCTGCGGCGGCGCAGGCTGCGCCGGCCGCCGAGGCGGCGCCCGCGCCCGCCAAGCCCGCCACCACGGCCGTGAAGGTCAAGGGGCCGGACAAGGAAGCCGCGGCGAAGGCCGCCGCCGACAAGGCCGCCGAGGAACGCAAGGCCGAGGAGCAGCGCGCCTCCGAACTGCAGGAGCGCCGCCGCAAGGCCGAGGCCGAGGCCGCGAACATCCGCGCCATGATGGCCGCACCGGCCAAAACCCTGGTGGCCAAGAAGCCCGAGCCGCCGGCCGACGCCAAGGCGGGCCTCAAGGGCACGCTGCACAAGCCGGCGGGCACGCCCGCCAAGGCTCCCGCGGCCGCGCCGGGCGGCACCACCGCCGGCGCTGGCAAGAAGGAAGTCAAGTCCGAGAACCTGTCCTCCACCTGGAAGGACGACGCGGCCAAGAAGAAGGAAATCAAGACCCGCGGCGACACCAGCTCGGGCCGCGGCAACTGGCGCAGCGGCCCGCGCGGCGGCGGTGGCCGCCGTGGCGACCGCGACTCGCGCGACAGCCAGGGTTCATTCCAGGCACCGGCCGAGTTCAAGCAGATCGAGGTGCACGTGCCCGAGACCATCACGGTCTCCGAGCTCGCGCACAAGATGTCGGTGAAGTCGTCCGAGCTGATCAAGCAGTTGATGAAGCTGGGCCAGATGGTGACCATCAACCAGTCGCTCGACCAGGACACCGCGATGATCCTCGTCGAGGAACTGGGCCACAAGGCCGTGGTGGCCGCGCTGGACGACCCCGAGGCCTTCACCGACGAAGAAGTGTCGCAACAGCAGGCCGAGGCCATGCCGCGCGCGCCCGTGGTCACCGTCATGGGCCACGTGGACCACGGCAAGACCTCGCTGCTCGACTACATCCGCCGCACCAAGGTGGCGGCCGGCGAGGCCGGTGGCATCACGCAGCACATCGGTGCTTACCACGTCGACACGCCGCGCGGCATGGTCACCTTCCTCGACACCCCGGGTCACGAGGCCTTCACGGCCATGCGCGCCCGCGGCGCGCAGGCCACCGACATCGTCGTCCTCGTCTGCGCAGCGGACGACGGCGTGATGCCGCAGACCAAAGAAGCCGTGAAGCACGCCAAGGCGGCGGGCGTTCCGATCGTGGTGGCCATGACCAAGGCCGACAAGCCCGAGGCCAACATCGAGCGCGTGAAATCCGAGCTCGTGGCCGAGGAAGTCGTGCCCGAGGAATTCGGCGGCGAATCGCCCTTCGTGGCGGTGTCGGCCAAGACCGGCATGGGCATCGATGAACTGCTCGAGCAGGTGCTGCTGCAGGCCGAGGTGCTGGAGCTCAAGGCCCCCGTGGAAGCCATGGCCAAGGGCCTGGTGATCGAGGCGCGCCTGGACAAGGGCCGCGGCGCCGTGGCCACCGTGCTGGTGCAGAGCGGCACGCTCAAGGTGGGCGACGTGGTGCTGGCGGGCCAGACCTCGGGTCGCGTGCGCGCCATGCTCGACGAGAACGGCAAGGCCACCAAGGAAGCCGGTCCCTCCATTCCCGTGGAGATCCAGGGCCTGGCCGAGGTGCCGCAGGCCGGCGACGAGTTCATGGTGATGTCCGACGAGCGCCGCGCGCGCGAGATCGCGACCTACCGCGCGGGCAAGTACCGCAGCACCAAGCTGGCCAAGCAGCAGGCCGCCAAGCTGGAGAACATGTTCTCCGACATGGCCGCTGGCGAGGTCAAGACCCTGCCGATCATCCTCAAGGCCGACGTGCAGGGCTCGCAGGAAGCACTCGCCGCTTCGCTGCTCAAGCTCTCCACCGACGAGGTGAAGGTGCAGCTCGTGTACGCGGGCGTGGGTGGTATCAGCGAGAGCGACGTCAACCTGGCCATCGCGGCCGGTGCCGTGGTCATCGGCTTCAACGTGCGGGCGGATGCCGGCGCGCGCAAGCTGGCCGAGGGCAACGAGGTCGACCTGCGCTACTACAACATCATCTACGACGCGGTGGACGACCTGAAGGCCGCCATGTCCGGCATGCTGGCACCCGAGAAGCGCGAAGAAGTCATCGGCATGGCCGAGATCCGCACGGTGTTCGTGGCCTCCAAGATCGGCACGGTCGCGGGCTGCATGGTCACGCAGGGCTTCGTCACGCGCAGCGCGCACTACCGCCTGCTGCGCGACAACGTGGTGGTGCAGACCGGCGAACTCGAGTCGCTCAAGCGCCTCAAGGACGACGTGCGCGAGGTCAAGGAAGGCTTCGAGTGCGGTATCAAGCTGCGCAACTACAACGACATCAAAGAGGGCGACCAGCTCGAGTTCTTTGAGGTCAAGGAAGTGGCGCGCACGCTGTAAGAACCCAGGCAAAGCGAAATCACCATGCCCCGCAAGGCGTCGTCCGTCCCCAACCGCGGTTACCGCGTGGCCGACCAGATCCAGCGCGATCTGGCCGAGCTGATCGCGCGCGAGTTGAAGGATCCGCGCGTGGGCATGGTCACGCTCAACGCGGTCGAGGTCACCCCCGACTACGCGCACGCCAAGGTGTTCTTCAGCCTGCTCACCGGCAACCCCGAAGAAACCGCCGAGGGCCTCAACGCCGCGGCGGGCTTCCTGCGCAACGCGCTGTTCAAGCGCCTGCACATCCACACCGTGCCCACGCTGCACTTCGTGTTCGACCGCACCACCGAGCGCGCGGCCGACATGAACGCCTTGATCTCCAAGGCGGTCGCTTCGCGTTCCAAGAACGAGGACTGAGCATGGAGCGCCAACGCACGAGGGTGCAACGGCGCCCCGTGCACGGGGTGCTGCTGCTCGACAAACCGCTGGGCCTGTCCAGCAACCAGGCCTTGCAGAAGGCCAAGTGGCTGCTGCGCGCGGACAAGGCCGGCCACACCGGCACGCTGGACCCGTTGGCCACGGGCGTGCTGCCTCTGTGCTTCGGCGCCGCCACCAAATTCAGCCAATTGCACCTGGACGCCGACAAGACCTACGAGACCACCGTGCGCCTGGGTGTGCGCACGAGCACGGCCGACGCCGAGGGCGAGGTCATCGACACCCGCCCGGTGAACTGCACCGTGGGCCAGGTGGTGGAGGTGCTCGACCGCTTCATGGGCGAGATCGACCAGGTGCCGCCCATGCACAGCGCGCTCAAGAAGGACGGCAAGGCTCTCTACGAATACGCCCGCGACGGCGAAACCATCGAGCGCGAACCGCGCCGCGTGACGGTCCATGACATCGAACTGATCGACATGCAGTTGGCGGGCGAGGCCCCGCAGTTGCGCCTGCGCGTGCGCTGCAGCAAGGGCACCTACATCCGCACCCTGGGTGAAGACATCGGCGAGGCACTGGGCTGCGGCGGCCACCTGATCGCCCTGCGCCGCACGGCCACCGGCCCCTTCGACGTGAGCCAGGCCACCACGCTCGACGCGCTCGAGTCCATGGCCGACGATCAGCGCTTGCATGTCCTGCGGCCCCTGGAGGATTTGCTCCCGGGTCACGAGCGCGTCACGCTCGATGCGGAGCATGCCGGCCGGTTCCTGAGCGGTGTGCGCCGCCGCGGCGACTGGCCCAACCGCGAGCGCGTGGCCGTCTTCGGCCCGTCGCCCGCCGATCCGACGCAGTCCGTTCTGCTGGGCACGGCCCACACGCAGGGCGGCGAACTCATTGCGGGGCGCCTGCTGAGCCCCACCGATATCCAGCAAATCCTCGAAGCCTGCGAGGCACAACCATGACCAGACCCATCCGCAACATCGCCATCATCGCCCACGTCGACCACGGCAAGACCACCATGGTCGACCAGCTCCTGCGCCAGTCCGGCACCTTCGCCGAGCACGAGAAGGTCGTCGACACCGTGATGGACAACAACGCCATCGAACGCGAGCGCGGCATCACCATCCTGGCCAAGAACTGCGCCGTGAGCTGGAAGGGCACGCACATCAACATCGTCGACACCCCCGGCCACGCGGACTTCGGCGGCGAGGTCGAGCGCGCGCTGTCCATGGTGGACGGCGTGGTGCTGCTGATCGATGCCCAGGAAGGCCCGATGCCGCAGACGCGCTTCGTGACGAAGAAGGCGCTCGCGCTGGGCTTGAAGCCCATCGTGGTGGTGAACAAGGTGGACAAGCCGGGCGCCGCGCCCGACAAGGTCATCAACGCCGCTTTCGACCTGTTCGACAAGCTCGGCGCCAACGACGAGCAGCTCGACTTCCCCGTGGTCTACGCCTCGGGCATCAACGGCTGGTCCTCACTGGAAGAAGGCCCGGCCGGCGAGCAATGGGGCCCCGACATGTCGGCCCTGTTCGAGACCGTGCTCAAGCACGTGCCCGCGCACCAGGGCGACCCGAACGCGCCGCTGCAACTGCAGATCTCGGCGCTGGACTACTCCAGTTTCGTCGGCCGCATCGGCGTGGGCCGCATCAATGCCGGCACGCTCAAGCCGTCCATGGACGTGCTGGTGATGGAAGGCCCCGATGGCAAGAGCTTCAAGGGACGCGTGAACCAGGTGCTGACCTTCCAGGGCCTGGACCGTGTGCAGACCAGCGAAGCCCTGCCGGGTGACATCGTGCTGGTCAACGGCATCGAGGAAATCGGCATCGGCGTCACCCTGACCGATCCCGCCAACCCCACGCCGCTGCCCATGCTCAAGGTCGACGAGCCCACGCTGACCATGAACTTCTGCGTCAACACCAGCCCGCTGGCGGGCCGCGAAGGCAAGTTCGTCACCAGCCGCCAGATCTGGGATCGCCTGCAGAAGGAACTGCAGAGCAACGTGGCCCTGCGCGTGAAGGACACCGACGAGGACGGCGTGTTCGAGGTCTCGGGCCGCGGCGAACTGCACCTGACCATCCTGCTGGAGAACATGCGCCGCGAAGGCTACGAACTGGCCGTGAGCAAGCCGCGCGTGGTGTTCCAGGACATCGACGGCGAGCGCCACGAGCCCATCGAGATGGTGACGGCCGACGTGGAAGAACAGCACCAGGGCGGCGTGATGCAGGCCCTGGGCGAGCGCAAGGGCGAACTGGTCAACATGGAACCCGACGGCCGCGGCCGCGTGCGCCTGGAGTACCGCATCCCCGCGCGTGGCCTCATCGGCTTCAGCAACGAATTCCTCAACCTCACGCGCGGCTCGGGCCTGATCGCCAACATCTTCGACGGCTACGAACCGCACAAGGGCGAGGTGGCCAGCCGCAAGAACGGCGTGCTGATCAGCATGGACGACGGCGAGATCTTCAACTACGCCCTGGGCAAGCTGGACGACCGTGGCCGCATGTTCGTCAAGGCCAACGACCCGGTGTACGAGGGCATGATCGTCGGCATCCACAGCCGCGACAACGACCTCGTGGTGAACGCCACACGCACCAAGCAGCTCACCAACTTCCGCGTCAGCGGCAAGGAAGACGCGATCAAGATCACGCCGCCGATCCAGCTCACGCTCGAATACGGCGTCGAGTTCATCGAGGACGACGAACTGGTCGAGATCACGCCCAAGAGCATCCGCCTGCGCAAGCGCTTCCTGAAAGAGCACGAGCGCAAGCGCGCTTCCCGAGACGCCTGATGCCCTTTCGCCTGCTGAGCCGCCTGACGCACACGCAGGCGGTCTTCCTGATGGTGGCGGTGACCCTGATGTGGTCCATCGCGGGCGTGGTCACGCGCCAGCTGGAATCGGCGGCGCGTTTCGAGGTGACCTTCTGGCGCAGCGCCTTCACCGCGCTGTCGCTCCTGGTCATCCTGCCCCTGTGGCGTTCGGCCGACCGCGCGGCGGGCAGCGTCGCGGACGAACCGGGGCAGGGCCCGCTGCAGCGCCACTGGGGCGTGCAGGCCGGGTCCGCGGCCTTCTGGCTCAGCGGCGTGTGCTGGAGCGTGATGTTCACTGCCTTCATGCTGGCGCTGACCTTCACCACCGTGGCCAACGTGCTCATCATCATGGCGGTGGGGCCGCTGTTCACGGCGCTGCTGGCGCGCTTCACCATTGGCCAGACGCTGGCACCGCGCACCTGGGCCGCCATCGTGGCCGCCGGCCTGGGCATCGCCTACATGTACGGCAGCCAGTTCCTGCAGGCCTTCACCACGCCCGACATCGACACCGGCTCGCTGGTGATCGGCTCGCTGGTGGCGCTGTGCGTGCCCGTCGCGGGCGCCGTCAACTGGACGGTGATGCAACGCAGCCAGACCCAGGGCCACAAGATCGACCTGGTGCCCTCGGTGCTGCTGGGCGGGCTCATTTCTTCCTTGCTGACGCTGCCGCTGGCCGTGCCTTTCCAGGCCACGGGCAGTGACATCGCCTGGCTCGCGCTGCTGGGCCTGGTGCAACTGGCCATTCCCTGCGCGCTGGCCGTCACCTGCGCGCGCTCGCTCAAGGCGCCCGAGGTGTCGCTGCTGGCGCTGCTGGAGGTGATCTTCGGCATCCTGCTGGCCTGGCTGGGCGCCGGCGAAACGCCGGGCGCCGAGGTGCTGATCGGTGGCACGCTGGTCATCGGCGCGCTGTTCGTCAACGAACTGCTGGGCTGGCGTTCGCGCAACGGCACCCCGCGCCTGCAGACCCTGGACGCCCGGGAATCGCGCGGGCGCTGAAGAAGAATCCCGAAGAACCGTCGCTGGAGGTAGTCGCATGTCATCGAACGAATCGCTCGTGATCGCCGAAGTGCAGGGCCGCGTGGGCCTGATCACGCTCAACCGGCCCAAGGCGCTGAACGCGCTGTCGCTGGGCATGATCCGCGACATCACCGCCGCCTTGCGGGCTTGGCGCGAGGACCCGGCCGTGTTCGCCGTGGCCGTTCGCGGCATGGGCAAGGAGGGCCCCTTCGGCGCCTTCTGCGCGGGCGGCGACATTCGCTTCTTCCACCAGGCCGCGCTGGCCGGCGACCCCGAGCTCGAGGACTTCTTCACCGAGGAGTACGCGCTCAACCACCTGATCCACACCTACCCCAAGCCCTACATCGCCTTCATGGACGGCATCTGCATGGGCGGCGGCATGGGCATCAGCCAGGGGGCCAGCCTGCGCGTGGTGACCGAGCGCAGCAAGCTGGCGATGCCCGAGACCAACATCGGCCTCTTCCCCGACGTGGGCGGCGGCTACTTCCTGAGCCGCTGCGCCGGCCACGTGGGCGAGTACCTGGGCCTCACGGGCCGCCTGCTGCAGGGCCGCGAGGCCTTGTCGGTCGGCCTGGCCGACGGGCACATCGAGGCCCAGCGCCTGCCCAAGCTCTGGGACAGCCTGGCCACCACACCCTTCGAGAACGGTGAGGCCGTGCAGCGCTGGGTGCAGAGCCACCTGCAGGCCACCGTGCCCGCGGCGCCCTGGTCCACGGCGGAAGTCAATGCCGTCTTCGGCCTGGGCGATGTGAAGGCCATGGTGGCGGCGCTGGAGGCCAGCGGCAGCGAGTGGGCGAAGGAGACACTGCAGGTGCTGCGCCAGCGCTCGCCGCTGATGCTGCACGTGGTGCTGGAGCAGATCCGCCGCGCGCGCGGCGTGGGCCTGGCCGACGACCTGCGCATGGAGCGCGACCTGGTGCACCACTGCTTCCACCTGCGCCCGGGTGCCGCGAGCGAAACCGTGGAAGGTGTGCGCGCGCTGGCCATCGACAAGGACCACGCGCCGAAGTGGAACCCGGCGCGCATCGAGGACGTGACGAAGGAACAGGTCGCCGCGTTCTTCCAATCGCCGTGGCCGGCGCACGCGCACCCGCTGCGCGCGCTGGGCTGAGCCGCAGCCCGGCCGCGCGCCGGCCGGGTCGGCCCCGCACTCAGGGCGTGTAGCGCTCGGTCGAGTTGACCTCACCCACGCCGTCAAAGCCGCTCACCACCAGCACGCGGCCGTCGCCGAGCAACTGGGCCACCGCGGCGCGGCGCACGTTGGCCATGGGCGTGGCGGTGGTCCAGACGTTGACGTCTGGGTTGTAGATCTCGGCGCTGTTCAGGCTCGACCCCCCGGCCAGCAGCACGCGGCCGTCTGCCAGCAGGGTCATCGTGGGCAGGCTGCGCGTGCTGCTCAGGGTGCTGGTGGTCCAGGTCGAGGTGGATGGGTCGAAGCGTCGCGCCGTGGTGCCTGCGTCGGACACCACGAGCACGCTGCCATCGTCCAGGCGGACCGATTGGTGCACGTTGCCGCTGCCGGCAAAAGCGATCGGCGTGGTGGCGGTGCCATCCACTGCGTAGCGTTCGGCTGTCGTGACGAAGCCCGAGGCGTTGACGCCGCCCATGACCAGCAGGGTGGTGCCGTCCGGCAGCAGTTCCGCCGCATGTTGCGCGCGTGCGGCAGACAAGGGTGTGGCCAGCAGTGACCAGGTGCCGGTGGCCGGGTCGTACACCTCGGCCGTGTTGGAGAAGCTGAGCGCCCCTGTCCGGTCATAGCCCCCCGCGACCAGCACCTTGCCATTGGGCAGCAGGTGCGCGGTGGCACGCGTTCTCGGCTCGTTCATGGAGCCGGTCGCCGTCCAGGTGTTGGCCACGGGGTCATAGAGCTCCGCGGCGACCGTCGTGTTCAGGCCGACGCCATCGCCGCCGAAAACCAGGACGCGCCCATCCGTCAAGCGCACGGCGCCAGGGTCGGAGCGCAGGTGAAGCATGGGCGCCGCGGCGCTCCAGGTGCCGCTGGCGGGGTCGTAGAGATCGGCCTCGCCGGAGGGGCCCGCGCCGCCTATGCCACCGGCCAGCAGCAGGCGACCATCGAGCAGGCGCGACAGGGTCGAGTAGTGCCTCGGCGTGGGCACGGTGCCCACCGATGCCCAGGCACCGCGCGCGGTAACCGTCAGGCGAAGCTCGGTCTGCACGGAGCCCAGGACGTGGCGGGCGGTGACAGTGTGGCTGGTCTGCCGTTGCCGCGTGGTCGGCTGGCCCGTGATCGAGCCGGTCCGCGTGTCGAGGCTCAGTCCGTCGGGCAAGGCCGGCGAGACCTCGAACGAGGTGGGCTTGCCACCGGTGATCCGCGCCTGGTTGGGTGCGATGGTTTCGCCCGTCACGTACAGCGCCTGCGGCGTGTCGTAGCTCAACGCGGTGGGCGGGGCGCTGCCGTGGTTGCCGCCGCACGCCGCCAGCAGGGCCATCCCACAAACAGCAATGACCCCGAGGCAAGCCTTGGCCTGCGAGGGGTTTCGCACTACGAAATTGGGAGCAATCGAGGAAGTCATGGCCGAATCTACCATCGACCATCCGATGCACTGTCGCCCAGGTGCGTCCGTGCGAAGGCCCCGCATCGCGGGGCCTTCGCAGGCGCTTGGCGGCCTCAGGCGCTTGCCGTCATGCGCCCGAACTTGCCGTTCTGGAAGTCGTGGAAGGCCTGCACGATCTCCTCGCGCGTGTTCATCACGAAGGGACCGTGGCCCACCACGGGCTCCTCGATCGGCTCGCCGCCCAGGAAGAGCAGCTTGGCGTCGCTGTTGGCCTCGATCTCCAGCGCCTCACCGTCGCGCTGGAACTGCACCAGCTGCGCCTCGCGCGCCACGGCCTCGCCGTTGACGAGCACGGTGCCGGCCAGCACCACCAGCGCGGCGGTATGGCCCTGGATGAGCGGCAGGCGCACGGTCTTGCCGGCGTTCAGGCGAAGGTCCCACACGTCCATCGGCGTGTGCGTGCGCGCCGGCCCCCGGTGACCATCGAAGGCGCCCGCGATCACGCGCACGCGGCCCGCGCCATCGGCCAGGTCCACGGACGGGATCTGCCCGTCCAGGATGTTCTGGTAGCCGGGCGGCTCCATCTTGCTGCGCGCGGGCAGGTTCACCCAGAGCTGCACCATCTCCATGGCGCCACCCGTGCGCGTGAACGCCGGTGAGTGGAACTCCTCGTGCAGGATGCCCGAGGCGGCCGTCATCCACTGCACGTCGCCGGGGCCGATGAGTCCGCCCGCGCCGGTGGAGTCGCGGTGCGCGACCTCGCCGTTGTAGACGATGGTCACGGTCTCGAAACCGCGGTGCGGGTGCACCCCCACGCCGCGCGGCCGCTCGGCCGGCGGGAATTGCGCCGGGCCGGCGTAGTCGAGCAGCAGGAAGGGGCTGAGCTGGGCGCCGTGGTCGCCGTAGCTGAACAAGGAGCGCACCGGAAAACCGTCGCCCACCCAGTGCGGGCGGGGGGCGCTGTAGACACCCTGGATCGGCTTGAGCATGGATTTCTCCTGAGGGTCACCCCGGTGGGACGGGGAATGAATGAAGCATATCGGTGGAACAATTGTCTGAGTAGACCGCGATAATCGCCTTCACTGTTCTACAGGTAGAACGATGGCCCTGCCCGATCTCAACGACCTGTACTACTTCGCCCAAGTGGTCGAGCACGGGGGCTTCGCCCCGGCGAGCCGGGCGCTGGGCATTCCCAAGTCGCGCCTGAGCCGGCGCATCGCCCTGCTGGAAGAGCGCCTGGGCGCGCGGCTGATCCTGCGCTCCACGCGCAGCTTTTCCGTGACCGAGGCGGGGCGCGGCTACTACCAGCACTGCCGCGCCATGCTGACCGAGGCCGAGGCGGCGGAGGAGTCCATCGCCCTGGCGCGCGGCGAGCCGCGCGGCGTGGTGCGCATGAGCTGCCCGGTGGCGCTGCTGGCCACGCGCATGGGCGCCATGCTGGGCGACTTCCTGGCGCGCTACCCGCGCGTGGAGCTGCACCTGGAGGAAACCAACCGCCGCGTGGACGTGGTGGCCGAAGGGTTCGACCTGGCGGTGCGCGTGCGCCCGCCGCCGCTGGAGGACAGCGATCTCGCGCTGCGCGTGCTGGCCGAGCGCAGCCAGTGCCTGGTGGCCAGCCCGGCGCTGATCGAGCGCCTGGGCGCGCCGCAGGGCCCGGGCGATCTGGGGCGCTTTCCCAGCATGGACCTGGGCCAGCCGCAGGAGGTGCACCAGTGGGTGCTGGAGGGCCCCAACGGCGCGCGCGCCGAGGTGCGGCACCGGCCGCGCTACGTCACGCGCGGCATGCTGGCCTTGCGCGCGGCGGCGGTGGCGGGCGTGGGCATCGTGCAGTTGCCGCGCATGATGCTCACGGCGGAGTTCGGGCCGGGCGAGCTGGTGCCCGTGCTGGACGGCTGGGCGCCGCGCCGCGAGCTCATCCACGTGGTCTTCGCTTCACGGCGCGGGCAATTGCCGGCGGTGCGGCTGCTGATCGACCACCTGGCCGAGCGCTTCGCCGCGCTGCGCGAGGACTGAGAAACCGTGACGGCGCGGGCGCCGCTTCAGGCGGCGCGGGCCGGCTGCGCGGCCGTCCAGGCCTGCACCGTGACCGAGCCCAGCCACGCCCCGGCCGCGGGCAGCAGCGAATCCGCCTTGAGCGGCGCGCCGAAGTAACCGGCGCTCTCATCGGTCACCACCTCGCGGGTATCGCCGCGCTGCTGCAGCAGGCCGCGCAGCAGCTCGTCCATGCGGAAGGCCACCGGGCCGGCGATCTCGGTGAGGCCGTTCACGGGCTCGGCGGTGGCGGCGCGCGCCACGGCGGCGGCCACGTCGGACGAGGCCATGGGCTGGATGCCGGCCGAGGGCGCGTGCACGCGGCCCGCGCGCGTGGCGGCGTCGGCGATGGCGCCGAGGAATTCGTGGAACTGCGTGGCGCGCACGACGGTGTGGGGCAGGGCGCTGGCGCGGATGAGCTGTTCCTGCGCCAGTTTGGCCATGAAGTAGCCGCTCTCGGGCAGGCGATCGGTGCCCACCACCGACAGCGCGACGAGGTGGCGCACACCGGCGGCCGTGGCCGCCTTCAGCACGTTGCGCGTGGAGGTCTGGAAGAAGTCCATCACCGCCGCCGGCTCGAAGGAGGGCGAGTTGCTCACGTCCACCACCACCTGCGCGCCCTGCAGCGCCTGGGCCAGGCCTTCGCCGGTGAGGGTGTTGACGCCGGTGGACGGCGCGGCGGTCAGCACCTCGTGCCCGCCCTGGCGCAGCAGCGCGCCGACCTGTGTGCCGATGAGGCCGGTGCCTCCGATGATCACGACTTTCATTTGAGGTCCTTCGTTCGTTGAAATGACGAGGACCCGCGGTCGCGGCGCAGGCCGATCCGGCGTCCTCTGCCCTTCAAGACGAAGCGGCCACGCCGGTTGTGACAGGCATCGGCGCGCCCACCATCCAGCGCAGCAGGTCCACGACGGGCCGGATGGCGGTGCCAAAGGGCAGCGGGCCGGCGCCCCGGAAGAACAGACCGCGCTGCGCGTCGCCCTGCAGCGCGTGGCCCAGCTGCTGGTCGATGCAGAACTGGCCCATCTCGCCGAGGCCGTCGCGCAGGCCGCACACGCTCAGACAGTCGAAAGCCATGTTGCAGCGGCGTTTGGGGTGGGCGGCGGCCCGCAGCTTGTCCTCCAGGCGCAGGTACTTGTCGAGCCAGGGCGTGCGCACGGCGCGCGCGGGCAGGCCGGCCACGCTCAGGAATTCCACCATGTCCTCGGGGCGGGCCTGGGCCAGCACCTGCTTGAACCGGTCGTGGGCGTCGCATTCGCGGGTCACGGCGAAGGCGGTGCCCAGCTGCACGGCGTCGGCGCCCAACGCCTGCATGCGCAGCACATCGCCCGGGGCGTGCATGCCGCCCGCGGCGATCAGGGCCACCTCGCGCTCCGCGCCCATGTCCTCGAGCAGGGCGCGCACGGCCGGCAGTACCCGCTCGAAGTCGAAGCGCGGATCGCGCAACTCGGCCAGCCTGGCGGCGCCCAGATGACCGCCGGCCAGGCGCGGGTGCTCGATCACGATGGCATCCGGCAGGCGCCCCTTGCGTGCCCATTTGCGCAGCAGCAGCTGCACGCCGCGCGCGTCCGACAGGATGGGGATCAGCGCCACGTCCGGGTGATCGCGGGCCAGGTCCGGCAGGTCCAGGGGCAGGCCGGCGCCCACCACGATCGCGTCGATCCCGCCCGCCAGGGACTCGCGAACGCAGTCCTCGTAGGCGCTGACGGCCTTCATCACGTTGATGGCCAGCAAGCCGCGGCCCTCCGAAAGCGCCCGCGCCCGCGCGATCTCGCGACGCAGGGCCTCCAGGTTGGCGGCATCGATGCGCTGGCGCGCATCGGCCTGCTTGTCCAGGTGGGCGGTGGCCGCCATCAGGTCGGGGTGCAGGCGGCGCAACTCCAGCGCCGAGAGCACCCCCATGGCGCCCAGGCCGGCCACCGTGCCCGCCAGGCGCGACGCGGACACACACACGCCCATGCCGCCCTGCACCACGGGCAGCAGCGTGCGCCCGCGCAGCGCGAGCGGGCGCATGCTACTGGCGCGCGCGTGCTGCAGCAGTTCGTCGGCGCGAGCGGCCGTCATGCGCAGCCGCAGGGGTCGTTGGCGTTGCCGCACGCCGATTCGAACATCGGGAACAGCAGGTTGTTCTCCAGGTGGATGTGGGCGATCAGGTCTTCGCTGAACTGGCGGGTGCCGGCGTACAGCGCGCGCCAGGTGTTGCAGGCGTCGGCTGGCGGCGTGTGGTCGCGCGTGAGGCGCGCCAGTTGCTCCAGCTGGGCCCCGTGGTCCACGTGCTCGTGGCGCATCATGCCGATCGGCCCGGCCAGCATCGGGCTGGGGCCGCGCCGCAACGCGGGAAACAGCACCATTTCCTCCTTCGACATGTGCGCGAGCATTTCGTGTTCGATGGTTTCCAGCAACTCGGCCAGGCCGCGCGGCACCTCGGGGTGCTCTCGGTGCACCGCCTGCACGCGGCGCGCCATGCGGATCAGCTCGGGCAGCTGCTCGCGGTGCACGGCGTGGTAGCGCACCAGGATGTGGTCCACCAGCTCGCCCGGCGTACGGCCGTCGGGTTCGGCATTGCCCTGTGGCAGCGCCTCGAGTTCGGCCACCAGCGCGTCCATGGACAGGCCCTTCTGCCGCGCCGCGTCGGCGAGGCTGACCTGGCCGCCGCAGCAGAAGTCCAGCTTGTGGCGGCGCAGCACGGCGGTGGCGCCTGGGCGGTGAACGGCGATGTGGCCCAGGCTTTGCATCGCCAGGGTGTTGACGGGTTCGGCATCGATGACCAATGACATGGAGCACTCCTTAAAGATTCATTTGGTGTGCACCTATTAGAGCATTTAAAATTCACTTGCGATGAACCTTTTATCGGCACGTCCGCAACGCCCATGCGACTGACCCAATGGACCGACTACAGCCTGCGCGTGCTGATGTATTGCGCCGTGCACCAGCACCGTGAGCAGCCGGTCACCATCACCGAGATCGCCGAGGCGCACGGCATCTCGCGCAGCCACCTCACCAAGATCGTGATGACGCTATCGGCCCTGGGTTATCTGGAAACCACGCGGGGGCGTGGCGGCGGGCTGCGCCTGTTGCGGCCCGCGGAGCACATTGTGCTGGGCGAGGTGGTTCGACAGACCGAGACGGACTTCAACCTGGTGGAGTGCTTTGACGCGCAGACGAACCAATGCCGCATCGCCGGCGTGTGCGGCCTCAAGCATGTGCTGGGCGATGCGCTGAAGGCCTACCTGGCGCGGCTGGACGCCGTGACACTGGCCGACCTCGTGCTGCCTTCCCCGCCAGAGCAGCCCCTGCGGCGCATGGCGCGGGCCCGCGCGATCAGCTGACCGGGCGACCCCGCGGGTTTCACATCCACAGCGCGCGCCACAGCAGCCAGGGCAGGTCGCCCTTGTCCACCGTGACGCGCTGCGCCCAACTGCGGTGCCGGATGGCCTGTATGCGGTCGAGCACGCGCAGGCCGCCTTGCACCACCAGCCGAAGCTCCCAGCCCGCGCGGCCATTCACCTGGTGCACCAGCGGCGCGCCCATCTGCATCAGGCCGCGCGCGTGCGCGCACAGCTCGGCCACCACCGCCTCGCGCTCGCGGTCGTGGGCATCGGCACCGGGGAAGAAGTCTTCCACCGCCACGCCGTGGCGGCGCAGCACGTCGGCCGGCAGATAGACCCGCTGGCGCGGCAGGTCGCGGCTCAGGTCCTGCCAGAAGTTGATGAGCTGCAGGGCGCTGCAGATGCGGTCGCTGCGCTCCAGCGCGGCGTGCGCGTCCACGCCCCACAGATGCAGCAGCAGCCGGCCCACCGGGTTGGCCGACAACTTGCAATAGTCGAGCAACTCGGCCAGGTCGGTGTAGCGGTGGCCGCTGGCGGTGTGACGCACGTCCTGCTCGAACGCGCTGATGAGGTCGTGCAGCAAGGCCACGGGCCAGGCGTGGCGCCGCTGGGCGGCGGCCAGTGGCGTGAACACGGCCTGCCAGCGCGGCGGCACCGGCCGGCCGGCGAAGGCCTCGTCCAGCGCGGCGCGGTAGGCCGCCAGATCGGCCAGGCGCGTCGGGGCGTCGGCCTCGCCCTCGTCGGCGATGTCGTCGGCCGTGCGCGCGAAGTGGTAGAGCGCGGCCACGGCCGGGCGCAGCGGGGCGGGGCACAGCCAGCTCGCCACGGGGAAGTTTTCGTAGTGCTCGACCGAGGCGCCAAAGGCGGCCGGGCCCTCGGGGCGGGCGGGCCCGACAGGTGCCATCGCCGATGCGGGCGTGGCCTCAACCCCGGTATCGGGAGGGGTGGCGTCGGTACGGCGGGGGGTTTGCACTAGAATTTCTCTTACTAACCGGTCAGTCATTAATTGGTGGTGCCGCATCCGGCCCGAACGCGAGGGAATCCGATGAGAACGACGCTGATTGTCTGCGTACTGGCGAGTGCGGCCGTGCTGGCCGCCTGCGCCCGCCCCGAACCGGCGCCCGAGCCCGTGCGCTCGGTCAAGCTGCTCACCGTGGGGCCGTCGAGCCTGAACGCCGCCAGCGAATACGCGGGCGAAGTTCGTGCCCGGGTCGAATCGCGCTTGGGCTTTCGCGTGGGCGGCAAGCTGGTGGAGCGCCCGGCCGAGGTGGGCCAGCGCGTGAAAGCGGGCCAGTTGCTCGCGCGCCTGGACGCGCAGGACCTGGCGCTCTCCGGCCAGGCCGCGCAGGCCGCCGCCACGGCCGCGCTCACCCAGCGCGACCTGGCGCGCGCCGACCTCGAGCGCTTCAAGGGCCTGCTGGCCCAGGGCTTCGTGAGCCAGGCCGAGATCGACCGCCGCCAGGCCACGCTGGACGCCGCCGAGGCCACGCTGCGCCAGGCGCAGGCGCAAAGCTCCGTTCAGGGCAACCAGACGGGCTACGCGCGCCTGTTGGCCGACGCGCCCGGTGTGGTGACGGCGGTGCAGGCCGAGCCCGGCCAGGTGGTGCAGGCCGGCGGCCCTGTGGTGGTGCTGGCGCAGGACGGCGAGCGCGACGTGGTGATCGCCGTGCCCGAGGACCGGCTCGCCCAGGTGCGGCCCGGCACCCCGGCCCGCGTGCGGCCCTGGGCGCACGGCGACGGCAGCGCCGACCTCAAGGCCACCGTGCGCGAGGTGGCGGCCAGCGCCGATCCGGCCACGCGCACCTACCAGGTGAAGCTGGCCCTGCCGGCCGAAGCGAAGCTGCCCCTGGGCGCCACGGCCTACGTCACGCTGGACACGCCGCACACCGGCCAGGCCGCCATCACCCTGCCCACCACGGCGGTGATGCAGTCCGCCGAGGGCGACCGACGCGGCAGCATCGTCTGGCTGTTCGACCAGGGCAGCGGCACGGTGCAGCCGCGCCCCGTGCAGGTGGCCGGGGCGGACGGCAACCGTGTGGTGATCGCAGGCGGCCTGAAACCCGGTGATGAGGTGGTGGCCGCGGGCGGCCATGTGCTCAGCGCAGGCCAGAAAGTCACGCGCTTCGTCGCGCAGTGAGCCCGCCCATGCAGGACACCACCGACGCGAAGCCGGGTCCGTTCTCGCGCTTCAACCTCTCGCGCTGGGCGCTGGACCACCCCGCCTTCACGCGCTACCTCATGATCGTGCTGATGCTCTTCGGCATCGCCGCGTACTTCCAGCTCGGGCAGGACGAGGACCCGCCCTTCACCTTCCGCGCCATGGTGGTGCGTGTGTTCTGGCCCGGCGCCACCGCGCCGCAGGTGGCCGAGCAGGTGGCCGACCGCATCGAGCGCACGCTGCAGGAGGTCCCCTACGCCGACAAGATCCGCAGCTACACCAAGCCCGGCGAGGCGCTGATCATCTTCCAGCTCGCCGATTCCTCGCCGCCGGGCGAGGTGCAGGACATCTGGTACACGGTGCGCAAGAAGGTGGGCGACATGCGCGGCGAACTGCCGCAGGGCGTGATCGGCCCTTTCTTCAACGACGAGTTCGGTGACGTCTATGGCGTCATCTATGCCCTGCAGGGCGAGGGCTTTTCCGACGCCGAGCGCAAGGACGTGGCCGAGGCCGTGCGCCAGCAACTGCTGCGCGTGAACGACGTCGCCAAGGTCGAGCTCTTTGGCGTGCAGGACCAGAAGATCTACGTGGAGGTCTCTCAGAAGCGCCTGGCCACGCTGGGCCTGGACCTCAACGCCGTGCTCGACCAGCTGGGCCAGCAGAACGCCGTGGCCTCGGCCGGCGCGGTGCAGACGCCGCTGGACGTGGTGCAGGTGCGCGTGGACGGCAGCTTCAACTCGGTGGACGACCTGCGCGCCATGCCCATCCGCTCGGCCGCGAGCGGGCGCACCATCCGCCTCGGCGACATCGCCGACATCGTGCGCGGCACCATCGACCCGCCCGAGATCCTGGTGCGCCACGACGCGCAGGACAGCATCGCGCTGGGCATCTCCATGGCCAAGGGCGGCGACATCATCGCGCTCGGCGAGGCCTTGAAGGTGTCGGTAGCGGGCATCGAACGCACGCTGCCCGCGGGCATGAAGCTCGTGCAGGTGCAGGACCAGCCCTCCGCCGTGGCCGCCTCGGTGAACGAGTTCGTCAAGGTGCTGATCGAGGCCGTGGTGATCGTGCTGGCGGTGAGCTTCCTGGCCCTGGGCCTGCACCGGCGCCCTGGTGGCAAGGGCCTGCGCCGCTATGTGCTGGACATCCGCCCCGGTCTGGTGGTGTTCATCACCATCCCGCTGGTGCTGGCCATCACCTTCCTGGCGATGAACTACTACGGCATCGGCCTGCACAAGATCTCGCTGGGCTCGCTCATCATCGCCCTGGGCCTGCTGGTGGACGACGCCATCATCGCCGTCGAGATGATGGTGAGAAAGCTGGAGGAGGGCTATGACATGGTGCGCGCGGCGACCTTCACCTGGGACGCCACCGCCATGCCCATGCTCACGGGCACGCTCATCACGGCCGCAGGCTTCCTGCCCATCGGCCTGGCCAACTCCACCACCGGCGAATACACCTTCGCCATCTTCGCCGTCACGGTCATCGCGCTGCTCATCTCCTGGGTGGTGGCGGTGATGTTCGTGCCCTACCTGGGCGTGAAGCTGCTGAAGATCAAACCGAAGGTGGAAGGCGAACCGCACGAGGTCTTCGACGGCCCTTTCTACGTGCGCTTTCGCCGCGCGGTGGACTGGTGCGTGGAGCACCGCTGGCTCACCATCGGCGCCACCATCCTCACCTTCGTGCTGGGCCTGGCCGGCATGGGCCAGGTGCAGCAGCAGTTCTTCCCCGATTCGAGCCGGCCCGAGATCCTGGTCGACATCTGGCTGCCCGAAGGCAGCAGCATCCGCGCCATGGACGAGGTGGCCGGCCGCGTCGAGCAGCGCTTCATGAAGGAGCCCGGCGTCAAGGGCGTGACCACCTGGGTGGGCTCGGGCGTGCCGCGCTTCTACCTGCCGCTCGATCAGATCTTTCCGCAGAGCAACGTGGCGCAGTTCATCGTGCTGCCCACCAGCGTGAAGGAGCGCGAGCGCATCCGCAAGGCGCTGCCCGCCGTGCTGGCCACCGAATTCCCCGAGGTACGCGGCCGCGTGAAGCTGCTGCCCAATGGGCCGCCGGTGCCGTATCCGGTGCAGTTCCGCGTGGTGGGCGACGACCCGGTGGTGCTGCGCGGCCTGGCCGACGAGGTCAAGCGCACCATGGCGAAGAACCCCAACGCGCGCGGCGTGAACGACAACTGGAACGAAGCCGTCAAGCAGATCCGTCTGGAGGTGGACCAGGCCAAGGCGCGCGCGCTGGGCGTCACCAGCGCCAGCATCGCGCAGGCCGCGCGCACCATCCTCGTGGGCACCACGGTGGGCCAGTACCGCGAGGGCGACGAGCTCATCGACATCGTGCTGCGCCAGCCGCTGGACGAGCGCGACGCCATCACCGACCTGGCCAACGCCTACCTGCCCACCGCCAGCGGCCAGGCCATTCCCCTGCTGCAGGTGGTGCGCGTGCACTTCGGCTGGGAGCCCGGCGTGATGTGGCGCGAGAACCGCGAGTACGCCATCACCGTGCAGAGCGACGTGGTGGAGGGCCTGCAGGGCGCCACCGTCACCGCGCAACTGCAGCCGCAGCTCAACGACATCCAGCGCCGCTGGCTGAGCGAGGGCCTCACCGGCTACCGCATCGAGGTGGCCGGCGCGGTGGAGGAGAGCAGCAAGGGATCGGCCTCCATCGCGGTGGGCGTGCCGCTGATGCTCTTCATCGTCTTCACGCTGCTCATGGTGCAGTTGCAGAGCTTCAGCCGCTCGATGCTGGTCTTCCTCACCGGCCCCATGGGCATGGCCGGCGTGGCCGGCGCGCTGCTGCTGCTCAACCGGCCCTTCGGCTTCGTCGCGCTGCTGGGCGTCATCGCGCTCATGGGCATGATCCAGCGCAACTCGGTCATCCTCATCGACCAGATCGAGCAGGACCGTGCGCGCGGCGTGCCGGCCTGGACCGCCATCGTGGAGGCCGCCGTGCGCCGCATGCGGCCCATCGTGCTGACGGCCGCGGCGGCGGTGCTGGCCATGATCCCGCTGTCGCGCAGCGTGTTCTGGGGCCCGATGGCCGTGGCCATCATGGGCGGCCTGATCGTGGCGACGGTGCTGACGCTGCTGGCGTTGCCGGCGATGTACGCGGCGTGGTTCCGGGTGAAGCGGCCGCAGGCTTGAGCTGAGGTGAAATGAAGGTGCTCAGGCGGCCAATCTTTGCAGCAGCGCCTCTTGCGCCACCGTGTTGATGCTCTTGCCCTCGGCCTGCGCCACTATCGCCAGGCGTTCGTGCAGTTCGGCCGGGATGCGCAGGTTGAACCGGCCCGAGTAGCTGCGACGGGGCTCGATGCCTTTCTCTCGGCAGACTTCAAGGAACACCGCCAGCGATTTGCGGAACTCCGCTCGCAGTTCCTTCGGGTTGCGGCCGTAAAAATCGGCGCCGCCGTTGAGCCCGAGGATCTCGCCGCGAAACTGGTCGGTCTCGGCGTCGTATTCGATGCGGGCCTGATAGCCATCAACGGTCATGACGTTCATGGTTTCACTCCGTGTTGTTCCAGCCAGCGCCTGATACTGGCCAACGCTCCCTTGTCTGTGTGCGGCGAAGGATGGGGTCGATGAAACACCTTGACCTCGCCGAAGAGCACCACGGCCACCCGGCTACCTTCCCTTTCCGAGATGTCGGCACCCAGTGCTCGAAACAGCGCCTCGATGTCGTTCCAGGCGAGGTTCGCGCTGACCGGATGAGCCCAGAGCTGCTCCAGCGTGCGTTCGTGGCTGCGCTTCACGTGAATTGAATGGTACCAAAAATTGGTACTTTATGCGCCGCGCAGACGCTGTACTCCGATGGGGTATCCGAAGCTGGCCGCGCTTGCCGCGAGGCCGTGCGGCGCGTGCCTGGCGATCGCGGGCTATTTCAGCCCGATCCGCGCGCGTTGCGGGTCCGCATCGAACACCAGGCTGGCGGGCCACTGAGGCCAGGCGGTGCCCAGGCCGGGGTGGTTCGGGTCGCCGTGGTGCGCGAAGGCGCCCAGCGACTTCATCATCGCTGCCGAGAGCGCCTCGCGCCCAGGCCGGTTGGCGCGGGTGAACGAGATGTTGGCGAACAGCGAGGGCCCGAAGTTGCCGAAGACGAAGGGCAGGTCGAAGGCGTGCGCGGCGCCGAACACCTGGTCGAACGGGGCGGGCAGTTCGTCCCAGTCGAAGCGGTAGTGCCAGACCTGGGGCTGCTGCGAGCGCAGGGCGTTGAGCACGTCGTCGCGGATGGCGCCGAACCAGATGCGGTCCAGCTCGCGGCTGCGCGCGTCGAAGCCGGTGCCAGGGGCGTCCGTGGGCAGCAGGCTCTTGGGAATCCAGTCCTCGATGCGGGTGGCGGGTGCCGCCTCGGGGTCGTACGTGTGGGCGATGCGAAAGACGGCCGCGTCGTCGAGCAGTCGACCGCTCACGCCACCGAGCGAGGGGCGGATGGCCAGCAAGGTGGGGAACAGCTTGGTTTCGTCGCGGGTGTTGCCCGCCAGCACGGGTCCCTTGACGTAACGCCCGGCGCGGATGGCCGCGATGGGATCGGGCGCCACGACGTGGCCATCGGGGATGGGGTTGGAGCCGGTCAGGCGCGCCGGCACCAGCCGGCTCTGCACCGTGGTCAGGAGTTCGTCTGCCGATCGCGCGCGCAGGTACTTCGCCAGATCCTCGGGCCGGCGTGAAGCCACCGCCGCCTTGGCCGCTGCCTCGTCTTTCGCGCTGCCGTCGGCGATCAGGGAATGCTCCAGCAGGCCCTGGCCGCGCTGGCGCCACACCGTGCGGGGCAGGATGCCCGGGATCGAGCCCGGGGGCAGCGTGGCGGCCGAGGAGATGCCACCGCTCAAGGCAATCACGCGGTGAAACAACTGGGGTTCGCGCCCGGCCAGCATGGGCGAGGCGAGCAGGGCGTAGACGTTCACCGCACCAGCGGACTCGCCCATCAGCGTCACACGGGCCGGATCGCCGCCGAAGCGCGCAATGTTCGATTGCACGTACCCCAGCGCCTTCACGATGTCGAGCAGGGCGAAGTTGCCCGAGTCCTCGTCGGGTTGACCGGTCTTGAGCGCGTCGAGGTCGAGGAAGCCGAAGATGCCCAGCCGGTACTGCACGGAGACCACCACCGCATCGGCCGTCCTGGCGAGTGCCGCACCGTCGTACACCGGGTCGGCCGCGTAGCCCGTGATGTTGCTGCCCCCATGCACCCACACGATCACGGGCCGTGGCCGGCTGGAGGCGGCCGCGGGTTGCCAGATGTTGAGGTAGAGGCAGTCTTCGGAGCCGAGCGTCTGGCCCAGGGTGCTGCCGATGGTGGCGTCGTAGCGGTTGTTCAGCCCCGGCCCGTAGAGGCGGCCCGACTGCGCGCAGGCGGGAGCGAATGCCGTTGCGGCGCGAACCGCGCGCCACGGGGCAGGGTCGGCTGGCGCCCGCCAGCGCCGCTCGCCCACCGGGGGCGCCGCGAAGGGAATGCCCTTCCACTGATAGGTGCCCGTGGTCCCCGAGTCGTCGACGCCGATCACCGGGCCATGGGTGGTGTGGCGCTGGGTGATGGGAGCGTCGCCATTCATGGCAGCGCAGCCGGCAAGACCGGCCAGCAGCAGGCACAGGGCGGACGTGCGCAGTGTCGACATGGGTGTCTCCTCGTTGTGAACATCCGCTGGCACCCGATCGCCGCGGGTGGCGGTGCGCGCACGATAGTGGGACTCACCCTATCGGACAATTTGCTTTTTTTGAGCAATCTATCGCTTTTGCCGATAAGTTGCACGCCCCACCCACAGGACGATCCTCATGACGATGCATGTCACGCTGCGCCAGTTGGGCGCCTTTCTGGCGGTGGTCGACGCGGGCAGTTTTTCCGAGGCGGCGAAGGCCATGAATCTGTCCCAGGCCGCGCTCAGCGGACTGATCCGCGAGCTGGAAGACCGCGTGGGCGTGCGCCTGTTGGACCGCAATACCCGCAGCGTCGCGCTCTCGAGCGTGGGGCAGTCGTTCGAGCCGATGTCGCGGCGCGTGCTTGCCACGCTGGACGAAGCCCTGGACAGCCTGTCGGACCTCAAGGAGTTGCGCCGAGGCGTGGTGCGGGTGGCGGCGCCCGAGCCCATCTCCTGCACGCTCATGCCGGACCTCATCGCCCGCTACCGCGCCGCCCAGCCCGGCATCGAGGTCCGGTTCGAGGACGTGCCCATCGAACAGGTGCTGGCGGCATTGCAGCAGGGCAGCGCCGATGTCGGCTTCGGACCCGCCGGCGTGCTGGAGGACGACCGCGTGCGTGAGCATCCCCTGTGGCCCGACCCGATGTGCGTGGCCCTGAACCCGGCCGATCCCTTGAGCCGCCAGGACGCGGTGAGCTGGAAGGACCTGCGCGACACGCCGCTCATCAACTACATGCCCAACTTCGCGACGCACGTGCTGAGCCATGTGCCGCCGCGCCACCACCCGCGCCGCATCCAGCCCGTTCACCGGGTCAACACCGCGCTGTCCATGCTCAGCGTGGGCGCCGGTGCGGTGGTCAGCCCCGCGCTGACCGAGCGCCTCGTGCACGGCTTCGGCCTGGTGTTCCGGCCCTTGAAGCAGCCGCAGGTGAGCTGGCGGGCCGCGGTGTTCGTGCGAGAACGGCCTTCCGTGTCCCCGGCCGTCGAGAGCTTCGTGCGGTTCGTCCTGGGCCACGCCAAGGCCTGGGCGGTGGCGAACCGGCGAAATGCTCCATAATGAGAATAAATCTCATTTGCGACAAACCCGGCTTACCCACACCCCGTGGCCACGCACTACTACGCCGAACTGCTGAACTACTTCTCGCGCGCCCTGCAGAGCCGGGACGCCGCGGCCGACGTGGTGCAGGAGAGTTACGCCCGCGTGCTGGGCATGCAGACGCACGCGTTGGTGCAGGACATGCGCGCGCTGCTGTACCGCACGGGCAAGAACATCGTGATCGACGAGGCGCGCCGCCGCCGGGTGGAGGCTGGCATGCTGGAGACGCTGGGCCTGCTGCAGCGCGAGGAGGCGCCGTCCGCCGACCGCGTGGTCAGTGCGCGCCAGCAGCTCGCGCGCCTGGCGCAACGGCTGGCCCGCCTGCCCGGCCGCCGCCGCGAGGCCTTCATCCTGGTGCGCGTCTACGGCTACTCGCACGCGCAGGCAGCCGAGCACCAGGGCGTGAGCGTCGAGGCGATCGAGAAGCATGTGGTGCGCGCCGTGTGCGATCTGATGGACCTGGCCAGCGCGCACGCCGCCTGAACCCGCCGAGACCATGCCGAGCGCACGCGCCCCAGCCACCGGCCCCATGCCCGCCTCGCCGCGCGCGCAGCTCGAGCACGCGCTGCTGCTGATCGCACGCATGAACGGCGGCGATCCGCGCACCGCCGACACCGCCCGCGAGGCCCTGGCCCGCTGGCGCGCCGCCCACCCGGACCACGAGATCGCCTATGGCGCCGCGCGCGCCGGCTGGGACGCGACCTGCGCCGACGCGCTGCGCGGCGACGTGCCGGTGCCGCCCACGCAGCAGCAGCGCCTGCGCACCGGCCGGCGCAAGGCGCTGTCGGTGCTGGGCCTGGGCGCGCTGCTCATGGGCACCGGCGCCCTGGCGCGCTGGCACTGGCGCCAGCCCCTGCACGAACTCGCGCTCGGCACCGGACGCGGGCAGGTCCGCACGGCCACGCTGCCCGATGGCAGCGGCCTGGCCGTGGACGCGCGCACGCGCCTGCGCATTGCCCTGTACCGCGACCGCCGCGAGGCCTGGCTGGACGAGGGTGAGGCGCGCTTCAGCGTGGCCAGCGACGCCAGCCGCCCCTTCGTGGTGGTGACGCCCTTCGGCCGCGTGCGTGTGCTGGGCACGGTGTTCACTGTCGAGGCCCGCCACGACCGCATGCGCGTGGCCGTCGCGCAAGGCCGGGTGGCGGTCTGGGCCGGTGCCTTGCCAGCGGGCGGCGTGCCCGCCACGCTCGGCGAGCCGGCGCAGACCGTGCTGGAGGCCGGCCAGGCCGTGTTCACGCAAGACGGCGCGCTGGCCCCGGTGCACGGCGTGCAGCCCGGCCAGGTGGGCGCCTGGCGCCAGGGCTGGCTGGTGTTCGACAACACGGCCCTGCCCGAGGCCGTGGCGCGCTGGAACGACTACCTGAACGCGCCGCTGCACCTGGCCGACGAGCCCGCGCTGCGCCGCCTGCGTCTCACGGGCAGCTTCCCGCTGCGCTCGCCCGGCGCCTTCGTCGAAGCCCTGCCGGGCATCCTGCCGGTGCGCACCGAGCGCGCGGCCGATGGCAGCGTGCGCATCCTCGCGCGCCGCTGAAAAAAATTTGTCCGGTGTTCGGCGCGTGCTGCGTCTTCACGGCAATCAAGCCGCTGAAAGGACGTTTCCCATGCCCCGTTCCCCCGCCGATTCGCTCGTCGCTTCGCCCCGCCGCCGCTGGCCCGCCACCGTGCTGGCCTGCGCCGCCGCGCTCGCCGCGCTGCAGGCCTCGCAGGCCTTCGCCCAAGGTGCCGCGTCGAGCGCCGCGCCCGGCGCGGCGCTGTCCCGGTCGCAAGCCTTCTCGCAAAGCGCGCAGCCCCTGGGCCAGGCGCTCAACGCGCTGGCGCGCCAGGCCGGCGTGGCCATTTCGGTGAACGCCGACCTGGTGGCCGGCAAGACGGCCCCCGCGCTCAGCGGCACCATGAGCCTGCGCGAGGCCCTGCAGCGCCTGCTGGCCGGCAGCGGCCTGGCGGCCAGCGAAGAGGGCGGTGGCGTGGTCCTGCGCGCCGCGCCGCCCGCGTCCGCTGCGCCAGCGGCCGATCGCACCCTGCGCGAGGTGAACGTGGTGGCCGAGCGCGACGCCCCCGGCACCTTCCGCCTGCGCGGCGAGCCCGGGCCGGTGGAGCCCGGCATCGTGACCGCGCGCACGCTGGAACGCACCGCCGCGAACGACCTGGAGGATGTGTTCGCCGGCCAGTCCGAAGTGGCCGTGGGCGGTGGTCACTCGGTGGCGCAGAAGATCTACCTGCGCGGCATCGAGGACACCCTGCTCAACGTCACCATCGACGGCGCCGGCCAGGCCGGGCAGGCCTTCCACCACACGGGGCGCGTGCAACTCGAACCCGAGCTCATCAAGCGCGTGGAGGTGCGCCCCGGCACGGGCGACGCCACCGCCGGCCCGGGCGCGTTGGGCGGTGTGGTGCGCTTCGTCACCAAGGACCCGGAAGACCTCTTGCGCGACGGCCAGCGCGTGGGCGCCATGCTCAAGGGCAGCTACTTCAGCAACGCCGACGGCTTCAAGTGGCACAGCAGTGTCTACGGCCGCCTCACCGACAACTGGTCGGCCCTGGCCGCGCTCACCAGCCAGGACCTGGACGACTACGAGGACGGCGCGGGCCGCCGCGTCGCCGCCACGGGTGCCGAGCAGCAACTGGGCTTCTTCAAGCTCGTGGGCAGGCTCACGCCCGACCACACCGTGCGCCTGAGCTACGACCGCCACGAGGACGAAGGCGAACGCTCGCAGCGCCCGCAGTGGGTGCCCAGCAGCTTCAACCGCGCCTACCCGCTGCAAACCGAGCGCACCACCTGGAACCTGGGCTACGCCTGGCGCCCGGCCAACCCGCTGATCGACCTGGCCTTCAACCTCTACCAGACCGACACCGACCTGGAGCAGAACGTCATCGGCCGCTGGGGCCGCTACCAGGGCAGCATCGCCTCCACCGGCGCCGACCTGCGCAACACCTTCCACCTGGAGCGCCACGAGATCACCGTGGGCCTGGACCACCGCGAGGACCGCAGCACCGCCGGCCCGGCGACCAACCCGCGCACCGAGAAGGAAGACGGCCAGGTGAGCGGCCTGTACGTGCAGGACCGCATCACGCTCACGCAGGCGCTCACGCTCGACCTGGGCGCGCGCCACGACCGCTACACGCTCAAGGACGCCAACGGCCTGTCGCTGGAGCACAGCGGCACCAGCCCCAACGCCAGCCTGCGCTACGCGCTCACGCCGCAACTGGCGCTGCTGGCCGGCCACTCGCGCGCGCTGCGCGGGCCCAAGATCCGCGACGCCTTCAAGCTCGAGACGATCACCAACGACCCGAACCTGCGCCCCGAACGCGCGCGCACCTCGGAAGTGGGCTTCGAGTACGGGCAGGGCGCCTGGCGCCTGAACGGCAAGATCTACGACACCACCATCCGCGACGTCATCGCCGACCCCATCGGCAACCCGGCGCGCTACCTCAACGTGGGCGAACTGCGCTCGCGCGGCGCGCTGCTGCAGACCACCTACGACTGGAAGGCCGTGCAACTGGGCGCCAGCCTGCACCACAACCGCGCCACGCTCAATGGCGAACGCCTCAACGTCTACGACCACAACGGCCTGGGCGCCAGCATGGGCAACACCCTCACCACCAGCGTGGACTGGCGCGTCAACCCGCGCCTGGACCTGGGCTGGGCCGGCCGCTTCGTGCAGACCATCGGCTCGCTCGACACGCCCGTGGGCCGCGTGCGCAAGCCGGGCTACGCGGTGCACGACGTCTACGCCACCTGGCGCCCCACGGGCAGCGAGCGCTTCACGCTCAACTTCGTCATCGCCAACCTGTTCGACAAGGACTACCTGGACCACGCCAGCAACGAGGACTTCCAGCACATCCCCGACTACGAAGGCATCGTCGGCTCGCGCGAGCCGGGGCGTGAGTTCCGCCTGACCGCCACGCTGCGCTTCTGATGCCCCAGCGCCTGCGCGCCGGCCTGGTGTGGCTGCACCGGTACGTGGGGCTGGTGATGGCGGCCTTCATCGTGCTGGCCGGCCTCACCGGCGCGGTGCTGGCCTGGTACCACGCCTTCGACGCGGCCATCAACCCGCAGTGGCTGCGCGTGCAGCCGCCGTCGCCGTCGGCGCACGCGCTGCCGGCGCTGCTGCTGCGCGAGCGCGTGCTCGAACGGCACCCTGGGGCCGAGGTCAACTTCGTGCCGCTCAGGCACACGCCGGGCGCGCCGGCCGTGTTCTTCATCGCCGGCCCGGAGGATCCGGTCACCGGCGAGCACCTGCCGATCGAGGAGGACGAGGTCTTCGTCAACCCGTACACCGGCGAGGTGCTGGGCGGGCGCCGCTGGGGCGACATCACGCAGGGCTGGAGCAACCTCATGCCCTTCATCTACCGCCTGCACTACGAGGTGGCGCTGGGCGCGGTGGGCACCACGGTCTTCGGCGTGATCGCGCTGCTGTGGACGCTGGACTGCTTCGTGGGCGCGGCGCTCACGCTGCCCCGCTCGCCAGCGCCGTCGTCGCCGGGCAAGGCCTCGTGGTGGCGGTGCTGGAGGCCGGCCTGGCGGCTGCGTTGGAACCATGGCCGCTACAAGCGCTGGTTCGACCTGCACCGCGCGGGCGGCCTGTGGCTGTGGGCCTGGATGTTCGTCTTCGCCTGGTCCAGCGTGGCCTTCAACCTCGGCAGCGTCTACTACCCGGCCATGCACGCCATCGCCGGCACGCAGGAGCGCCCCGCCGCGCCGGCCGTGAAGCCGGTGCCGCGCGACGAGCCCGCCATGGGCTGGGACGCCGGCCTGGCGCGCGGGCGCGAACTGATGGCATCGGTGGCGCGCGACAAGGGCTTCGTGGTGCTCAACGAGGAGCGCCTGTCCTACAGCCCGCACCGCGGCAGCTTCCACTATCGCGTGCGCAGCGACCGGGACATCCGCGACCGCCGAGGCATCACCACGCTGGACTTCGACGCCGCCACCGGCGCGCTGCTGGGCCACTACGTGCCCACCGGCGAATCGGGCGGCGACACCTTCACCACCTGGCTGCTGGCGCTGCACATGGCCGACGTCTGGGGGCAGCCGTTCAAGGTGCTCGTCTTCCTGCTGGGCCTGGCCAGCGCGGGGCTCAGCGGCACGGGCGTCTACATCTGGTGGAAGAAGCGGGCGGGGCGGCGGGCGGCGGCGGCGCGGCCCCGCGACTGATGAGCACAGGTCTTCGGCCTCAGCGCGCTGCGTCCGCACCCGCCCACACACCCGCGCGTGCACTCTCACGGCAGAAGTCCGCGAAGTCGCGCGGCGCGCGGCCCAGGGCCTGCTGCACGCCCTCGCTCAGGTGTTCGTTGGCAGGTCGGCCAGGCGCTGGCGCTGATGCACGCGCAGCCGGAAGCGGCCTGGAGCCTGGAGTCGCTCGCGCGCGAGGTGGGCATGTCGCGCTCGGCCTTCGCGGCGCGCTTCACCGCGCTGGTGGGCGAACCCGCGCTGCAGTACCTCACGCAATGGCGCCTGCAACTGGCGCGCGCCTGGCTGCAGGAAGGCCCGCAGCCGCTGGCGCAACTGGCCGGGCGCGTCGGGTATCAATCCGAGGCCGCGTTCTGCCGCGCGTTCAAGCGCCACTTTGGCGTGCCGCCGGGCAGCGCGCGCCGGGACGCGCCTGAGGGCCTGGCGCGTCCCGCCGGACAAAGGACTTGACGCTTCGCGAATAGAGCGGCAATACTTTCCGAATCAAGAAACTATTTGAGCCTTCCATGACCCGACCCACGCTCCACTACCACCCGCTGTCCTCGTACTGCCACAAGCTGCTGATCGCGCTCGACGAACTCGGCGTCGAGGTCGACAAGCAACTGTTGAACCTGGGGGGCCCGGCCGAGCGGGCGGCCTTCGTGGCGCAGTCCCCCATGGGCAAGATGCCGCTGCTGGTGGACGAGGGCCGGCCGGTGCTGGAGACCAGCATCATCATCGAGCACCTGCAGCGCTGCCATGCGCCTGCCGGTCGCGCCCTCATTCCCGCGGACCCCGAGCAGGCGCTCGAGGTGCGCCTGTGGGACCGCCTGTTCGATCTCTACGTGATGACGCCGATGCAGGCCCACACGGCCGACCTGCTGCGCCCGCCAGGCGAGCGCGACCCCGTGAACGTGGCCAAGGCGCGCGAGGGCCTGCTCACCGCCTACGCCATGATCGACCGCCACCTGGAGGGACGCACCTGGGCGGCCGGCGAGGCCTTCACCCTGGCCGACTGCGCGGCCGCGCCCTCGCTGTTCTATGCGGTGAGCTACGTGCCGCTGCCGGCCGGGCATGGGCGACTGGCCGCGTACTTCGAGCGCCTGATGGAGCGGCCCTCGGTGGCGCGCACGGTCGACCAGGCCAGGCCCTTCTTCCGCTTCTTCCCGGGGCGCGCCGGCCTGTCGCGCCGCTTCTACGTGCCGGAGGCAGGCTGAGATGCGCGCGCGCCTGGACGCCGAGCGGCTGGACCGCCTGTTCTTCGCGCTGTCCGACGCGCACCGGCGCGACATGTTGCAGCGGCTGGGGGCCGGCCCGGCCTCGGTGAGCGAACTCGCCGAGCCGCTGGGCCTGGCCCTGCCGTCGGCCGTCAAGCACCTGGCGGTGCTGGAGCAGGGCGGCTTCGTGGCCTCCACCAAAACCGGGCGCGTGCGCACCTACGAAGTCGACCCGGCCGCCTTCGACGCCATGCAGGCCTGGGTCCAACGGCACAAGGCGCTGCTGCAGGCCCAGTTCGACCGCCTGGACGCCTACCTCGTCCAACAGAAAGCCAAGGCCCGCCGATGACATTCCTTCCCAGCACCCACACCGACTTCGTCATCGAGCGCCGCTTCGCCGCCGCGCCCGACGCCGTCTTCCAGGCCTGGGCCGATCCGCAGGCGCGGCGCAACTGGTCCGATTGCCACAGCGAACAGGGCAGCGAAGCGCGCTTCGACTTCCGACCCATGGGGCGCGAAACCCATCGCGTGGTGCACCCCGACGGGCGCGCGCAGAGCATCGACCGCGTGTACTTCGACATCGTGGCCGACCGGCGCATCGTCTTCGGCTACGACATCCGGCTCGACGGCAGGCCGCTGTCGGTGTCGCTGGTGACGGTGGAATTCTTCGCGAGCGCGCGTGGCACGCGCATGGTCTACACGGAGCAATTGGCCTACCTGGACGGGCACGAAGACCGCGAACAGCGCATCCGGGGCACGCAGGAGGGGCTGGACCGCCTGGCACTGCTGCTGTCGCCGTCGGACGCGGCGTCCTGACCCAGCCCCTGCTGCGCCATCAGACCGAGCGGGTGCCGGCCTTGCGGATCTCCCGCGCAAACGCCTGCACCACCGGTGTGGCCGGCACCTCGCCGCGCCGCGTGAACAGGCCCAGTGGCGGCAGCGGGATCTCGGGCAGCACCGACAGGCGTTTCACGCCGCCGCGCGCCACCTCGTCGCGCGCGTGCTCGAAGCGCACCGCGCACAGCAGCGACCGGTCCAGCCGCAGCACGGCGCCGATGGTGATGGAGGAGATCGCCTCGATCACGGGCACTGGCGGGTCCAGGCCTTCGTTGAGGAAGGCGCCCATGAAGGCCTGGCGCACCAGGGTCTGGCGCGGCGGCGCCACCCAGGCGGCCTCGCGCAGGTCCGTCCAGCGCAGGCGGCGGCGGCGCACCAGCGGGTTGTCGCTGGCGGCCAGCACGCACAGCCGGTCCTCCAGCAGCGCCTCGGACTGCAGCAGGCTCAGCCGCTCGCTGGTGAGCGTCTCGGTGGTGAGGGCGCCGAACACGCAGTCCAGGTCGCCATCCAGCAGGCGCTGGATCAGCTCGTTCACGCGGCCCTCGTGGATATGAACCACCGCCCCGGGCAGGCGCTGGCGCAACTGCACCACCGCCGCCGGCACGACCGCCGTGACCGAGAAGGCGCCCACGCGCAGCACCGCGCTGGCGCCGCGGTGGATGGCTTGCACTTCGTCGCGCGCGTGCGCCAGCTCGCCCAGCGCCACGCGCGCGCGGTGCACGGCGGCCGCGCCGGCCGGGGTGGGCAGCACGCCCTGCGGGCTGCGCTCGAACAGGCGCGCGCCCAGCGCCTCCTCGGCCTCTGCCAGCATCTTGCTGATGGCAGGCTGGCTCAGGTGCAGGCGGCTGGCGGCGGCGCGCATGGTGCCCGCGTCGGCCAGGGCCAGCAGCAGCTCCAGGTGGCGCAGGCGCAGGCGGCGCACGAGGTGGTCGAAGCCCGGGCTCATGGTTCGGATCGCTCCAGAGGGGTGATCACCCAGTGTGATCACGGCATCAGCATTATTCAATTTTCAGGAATGCCGGGCTCACCTATCGTGCGGCCATACAGGAGACAAGACACGCATGACAACAGCCGGACCCCAACCCGGAACCGACACGCCGGTCGCGCCGCTGGCTGGCGTGCGCGTGGTGGACCTCGGCCAGTACATCGCCGGCCCCGGCGCCGCCATGGTGCTGGCCGAACTGGGCGCCAGCGTCACCAAGATCGAGCCGCTCGCGGGCGACCAGGCGCGCCACATCGGGCGCTACGGCGAATCCATGGTGCGGGCCTACAACCGGGGCAAGCGCTCCATCGCGCTCGACCTCAAGCGCGAGGCCGGCCGCGAGGCCGCGCTGCGGCTCATCGCCCGCGCCGACGTGGTGATCCAGAACCTGCGCCCCGGCGCCATCGACAAGCTGGGCCTGGGCGCGCGCGAACTGCGCGAGCGTTTTCCGCGCCTCATCTGTCTCGACATCTCGGGCTTCGGCCGCCGCGGCCCGTCCAGCGAACGGCCGGGTTACGACATCGCCGCGCAGGCCGAGAGCGGGCTCATGTCCGTCACCGGCGAGCCCGACCGGGCGCCGCAGAAGGTGGGCGTGCCCATCATCGACGCCGCCGCCGCGCACCTGGGCGCGCAGGCCGTGCTGGCCGCGCTGTACAGCCGCGAGAAATCGGGGCAGGGCGCCAGCATCGACACCTCGCTCTTCGACGTGGCCATGCACCTGCAGGCCGCCACCTGGGCCGACTACCTGGGCGGCGGACCCGAGCCCACGCGCATCGGCGACGGCCAGCCCCACAACGCGCCCGCCGCGGAGGTGGTGCCCACGCGCGACGGCCACATCGTGCTGTCGGCCTACGCCGAGGAACACTGGCAACGCTTTTGCCGCGTCATCGGGCGGGAGGACCTGGCCAGCGACCCGCGCTTCGCCAGCAATGAGCGCCGCGTGGCCCACCGCGCCGAGCTGCGCGCCGTGCTGCGCGAGTGCCTGTCCAGCCGCAGCAGCGAGGAGTGCGTGGCCTTGCTGTCGGGCCAGCAGATCGTGGCCGGCGCCGTGCGCGGCTACGCGCAGGTGCTCAACAGCCCCGACCTCGCGGCCAGCGGCCTGATCGTGGACGCCGTGGGCGCCGACGGCACGCGCTACCAGGCCCTGGGGCTGCCCTACCGCATCGACGACGCGCCGCGCACGGCGCCACCCGCCGCACCCGCCTGCGGCGCACACACCGACGCGCTGCTGGCCGAGGTGGGCTACGGCGCGCCCGACATCGCCGCGTTGCGGCGCGACGGCGTCATCGCCTGAACCCGACCCAATGACTTCAAGCATCGACACCCCCGTGAGTCCAGCGCTGACCGAGGCGCTCATCCAGACCCTGCCGCTGTTCGAGATGATGCGCATGCGCGCCGCCACCACCGCGCGCCGCCACCCCACGCTCGGCTACGCGAGCGAAGACCGCGCCTCGCCCATGCGCTGGGTCAACCAGTTCACGCACACGCACCGCAAGCTCGGCCCCGAGGACCGCGAGGTCGTGAGCCCCAACAACGACACCGTCTACAGCAACGCCTGGCTCGATCTCTCGCAAGGCCCCGTACTCATCGACACGCCCGACATGGGCGAGCGCTACTGGACCCTGGGCCTGCTGGACGCCTGGACCAACCCCTTCGCCTACGTGGGCCGCCGCAGCACCGGCAACCGCGCCCAGCGCACGCTGGTGCACGGCCCGCGCTGGCGCGGCGAGGTGCCGGCCGGCGTGTCGCAGGTCATCGCCGCGCCCGGCGATGACGTGTGGCTCATCGGCCGCCTGCTGGTGGACGACACGCCCGGCGACATCGAGACCGTGCGCGCGTTGCAGGCGCAACTGCGCATGACGCGCCTGGACGGCAGCGACGCCGCGCAGCGATTCGACACCCGCCTGGACGGCCGATCGACGGCCACGCCATCGGCCGCGCTGTACCTGGACACCGTGAGCGCGGCGCTGGAACGCAACCCGCCGCCCGAGGGCGAATCGCTGGACTGGCCGCCGCCCGCCGACGAGGTGGCGAGCGCGCTGCCGCGCGTCTTCGAGGGGCTGCGCGAGCGCGATCAGCCGCGCCAACTGGGCGGTGGCTGGTCCCTGCAGCTGGAGGTGCGCACGCACTGGGGCGAGGACGTGCTGACCCGCGCGCGCGTGGCGCGCAACTTCATCGGCGCGCTCGGCATCGACGAGGCCATGTACCCCACGGCCGAGGTCGACTCGCAGGGCCGCACGCTGAGCGGCGCGCACGCCTACGAGCTGCGCTTCGCGCCCGGCGCCGGGCCGAAGGTGGGCGCCTTCTGGTCGCTGACGATGTACCGCCGCAGCGACTGCCTCTTCGTCGCCAACCCCATCGGCCGCTACTCCATCGGCGATCGCACGCCCGGCCTGCGGCACGAAGCGGATGGCGGCCTCGCCATCCGCCTGCAGGCCCGCGACCCCGGCCCCGGCCACAACTGGCTGCCCGCGCCCGAGGGCGAGCCGTTCTACGTGGTGCTGCGGCTCTACCAGCCGCAGGCCGAGCACCTGGAGCACCGCTACGCCTACCCCGCGCTGACGCGGCTCGACTGAAGACCCCGACCCCCACACACAACAGGAGACACGCCATGAGCATCCACCGCCGCCACCTCATCGGTGCCAGCCTCGCCTCGCTGGGCCTGGCCCACGCGCCCGCGTTCGCGCAGACCTGGCCCGCCCGGCCCGTCCACCTCATCGCGCCCTACGGCGCGGGCGGCTCCAACGACATCTTCAGCCGCCTGCTCGGCGAGGCCCTGGCGCCGCGCCTGGGCCAGAGCGTGGTGATCGAGAACAAGGCCGGGGCGGGCACGCGCATTGCCAACGAGTACGTGGCGCGCGCCACGCCCGATGGCCACACCGTGCTGCACGCGGCGGCGCCCATCGCCATTGGAGAAGCGCTATACCCCAAGCTGCCCTACGCCGTGAAGAAGGACTTCGTGCCCGTGCTCAGCACGGCCATCGCGCCGCTGTTCCTCATCGTCAACGCCAGCGCGCCCTACAAGACCGTGGCCGAGTTCATCGCCTACGGCAAGTCCAACCCCAAGGGCCTGACCTTCGGCTCGCCCGGCTCGGGCTCGGCGCCGCACCTCACCGCCGAACTGCTGATGCGCGCGGCCGGTGCCGAGGGCGTGGTGATCCAGTTCCGCGGCGACGCGCCGGCCTACACCGAACTGCTCGGTGGCCGCATCGACGCGACCCTGACCGCCATCTCCACCGCGCTGCCGCACATCCAGAGCGGCAAGCTGCGCGTGCTGGCCGTGGCCAACGAAGACCGCACGCCGCTGTACCCGCAGGCGCCCACCTTCCGCGAGTCGGGCCTGCCCACGGTGGTGGGCTACGGCTGGTACGGCCTGATGGTGCCGGCCGGCACGCCGGCGGCCGTGGTGCAGCGGCTCAACGCCGAGACGAACGCGGTGCTGGGCGATGCGGAGGTGCGCAAGAAGGTGGAGGCCGTGGGCCTGCAGGTGCGCGGCGGCACCTCGGCCGAGTTCGCGGCCTTCATCGAGAGCGAAACGAAGAAGTGGTCGCAGGTGATCAAGGCGGCCAACATCACGCCGGAGTAAACCGGCACCCGACACAGACCGACACATCCGCGCCGGAACCCCGCCTCGCACGGGGGGCTCGTATCGGAATGTCGCGTCTGGTTCACCTCCCACGCATCGGCCGCACCCCACGGCCCGTGGAGCCCGCATGAACGGGCGCCGGCGCGGCCTGGTGTGGACGGGCGCCGGGGTGGTGGTACTGCTGGTGGGCCTCATGCTCGCCGAAATAAGCGGTTGGCCGTTCCTGCGCCAGCCCATTGAAGCGGCGGCCTCGCGCAATGCGGCGGTGCCGGTGCAGCTGCGAGGCCGTTTTCGCGCGCATCTGTTGTGGCGCCCACGGCTGGAAGTCGAGCACCTCAACATCGCCTCGGCCGAGCGCTTCGGCGCGCCGCATCTGCTGGACGCGCACGGCGTCTCGCTCGCCTGGCGCTGGGGCGACGTGTGGCGCTGGCAGCGTGGCGAACGCCTGCGGCTGCAGGCCCTGCGGGCGGACACGCTGGACGCGCGCTTGAGGCGGCTTGACGACGGCACGGCCAATTGGCAACTGGGCGCGCGCGAACCCCGACCCGAAGAGGCCGAGGCCGAGCCCCTGGGTGGCCTGCCGCGTTTCGGTTCGCTGGTCATCGGCCAGGGGCGGGTCGACTGGAAGGACCCGGTGGCCGACGTGGACGTGGACATCCGCCTGCGGGGCCGCGAGGGCGAGGCCGAAGCCGCCACGAGCGCCGGCTACGAAGCCACGGCCAACGGCCGCTACCGCGCCATGCCCTTGAAGCTGCAGGTGCGCGCGGGCAGCACCTTGCCCCTGCTGCAAGACCCGGACACCGCCACCGACGCGCCCTGGGTGCCCGTGCGCGTGGAAGGCGCGGTGGCCACGTCGCGCCTGCTGTTCGACGGCCAGGCCGCCGCCTTGCTGGGTACGCCCCGGCTGCAGGGCGCGCTGGAACTGCAGGGCCGTTCGCTCGCGGCGGTTGGCCGGCCGCTCGGCATCACGCTGCCGCAGACGCCGCCCTTCGATCTGCGCGGCACCCTGTCGCAGGACGCGGGCGTGTGGCGCCTGCAGGCCACGCGCGCCAACGTCGGCACCAGCCGACTGAGCGGCGACCTGCGCTTCCATTCGCTGGAGCGACCGCGCCGCCTGAGCGGCGAGTTGACGGGGAAGAAACTCGCCTTCGCGGACCTGGGGCCCGCCATCGGCGCGAGCGGTGATGGGGCAACTGACGCACCAGGCAAAGCAACGGGCAAAGCAACAGGCAACGCGAAGGCCGGGGCGAAGGACGAGGCCGCGCAACCCGCGTCCGCCAGGCCGCGCCGCGTGCTGCCCCAGCGCCGCTTCGACCTGCCGTCCCTCGCCGCGATGGACGCCGACGTGCGCGTCGCCATCAACGAGGTCGATTTCGGCACCCCGGCCATGACACCTCTGAGCGGCCTGCTGACCCGCGTTCGCCTGAGCGCCGGCGTGCTGCGCCTGGATGAGTTGGAAGCCAAGGTGGCCGGTGGCCGCATCAAGGGCATGACCCAGCTCGACGCCAACGCGCGGCCCGCGAAATGGGAAGCGACGCTCGACATCGCCGGGGTGGACGTGGCGAACTGGGTGCGCGGCCTGCGGCGCGAACAGGCCTCGCCCTACCTCACCGGCGTGCTGCACGCCCGGCTGGACGTGCGCGGCGCGGGCAGCTCCACGGCGCAGATCCTGGGCTCGCTCGACGGGCCCATCGACCTGCGGCTGCGCGACGGCACCTTGTCCTACCTCATCACCGAGGCCATGGGCCTGGACCTGGCGCAGGCGCTGGGTGTGGTGATCACCGGCGACAAGCCCTTGCCGCTGCGCTGCGCGCGCTTTGACCTGCTCGCGCGGAACGGCGTCGTCGAGCCGCGGCTCGCGGTGCTCGACAACCGCGACAGCACCGTGCGCATCAACGGTCAGGTCAATCTGAACGACGAATCCCTGGCCCTGCGCCTCGTCACGCAGCCCAAGGACTGGTCGCCCCTGTCGCTGCGAACACCCGTCACCGTCACCGGCACGCTGGGCGATCCGGACGTCGGCATCGAAGGCCGCAAGCTCGCGGGGCGCGTCATCGGCGCCATCGCGCTGGGCGCGGCGGCGGGGCCGGCCGCGGCGGTGATTCCGCTGGTGGAGCGTGGGCAGAAGGAAGAGGGCGACCCGTGCGATGCGAAGGCGGCGGCGCCGCTTGAGAAAAAGCGCTGATCCGGCTCACCAGCGCCGCACGGCGGCCACCAGGTAGTCCATCACGGCCTGCACGCGGGCCGGCAGCCGGCGGCGCGGCGCATGCACCACGTGCGCCGATTGGGCCGGCCCTGTCCACTGGGGCAACAGGCGCACCAGGGTTCCCTGGCGCAAGGCCTCGTCCACCATCCAGCAGGGCTGCAGTGAAATGCCCGCGCCCGATTGCACGGCGTCGAGCAGCGCAATCGCGCTGTTGACCCGGTAGCGGGTGGCGAGCTCCAGCGCGGCGCTCTCGCTGCCGCTGCGCAGGTGCAGCACCTCGTCGCTCGCGGCGTAGCGCAGGTACTCGTGTGCGGCCAGGTCGCCCGGCCGCTGCGGCCGGCCCTTGCGGCGCACGTAGTCGGGCGATGCCACCAGGTAGCGCGGCCAGACCGCCAGTGGGCGCGCGACGAGATCGGCAGGCAGCACGCCGCCGATGCGGATCGTCAGGTCGATGCGTTCCTCGACCGGGTCGACGAAGCGGTCCTCCAGCAACAGCTCCACCTCCAGCTGCGGCAGTGTCGACAGCATCTCGAGCACCAGCGCGCTCAGGCGCAATTCCCCCAGCGCCACCGGCGCCGACAGGCGCACCAGCCCTCGCGGCTCGCGCACCCCGCTGGCCACGTCGGCCGCGGCATCCTCGTAGTCCTCCAGCAGCCGCTTGGCGTGCACGAGCAGGCGTGCGCCTTCCTCCGTCGGCAGGACGCGCTGGCTGCTGCGTTCCAGCAGCCGCGCACCCAACTCCCGCTCCAGCCACGCCACCTGCTTGCTGAGGGTGGGTTGTGTGGTCCCCATCTCGCGCGCCGCGGCCGAGAGGCTGCCGAGTTCGACGGCGCGCACGAACGCGCCCATGGCCTTGAGCCTGTCCATCGAGTCATTCCATTTCAGAAGAGGTGATCTTCCATTTTCTTCGCTTCTCATCTCAATGGGAATGCCGGAAATTCACCGCACTTCCCCATCCACACGGATTTCCCATGAGACACCCCTTCGCACGCCTCGGCCTGGCGCTGCTTCTCGCAGGCGCCACCGCCCTGTCGTCCGCCCGCCCACCGTCGACCGGTTCCGCAGCGCCAACGCCAACTCAGTGGGCCACGAGCTGGATCGCGCCAGCCCAGCCGCTGTGGGACAGCGGGTTCGCGCTGCCCCTGGGCATGCCACAGCCCTTGCAAGACGTGACCGTGCGTCAGCACCTGCGCGTCAGCGTCGGCGGCGAACGCCTTCGCCTCGTGGTCAGCAACGAATACGGGCGCTCGCCCTTGAGGGTGGCGAGCGCGCATGTCGCATTCGACGCATCGGGCGCAGCGGGTGCATCGGTCGCGGGCGCATACGCCAGCTTCCAGGGGTCGAAGCAGATCACCGTCGCCGCGGGCGCGAAGGCGCTCAGCGATCCGATCCCCGTGGCCGTGCCGGCGGGCGCGCGCCTTCGGGTGGACCTTTACCTGCCCGATCGCACGCCGATCGCGGGCTTCCACTGGGACGCGCGCGATCAGACGCAGCTGCTGCCGGGCAACGTCGCGGGGCGTGCGGCCGCGCAGGGCGGCGAGAAGCTGGCGACGCGCGCCTTCCTCTCCGCCGTGCTGGTCGAATCCGCGCGCGCACCGGTGGCGGTGGTCGCGCTGGGCGACTCCATCACCGATGGCAACGGGTCCACGCCGGGAGCGGACCACCGCTGGCCCGACTTTCTGGCGCGCCGCCTTGCTCCGCGGGGCGTTGCGGTGCTGAACGCAGGCATTTCAGGCAATCGCCTGCTGAGCCCGGGCATGGGCGAGAGCGCCCTGGCGAGACTGGAGCGCGACGCGCTGCAGCACCCCGGCGTGCGCGCGGTCATCGTGCTGCTCGGCACGAACGACATCGGCTGGCCGGGGGCTGCCTTCGCGCCCAACGAGGCGCTCCCGCCCTTGTCCAGCCTCACCGATGGCCTGCGTCAGCTCATCGAGCAAGCGCGTGTGCGGGGTGTGCGGGTGATCGGCGGGACCCTCATGCCCTTCGAGGACGCGCTCAAGGACACGCCGCTGGAAGGCCACTACAGCCCCCAGAAGGAGGCGCTGCGCCAGCGGCTCAACGAATGGATCCGCCACGCCGGCGCGTTCGATGCCGTGGTCGATTTCGATCGGCTCGCGCGTGACCCGTCCCGTCCCACCCGCCTGCGCGCGGCCTTCGATTCCGGCGATCACCTGCATCCCGGCGACAGCGGGTACCGGGCCATGGCGGACAGCATCGACCTGCGTGTGTTGCTGGGCCCCGACCATGAATGAGCCCCTGATCGATCGCGTCCCCACCACCCCCATCGGAAGCACCCGCATGAACGTACTTGTCATCAATGCCAGCCCGCGCCGCGAGCGGTCCCTGTCGCGCCGGCTGGCCAGTGAATTCCTCGCGCGCTGGCGGGCCCTGCGCATGCCGGCCGCGCTCAAGCCTGGTTCGACCAGGTGATCCGCATCAACCGCACGTTCCACTTCGATCGCACGGAAAAGACCTGGCCGCTGTCGCCGAGCACCTGGAGCCGCACGTGCGCACCTGCGCGCACTACCTCGGTGTCGCGGCGCACGACCTGCACCACGTGGCCATCGAGTACCAGGAGTTCGCTGACGACCGACACCGCGATTCATTGCGGGATGCGCTAGCGTCCGCG
>NZ_DATIGV010000118.1:0-30899 GCF_035481345.1 Hydrogenophaga sp. | reverse complement strand
CGCCAGCCCCGCCCGAACCGGCCGAGGCCGCGGGTGGCTCGGCGACGCCGCCGGGTTCGCTCGGGCCCCGAGGCTCGTCCGATGCCGGCGCTTCCTGGCCCTGGGGCCCGTCGCCGGACGGCGGTTCGGTCAGGCCGTTCTCACTGTCGTCGCTGGGCGGCTCGCTCAGGCCACCATCGGGTTCGGCCAGGCCCTGCTCGCCGCCGCCAGGGGGTTCGGCCAGGCCGGTGTTGGCGTCTGGCGAGGCATTGCCCTGGCCCAGGGGCACCAGTCCGGCCGGCAGATCGGCCGTCGCGATCGGCTGGGTGCTGGGGTAGCTGAGCACCGCGACGGCCACGAACAGGGCCGCCGGCAGCAGCACCACGCCGAGCTGGCGCAGCAGATAGCCGGTCGACACGCCGGCGTTGTTGCGGCCCTTGAGCGCCGAGAGCAGGCCCAGCAGGGCCGACTTGCCGGCGGTGGCACCCAGCTTCAGCAGCGGCTCGGGCAGCGGCACGTGCCGCTGTTCGGCCGTCAGGGGCGGGGCCCAGGCCGGCTTGAGTTTGGCCAGGATGATCACGTACACGATGTACAGGCCCGCGAGCATGAGGCCGGGGAAGAAGGCGCCCGCGTACAGCTTCACCACGGAGACGCCCGCGGTGGCGCCGTAGACGATGAGCAGCACCGACGGCGGGATCAGGATGCCCAGGCAGCCGCCCGCGGTGATGGAGCCCGCGGCCAGGCGCGTGTCGTAGCCGCCCTTGAGCATCTGCGGCAAGGCCAGCAGACCCATGAGCGTGACCACCGCACCGACGATACCGGTGGCCGTGGCGAACACCGCGCAGGTGACCAGCGTGGCCACCGCCAGGGAGCCGGGAACGCGCGCCAGCGACAGGTGCAGGCTGCGGAACAGCTTCTCGATGAGGTTGGCCCGTTCGACCAGGTAGCCCATGAAGACGAACAGCGGAATGGCGATCAGCACGTCGCTGGCCATCACCGAGAACGCGCGCTGCACCATCAGGTCCAGCGTCTGGGTGATCGCGCCACCTGCGGTCTGCTTGCCCGAGTGGTAGGCGAAGAAGGTGAAGATCATGCCCATGCCCATGAGCGTGAACGCGGTGGGAAAGCCCAGCATGATGGCCACCACGACCAGGGAGAGCATGAGCAGACCGTAGTGGCCGTTGGTCATCGTGCCGACGCTGAACACCATGGCCAGCACGCCGGCCAGGATGATCCCCATCAGGATGAAGCCGAACCAGAGTTCCTTGCGGATCGTCATCACTGGCCGCCTTTCTGTTGCGCAGTCAGGCCCTTGTCCAGCGCGTCGATGTCGGCGTCTTTCACGTGCACCATTTCCTTGAGTTTGTCGACGTCGACCTCTTCAACGTCCTCTTCCTTGCTGGGCCAGGCGCCCGTGCGGATGCAGATCACGCAGCGGATGATCTCGGCGATGCCTTGCAGGAGCAGAAAGGCCCCGGCGACGGGCACGAAGAACTTGAACGGGTAGACCGGCAGCGGGTCGGCGTTGAAGGTCTGCTCGCGGATCGCGAGCGATTCGTTGGCGAAAGTCCAGCCCGCCCAGGTGAGCGCCACGATGCCGGGCAGGAAGAACAGGATGTAGAGCGTCAGGTCCACAGTGGCCTGCGTGCGTGGCCGGAAGAAGCCGTACAGCACGTCGCCGCGCACGTGGCCGTTCTTGGCCAGGGTGTAGGCGCCGGCGGTCATGAAGAGCACGCCGTACAGCATGATCTGGGCGTCGAGCACCCAGGCGTGAGGCTCGTTGAGCACGTAGCGGGAGAAGACCTCCCAGCTGATCAGCAGGGTCAGGGCCACCACCGTCCAGGCGCAGGCCTTGCCGAACCAGGTCGATACCGCGTCGACCGTGAGAAGCAGTTTTTGCATGTCGATTTCCGGGAAACAGAAAGGGCGCCCACGGGGGCGCCCTTTCGTGGGCTGTCAGGTGTTGATCAGCTCTTCTTCGCGCCGCGGCCGAAGTAGTGGTTGTAGGCCATCTTGAAGTCGACGGTGTAGTCGTTCTGCCACTGGCCGGCGCGCTGCGCGAAGGCCTTCTGCGAGTCGAGCACCTTCTTGAACAGCGGGTTTTCGCCGGCCTTCTTGGCAATCGTCGTGTCCCAGGCCGCGAGCTGCGCGCGCAGCACCGGGTCGGGCGTCTTGTAGAACTTCACGCCGGCCTTCTTGAGCTCGATGTAGTCCTCGCTGTTGCGGTGGATGGCCTTCCAGCTCATGTCGGCGCTGGCGGCCTGCACGGCGTAGTCGATGATGGCCTTGAGCTCGGCGTTCAGGCCCTTGTACTTGGGGCCGTTGAACAGGATCTCGAACTGCTCGCCGCTCTGGTGGAAGCTTTGCAGCATGCAGTTCTTGGCCACGTCGGCGAAGCCCAGCACGCGGTCGGACGAGGCGTTGTTGAACTCGGCCGCGTCGATCAGGCCACGGTCCAGTGCGGGCACGATCTCGCCGCCGGGCAGCGGGTTGACCGCGGTGCCCATGGCGGTGAACACGTCCACGGCCAGGCCCACGGTGCGGAACTTCAGGCCCTTCATGTCCTCGACCTTGGCCACCGGCTTCTTGAACCAGCCCAGCGGCTGGCAGGGCATCGGGCCATACAGGAAGGACTGCACGTCCATGTTCAGCGACTTGTAGATCTCGTCCACGAGGTCCTTGCCGCCGCCGTAGTAGTGCCAGGCCAGCACCATGTTCGGGTCCATGCCGAAGGCCGGGCCCGAGCCCCACAGCGCCAGGGCCGAGTTCTTGCCGTAGTGGTACGCGATCACGCCGTGGCCGCCGTCGAGCGTGCCCTTGGCCACCGCCTCCAGCAGCTGGAAGGCCGGCACCACGGCACCCGCGGGCAGCACCTCGATCTTGAGTTTGCCGCCGGCCATGTCGTTGACCTTCTTGGCAAAGTCGTTGGCGTACTCGTGGAAGATGTCCTTGGCGGGCCAGGTGGACTGGAAGCGAAGCGTGGTGGTCTGTGCGGTGGCGACCATGGGCACGGCCATGGCGCCGGTGGCGACGGCAGCACCCTTGAGCACGCCGCGGCGGGACGTGACGGTTTTCTTCTCGGACATCGGTTTGTCTCCAGTGAGGGTTCAGGTGGAGCGGGGATCATCCTTCCGCGTGCATGCTTACCAAGACAGGGTTTTCACCGAGCGTGGCGCGCGATGTCAGCCTCTTGTCCGCCTTCTTCCCGCGAGAGGGCAGCGCGCCGATGCGCGCATGAATTTTTTTGAACACTTGGCTGAATTTCTTCAGTTTTTCATCATGCGAAGTGGGTCGGCCGGCGTGACCAAGGACCGCTAGCGGGGGTGTCCGCGGGATGCCTCGATCTGGTGCTGCTGCGGCGCAGCAGGCCGGCGCGGCGCCCGGGGGCGAGTAACGGGATGGAAAACCAGCCACAAAGTGTTGCTCAGATGAAGCGTCCATCCGACCACTGGTCGGTTTTACAGCCTCAAATTTGAGTCGAAAGCGTCATACCCCCTGTCAATCCTGACAGGGTTTGTGCGATTGGTCACACATTCCTTTTTTCAATGGAGCCCTCGGGCCTTTTAAAGGCTTTCTAAAGGAACTCCATGACTACGTTGGGAATGCTCGAACTCGCGGCGCCGAAGGACCCGCCGCTCAACCCCGCCCTGCGCGCGCGCATCCAGCGCGACTTCTTGCCGCGGTGGGAAGGCCACTGGGGAGGCAAGTTCGTGCTGCACGGCAGCCAACCCGGTCCGAACGCGGTGCGCCTGGACGGCAACGACTACCTGAGCGTCACCGGGCACCCCGACATCGTGTCGGCCCAGGTCGCGGCCCTGACCCGCAACACCGAATTCGTGGTGCAGTCCGGCGTGTTCCTGCTGGCGCAGCACCCGTCGCGCGCCTTCGAGCTGGAAATGGCCGACTGGGTCGGCAAGGAAGACGCGCTGGTCTGCCAGTCCGGCTACTCGGCCAACGTGGGCCTGCTGCAGGCCATCGCCAACGCCGACACCCCGGTCTACATCGACACCATGGCCCACACCTCGCTGTGGGAAGGCGCGCACGCTGCGCGCGCGCCGGCGTCCCCGTTCCGCCACAACGACCCGGACCACCTGGACCGCGTGCTGGCCAAGAAGGGCCCCGGCGTGGTGGTGGTGGACTCGGTCTACAGCACCACGGGGGCCATCTGCCCGCTGCAGGAGATGGTCGAGGTGGTGGAAAAGCACGGCGCCATGATCCTGGTGGACGAGTCTCACTCGCTGGGCACCCACGGTCCTCGAGGCGCTGGCCTGTGCGCCGAGCTGGGCCTCACCGACCGCGTGCACTTCATCACCGCCAGCCTGGCCAAGGCCATGGCGGGGCGCGCCGGCTTCTTCACCATGCCGGCCAGCATGCGGTACTACGTGCTGAGCTCGAGCTTTCCCAACATCTTCAGCTCCTGCCTGCTGCCGCACGAGGTGGCCGGCCTGCGCGCCACCGTGGGCGTTCTGCAGCGCGCCGACGCTCAGCGTGAGCGGCTGATGGACATCACGCGTCGCCTGCGCGCGAGCATCAGCGACATGGGCTATCCCATTCACCAGGGGACCGAGCAGATCATTGCGCTGGAGGCGGGCACCGAGCCCGAGACCATGCGCCTGCGCGACGAGCTGGAGGCGCGCGGCGTGTTCGGCGCGATCTTCTGCGCGCCGGCCACCAGCCGCAATCGCGCCATGGTGCGCCTGACGCTCAACGCCGCGCTCACCGAGGCCGAGATCGGGCACATCGAGGCCGTGCTGCGCGAGGTGGCGCCGATCGTGCAGCCGTGGGAGTGGCCGATCGCGCGCCGCGCCCGCGCGGGCGTGGCCGACTGAACAGCGGAACCACGATCGCCGCCGGGCCGCCCAAAAGCGGATCAGCCCCCTCGGGGGGCTGAGATCGCCACTAGCCGTCCTGCACCATCCGGTGGTTCTCGGACTGCAGGAAGTTGCGGTACGGGTAGATCGGCTGGGGCAACTCGGACGGCTCGAGCTGGAAGGGCGCGGCCATGAGCAGGCCGTCCTCGCCAATGGCGATGGCCGGGGCCGTGCGCACCCTGCCGGACAGGCCCAGCTGCTGGTGCAACTCCACCGCCGCCAGCCGCTGGCCGGAACGGATGGACTGCACCACATCCATGCCCAGCGCTGCCGAGGCCGCGAGGTCGGCCAGGTCTGGGAGGCTGGAGGTGGGCTCCAGTTGCAGCCAGTGCGCCTGGCCGGCCATGTCCACGCCGATCAGGCCGAAGGGCTCGCCGATCACCACGTACTCCACCCAATGGTGGTGGGTGTAGTCGCGCAGCCACTGCGCCACCGACGGGATCTGCAGCAGCGAGAGCTGGTTGGGCCGCAGCACGCCGCGCCACAGGGTGTTCAGCCGCGGGTGCGGCGCCTGGGCCAGGCGCCGCAGCACGCCCAGCAGGTGGCGCGTGATGTCGGTGGCCTGCTTGGGCACGAACTGGTCGATGAGGCCGTTGTTGAAGGCCTGGATGGCGATCTGCTCATCGGCCTGCCCGGTGAGCAGCACGCGCGCGCCCGGCCAGTCGAGCAGGGTGTTGAGCACGGTGAGCCCGTCGGTGCCGGGCATGGCGTAGTCGACCACGCAGACCTGGGCCAGGTGGTAGCGCTCGGGGCGGCTGGCCCAGTAGCGCAGCACCTGGGGAATGAGGGGCTGGCCCTGGCGCCAGCGGTCGATCATCTGCAGTTGCAACGCGGCGTCGGCCTCCCAGTGCGCGGGCTCGGACTGCATGCGCGCCAGAAAACCCGCCGGCCGCGAGTAGAGCTCCACCTGCGTCTGGGCGGGCACCACCATGCCGAGCATGTCCAGGTAGTCCGGGTCGTCGTCGAGGAACAGGACGCCCCCCGGTCGCTGGAAAAGGGAAAGTGTCAGAGCCATTGGGATTGCGCGTTGGCGGCGGGCCGCACGGGCGCCGTGGTGGTCAGTGGCAGGTCGATCATGAAGACGGCGCCCAGCCCGGGTTCGGAGTGGACGCTGAGGCGGCCGTGCGCACCTTCGACCACGTTCTTGCAGAACGTGAGGCCCAGTCCGTTGCCGGCGCCGGCTTGCGATGAGTAGAAGGGTTCGAAAATGCGGTTCTGCAATTCATGGGAGATGCCAACACCGTCGTCGGACACGGCGATGCGGCCCTTGCCGTGGTGGATGCCGACGTCGACCCGAAGATCGCCGGGTTGCGGCGCGTGGCTGGCGGAGGCCAGGGCGTGCAGGGCGTTCTTGAGCAGGTTGATGATGACCTGCGCGAACAGCGAGCGCGAACCCATGAAGCAGAAGTCCTGCTGCACCTGCACGCGCACGCAGTCGCGCTCGCGCGAGCTGCGGTAGGGGTAGCCGGCCACCACCTCTTGCACCAGTTCGGCCGCCTGGATGGCGCTGTGCTCGCGTGGCAGGCGCAGCAGTTGGGCGTTGGAGATCTGGGTGTCGATCTGCCGGTTCATGCTGCGCACCAGATTCTGCAGCCGCGTCGCCAGTTCTTCGAACTTCTTGCGCTTGGCGTCGCTCACGTCGTGCTGCGACAGGTTGCGCAGCACGTCGCCCATGAGGTTCACCGTGGCCAGCGGCGTGCGCAGCTCATGCGCCATCACGCCCATGGTGGACAGGGTGTTGAGCAGCCGCGCGCGCCGCAGGTTGGCGCTGGAGATGCCCAGCATGAGGCCCATGGTCCAGGCGAAGGCGATCACCACGACGTTGGCCATGGGCTGGTCGGGTCCGACCGGCGTGGCGCCCATCAGGTGCGAGGTGTACAGGCCGGCCGCCCCGCCCGTGAGCAGCCCCAGCGTGGCCAGGCGCCAGTCGGTGGCGTGGTAATAGATGAGGACCATGGCCGCCACGCTGCCCAGCCAGGCCTGGTTGCCGCCGTTCATGGCGTACATCCAGCTGAAGAACCAGGGCAGCTGGATCCAGGTGGCCAGACTGAACAGGCGCCCGCTCATGGCCGAGGTCGGGTCGCGGCGCAGGCCGGGCATCAGGTAGATGAGCGCCAGGAAGGCCATGATGAGGCGCGCGCCCAGGTTCTCGTAGGGCTGGGGCACGGCGTGCGCCCAGATCCAGTAGATCAGCAGGTGTCCGCTGAACGTGAAGAAGCCGATCCACACCAGCCGGCGGGGCGATGGGTGCAAAATCGGCTCCAGCGGCGTGTGCACGACTTCGTCGAGCAGCCACTGCCGCCACCTTGCCCACCCGCTTTTCCACTGCAACCGGTTCAGCCGCAATATGGTCTCCTGTCCTGACTGGACGCTCACGGATGTCATCGACGACGCCCGAGTTGCGCGCATTCTGCAACCTTGTGGGTCAAGGCACCCATGACACTCCCTGTCAACTTTGACAGTGTCGGTGTCGACAGCATCCTGGCCGATTGGCTCATGGCGTTGCGCGAACAGGGCGTCGAGGTCGTTCTGGTGCTCGGACCGGACCCTCTGGGACCCAGCGAGCGCCGCGAGTTGCTGGCCGTTCACCCGCCGCGCATGCTGGCCCCCGCCGAGGCGCTGGCCGCCAGCACGGACTTCGGTGCGAGCTGGCGGGAAAGCGACGCGCCCCTGGTCGCCTGGCAGGATATCTCCAAGTCGGCCGCCGAGCACTCCAGCCGCTGGCGCCGGTTGTTTCTGGCCCACGGTCAGCAAAGCCTGGTGCGGGTGGCGTTCCCGCTGCCGGCCGGCCGGGCCTTCGAATGCTTCATGTTCAGCCCGCGCGCCTACGACAGCCGCCTGGAGGCCGCCGCGCTGGCCTGGTCGGTCTTCAACGTATGGCCCATGCTCAAGCGCGCCCTGGCCGAGCAGCGAGTGAGCCTGAGCCCGCGCGAGCTGGAAAGCCTGAACCTCGCCTTCGAGGGCCTGACGGCGCGGGAGACCGCGTTGCGCATGGACTGCTCGGAGCGCACGGTGAACTACCACCTGGCCAACGCCATGTCCAAGTTGCAGACGGACAACAAGCTGGGAGCTGTGCAGCGGGCCTGCTGGTTGGGCTTGATCTGATCCATCCCCGCCGCGGGTGGGTAAAGCCGTTGTCATAATCGCGCCCCATGGCCTTTCTCGCCCTGGATGTCGGCAACACGCGCCTGAAGTGGGCGCTGTACGACGAGCCGCGCGTCGGTGCCCGGCTCATCACGCACGGTGCGCAGTTCCTCGAGAACATCGAAACCCTGGAAGAGGGCGACTGGAGCCGCCTGCCCACGCCGCGCTGGGTGCTGGGCTGCATCGTCGCCGGCGACGCGGTCAAGCGCCGCGTCGAGGAACAACTGGAAATGTGGGACGTGACGCCGCAGTGGGTGGTGTCGGGCAACGCCGAGGCCGGGGTCGTCAACGGCTACGACCACCCCGCGCGGCTGGGCTCCGACCGCTGGGTGGCCATGATCGGCGCCCGCCAGCGCCTGCTGGCGCACGGCCGGCCACGGCCCTGCGTGGTGGTGATGGTGGGCACGGCCGTCACGGTCGAGGCCATCGACACCGAGGGCAAGTTCCTGGGCGGCCTCATCCTGCCGGGGCACGGCATCATGCTGCGGGCGCTCGAATCGGGCACCGCGGGCCTGCACGTGCCCACCGGCGAGGTGCGCGACTTCCCCACCAACACCAGCGACGCGCTCACCAGCGGCGGCACCTTCGCCATCGCCGGCGCCGTGCAACGCATGGTGGAGAACCTGCGCCAGCACTGCGGTGAAGCGCCCGAGGTCTTCATGACCGGCGGGGCGGGCTGGAAGATGGCGCCGTCCATGTCCACCGAGGTGGAGCTGGTGGAAAGCCTGATCTTCGACGGCCTGCTGCACATCGCCAGCAAGCGGCTGGCGGTGGCCTGAGCCCTAGTCGGGGTCGGGTCCCCAGGGCAGCATCAGCGTCAGGGCCAGCAACTGCTCGAAGGCCGGCGTGAAGCCGTCGATGATGGCCTGCGGGTCGGGGCACAAGGTGGTGTCGACGACGACGCCGAACTGCACGCCGCCGCCGTAGCTGAGCACCGACACGCCCAGCCCCACAGTGCCCGACTGAGGCACCCAGAACATGGTCTGTTCCAGGGTGCTGCCGCAGAAGCTGAGTTTCTTGCCGGGACCCGGCACGTTGGTCATCACGGCCGTGGTTTTTCGGCCGAAGAGGTTGAGCAGAGCGTCCTGAGCGGGCTTGATCAGCAGCCCCGCCACCGACAGCAAGGCAAATGTGAGCAGTGGCTGCAGACTGCCCTTGAGCCCCCGCATGCGCGCACGCACCGCGTACAGCCGCTCCACCGGATTGGTCAGGCCGATGGGCAGCAACAGCGGAACCAGCCCGAATCGGTTGCCGAGCTTCCAGGCGTCCTCCATCGGACGCAGGTTCACCGGCACCATGGCACGGATGTCCTGGCCCGTGGTGTCGTCGCCATGGCCGCGCAGGTACTCGCCGATGGCGCCGGCCACGCAGGACAGCAGCACGTCATTGACCGAGGCGTCGAAGGCGCGACCGATGGCCTTGACCGCGTCCAGCGGGATCGGCTCGCACCAGGCGACCTTCTTCACCGCGCCGGGCGTGCCCTTCAGGCGCGTGCGCGAATCGTCGGGCATGAGGGCCAGGGCGGCCACGTCGCTGGCGAATTGCGCCCCCACGTGGGCCAGGTCCATGGCCTGGTCCACGGTGCCCGAGAGGGCCTGCTGCGGCGCGGCCATGAGCGAGAGCGACTTCGCCGCGCCGCCGCCGGCCACCTCCAGCGCGCGGGCGGTGATGTCGCCCAGCGGGCGGATGAGCGTATCGGCCAGCCAGTCCTCGGCACCGTTGGCCGGGGCCTTGGTCCGCCGGGCGCGCGGCGCCGGGGCTTCGCCGCCGTCCACCAGGCTCATCATCACGCCGATGAGGGCGATGCCGTCGGCGATGCAGTGGTGGATGCGCGCGATCAGCGCCGAGCCACCGGCGTAGCCCTCGATCAGCTCGAACTGCCACAGCGGGTGGCTGTGGTCCAACGGCTGCACGGCGAGCTGGCCCACCCGGGCCTGCAGCGCCTCGCGCTCGCTCTGCCCGTGGCGGCGGCGCAGGCGGTGCGTGGTGATGTGGCGGGCCAGGTCGAAGTCGGGGTCGTCGATCCAGGCCGCGCCGGCCGCGTCCTCGCGTGCGAGCTGCCGGAAGCGCCGGTAGGGCAGCAGGCGCTCGCTCACGCGCTGGGCCAGCGCTTCGCGCGCCACGCCGGGCTGCAGCACCCACACGCCCACGATCATCATGAGGTTGGCCGGCGAATCCATGCGCAGCCAGGCGGTGTCGACCTTGCTCATGCGCTCGCCCTGCAGGCCGAGCGTGCTGCTCAGGGCTTGCGTGACGGCCGCGACGCGGTGGTCCATGGTGTCTCCTCGGGTGGGTTCTCTATTGTGGGCAGGCCACGCTCCGTAAGATACCGGGACAAACCGCCATCCCCGCGGTGCCCATCCCCCAGGAGACTCCATGTCCGACCTCAAAGCCCGTTTCGAGACCGCCGTCGCCAACTCCAAGAAGCTCAGCGAGCGCCCCGACAACGCCACGCTGCTGAAGATCTACGGCCTGTACAAGCAGGCCACCGCGGGCGACAACACCGAGAAGAAGCCCGGCTTCAGCGACATGGTGGGCCGCGCCAAGTGGGATGCCTGGAACGGCTTCAAGGGCGCGTCGTCCGATGACGCGATGCAGCAGTACATCGACCTCATCGAAAGTCTCAGCTGACCAGGAACACCCCTGCCGCGCTTCGCGCGACCCCCTAAAGGGGCGGCACCTGAGGCGCGGCAAAGCCCGTTCCTCGGTGCCACTGGGTTGAGCCACCTGCGCGTTCAGGTGGCTTTCTTTTTGCCCGCCGTCTTCTTCGCGGCGGGCTTCTTGCCCGCCAGCAGCGTGTCCAGGTTGCTCACGATCTCGGCTTCGATGCGGTCCTTGAACGCGCCGAGCAGGAAGCCGAGCTTGGCGTCGAGCACGAAGCGGTTCGCCGTCACCTGAAGGCAGCCACTGACACCCGAGCGCGTGAACTGCACCGCGTCCTCGCGCGCCCCTTCCTCGTAGGTGCAGCTCATGTCGAACTCTTCCTCGGCCTGCTCGGCCCATTTCCAGGCGAGCTTGCGCGCGGCGGCCAGGCCCAGGGTGTGCTCGCGTTCGATGTGGATGTCGGCCATGGGGCGGTGTCTCCGGGTGGTCAGCGGGTGATCGCCAGCGCCTGCAGGCGCTGGTGCCGTTCTTCCTTGGGCAGGGCGGCGAGGGTGAGCACCGCATCATAGAAGCGACCGAAGTCGCGGCCCTCGCGCTCGAACAGGGCCTCGAAGCCGGGCACGAGCTGGTCGTAGGCACCCTGCGCGCCCAGCAGGGCGTTGTTGGCGCGCGCCACCCAGGGGTCATAGGCCGCGAAGCCGCCCCAGAAGGCCTTGAGGGACTCGTATTCGCGCCGGAAGTCGGCCATTACCTGCGCCTTGCGCACCCGCTTGGCGGCGTCGTCCAGCGTGGCGTCACCGTACACCGCCTGAAGCCTGGCCCGCACCGAGGCCGTGAGCGCGCGAAACGCGCGTCGGCGCTGGTCGAAGGCCTCGTACTCCAGGCGCGCGGCGGGTGTGGACGCCTGAGCGAGCCAGCGCTGCACGCCGATGCGCTCGACCGCCGTGGCGAAGGATTCGTTGAAGGTGGTGTCGTCCTTCGCATACAGCACCTGGTGGGCGAGTTCGTGGAACAGCAGGCGGGCGAGTTCGCCTTCGGGGTAGCGGATGAAGGTGTTGAGCAGCGGGTCGCCGCCGGCCCAGTTCATCCAGCCCAGGGTGGAGTAGGCGGGCACCGGGTACACGCCCACCTCCAGGTCGTCGCCCAGGCTGGCGGCGAAGGCGCGGGCGTCGTCCTCGCGGTAGTAGCCGCGGTAGCCCACGCAGCCCGCCACCGGGAAACACCAGGTCTGCAGGGTGAGCGAGAGCGGCGGCGCGGCCACCACGTTGTAGACGGCGGCGTTGCGCTCCAGGTCGGCGTAGCGGTGGTAGCTGGCGTTGTCGGGCAGTGCCAGCTCGCTCACGGCGAAGGCGCGCAGCCGGCGTGCCAGTTCCAGCCGCTGCCGCAGCGCCGCGGGCGTGCCCTCGTCGGCCAGCCAGTCGTTCACCGGGCGGGCGCGCCACATCAGGTCGACGTGGCCGCTGACCGACTGCCAGTAGTAGCCCAGCCCCTGCGTGCGCGCACAACCGGTGGCCAGCGCCGTCGCCGCCAGCAGCAGCGCCAGGCCGGCCGCGCGCATCAGTGGCTGGCCTCCAGCGGGGCCACCTGCACGTGGCAGTCGTAAAAGGTGGGCGCTCGGCCCAGGTCGGTCAGGCGCTGGCTGGTCACTTCGTTGACGTTGGTGCCGAAGGGCCCGAGCTTGCGCCACCAGATGCCCAGGCCGTTGACCACGCCGGGGCGCGCGCGGTTGGACACCTCGGCCACGCAGCGGTACTCGCCGCGCTGGTTGAACACCCGCACCATCTGCCCGCTGGCGATGCCGCGTGGCGCGGCGTCCTCGGCGTGGATCTCCAGCCGCGGCTGGCCTTCGATGTCGCGCAGGCTGGTGACGTTGACGAAGCTGCTGTTGAGGAAGTTGCGCGCCGGCGGCGAAATCATCGCCAGCGGGAAGTCGGGGTGCGTGCCGCCGGGCTCGGCGTTGGGCACGTGATCGGGCAGCGGGTCCAGGCCCATGGCGGCCAGGCGGGCGCTGTGGAACTCGCACCGCCCCGAGGGCGTGGGAAATCCGCCCTCGGCGAAGGGCGCCTCCGGCACCGGCACCGTGGCCCAGCCCACGTCGAGCAGTTGCCGGAAATCGATCTCCTGGCCGAAGGCCGTGCGGCACAGCGTGAGGTCGTCCTCGGCGAAGCAGGGCTCGTCGAAACCCAGGCGCGCGGCCAGCGCGCGGAAGACCTCGGTGTTGCTGCGCGCCTGGCCCTGCGGGGCGATGGCGGGGCGGTTGAGCAGCACGTCGGTGTGGCCGTAGGCGGTGTGGATGTCCCAGTGCTCGTGCTGGGTGGTGGCCGGCAGCACGTAGTCGGCGTAATCGGCGGTGTCGGTCTGGAAGTGCTCCAGCACCACGGTGAAGAGGTCTTCGCGCGCGAAGCCCTTCACCACCTGGCTGGAGTCGGGCGCCACCGCCACGGGGTTGCTGTTGTAGACGATCAGCGCCTCCACCTTCGGCCCGAAGCCGGGCGAGGCCTGGCGCAGCAGGTCGTCGCCGATCGTGGTCATGTTGATGGTGCGCGGCGTGCGGCCGGCGAGCAGGTCGGGGCGTTGCAGGTCGGCGCGGCGCACCGGGAACTGGCCCGAGCTGGAGAGCAGCAGACCGCCCGAGCGGTGCCGCCAGGCGCCCACCAGCGCCGGCAGGCAGGCCACGGCGCGCGCCGCGTTGCCGCCGCCGCGCACGCGCTGCATGCCGTAGTTCAGGCGGATCGCGGCCGGTTTCGTGGTGCCGTAGGCGCGCGCCAGGTCGACGATCTGTTGTTCGGGAATGCCGCAGACCTCGGCGGCGCGTGCCGGTGGCCATTGCAGGGCGCGCTCGCGCAGGCCTTCCCAGCCCAGGGTGTGGCGTTCGATGTAGTCGTGGTCCAGCCAGTCGTGCGCGATCAGTTCGTGCATCAGCGCGAGCGCCAGGGCGGCGTCGGTGCCGGGGCGGATCGCCAGGTGCTCGTGGCACTTCTCGGCGGTCTCGCTGCGGCGCGGGTCGATGCAGACCAGGCGGGCGCCGTCGCGCTTGGCCTGCTGGGCCAGCTTCCAGAAGTGCAGGTTGCTGGCGATGCTGTTGCTGCCCCAGATCAGGATCAGCTTGGCCTGGGCGAAGTGCTCCACCTTCATGCCCACCTTGCCGCCCAGGGTCTGCGTCAGGCCTTCGCTGCCGGCCGAGGCGCAGATGGTGCGGTCCAGGAACGACGCGCCCAGGCGGTGGAAGAAGCGCGCGGCCATGCCTTCGCCCTGCACCAGGCCCATGGTGCCGGCGTAGCTGTACGGCAGGATGGCCTGCGGGTCGCGCGCGGCGATGGCCTTCAGGCGGGCGGCGATGTCGTCCAGCGCCTCGTCCCAGGACACCGGTTCAAAGCGTCCGCTGCCCTTGGGGCCGGCGCGGCGCAGCGGCTGCAGCAGGCGATCGGGGTGGTGGGTGCGCTCGGCGTAGCGCGACACCTTGGTGCACAGCACGCCATCGGTGTGGCGGTGCGCAGGGTTGCCCTGCACCCGCACGGCGCGGCCGTTTTCCACGGTGGTGAGCAGGGCGCAGGTATCGGGGCAATCGTGGGGACAGGCGCCGCGAACAACGGGTGATGCTTCGGTCATGACGGGTACCGGTGTGGCGGGGCGATCATAGGCCGCCGCGCTGGCCCCGCTTCGGGCGCCGCTTGGCGGATGCGCCAGCCCACATATGAACAGCTGTTTATACCCTTGCGGGGTATCAGCGCCCGGTCCACCACAAGGAAACCGCCATGAGACGTCGCCACCTGCTGACCGCCACCGGATCCGCGGCCGTTCTGCCCGCCCTGAGCCTGCTGCCGCGGCGGGCCAGTGCCCAGGCCGGCCTGACGGACAGCGCCATCGTGCTCGGCCAGTCGGCCCCCTTCAGCGGGGCGGCCGAGCAACTGGGTTTGCAGTTCCACCTGGGCGCCCAGCTCTTCTTCGAGCAGCTCAACGCCAAGGGCGGCGTGCACGGCCGGCGCATCGAACTCAAACGCCTGGACGACGGCTACGAGCCCGATCGCTGCGTGGCCAACACGAAGCAGTTCATCGGCGAGGGCGTGTTCGCCCTGTTCGGCTACATCGGCACGCCCACCAGCGTGGTGGCCTTGCCGCTGGCCACCGAGGCCAAGGTGCCCTTCTTCGCGCCCTTCACCGGCGCCGAGGCCTTGCGCACCCCGTTCAACCGCTACGCCATCCACGTGCGTGCCTCGTACTTCGACGAGACGGCCGCCATCGTGCGCCAGCTCACGCAGGTGGGCATCAAGCGCATCTCGGTCTTCTATCAGAACGACGCCTACGGCAAGGCCGGGCTGGAAGGCGTCACGCGCGCGCTCAAGGCGCTCAACATGGAGCCGGCCTCCACCGGCACCGTGGAGCGCAACACGGTGGACGTGGCCGAATCGATCAAGTCCATCATGGCCGGCCGGCCCGAAGCCATCGTGCAGATCAGCGCCTACAAGTCGTGCGCCGCCTTCATCCGCGAGGCGCGCAAGGCCGGCTTCGCCGGCAACCTCTACAACGTGTCCTTCGTGGGCACCCAGGCGCTGCTGGACGAACTGGGCAAGGACGCACGCGGCGTCGCGGTGAGCCAGGTCATGCCCTTCCCGTACAGCCCGGCGACGGTGCTGTCGGGCGAGTACCTGGCCGCCGTGCGCGCCAAGCAGGGCCGTGCGCCCAACTACTCGGGCATCGAGGGCTACGTGGCCGCCAAGGTGTTCACCGAGGCGCTCACCCGCGCCGGCCGCGGCGTCAACCGCGAAGGCTTCATCACCGCCCTCCAGGGCATGAAGGGCCTGGACCTGGGCGGCTTTCCGGTGGACTTCGGGCCGAACAAGCACACCGGCTCCAGGTTCGTCGAACTCACCCTGCTGACCGAAGACGGTCGCATCCGGCGCTGATCGGCCCACGCCAGGGCCTTGCCCGACGGCCGTGCAGGGCTGTCGCGCCGGGCGCGTGCGGCGACGCTTGCTACCGCTACCATGCCCGGTTTCGGAGACCGGTCATGAAACTCATCGATTCCATCGTCACGCAGGCTGCGGGCATCGCGGCCGTGCGGCGCGAGATCCACGCGCACCCCGAACTCTGCTTCGAGGAGGTGCGCACCGCCGACCTCGTGGCCGCCAAGCTCACCGAATGGGGCATTCCCGTGCGGCGCGGCATGGGCACCACCGGCGTGGTGGGCATCGTGCACGGGCGCGACGGCGGCGCCAGCGGGCGCGCCATCGGCCTGCGCGCCGACATGGACGCCCTGCCCATGCAGGAGCACAACCACTTCGCCCACGCCAGCCAGCACGCCGGGAAGATGCACGCCTGTGGCCACGATGGCCACACCGCCATGCTGCTGGCTGCGGCCCAGCACTTTGCCAAGCACCGCCACTTCGACGGCACTGTCTACCTCATCTTCCAGCCGGCCGAGGAGGGCGGTGGCGGCGCGCGCGAGATGATCAAGGACGGCCTGTTCACCGAATTCCCCGTCGAGGCCGTGTTCGGCATGCACAACTGGCCCGGTTTGCCCACCGGCAATTTCGCGGCCAGCACCGGTCCGGTCATGGCGTCCAGCAACGACTTCACCATCACCATCCGTGGCAAGGGGGGGCACGCCGCGCTGCCGCACACCAGCATCGACCCGGTCCCCGTGGCCTGCCAGATGGTCATGGGCTTTCAGACCATCATCACGCGCAACAAGAAGCCGGTGGATGCGGGCGTCATCTCCGTCACCATGATCCACACCGGCGAGGCCAACAACGTGGTACCCGACCACGCCGAGCTGCGGGGCACCGTGCGCACCTTCACCTACGAGGTGCTCGACCTCATCGAGCAGCGCATGAAGGAGATCGCCGAGCACACCTGTGCCGCCTACGGCACCACCTGCGAGTTCGTGTTCAATCGCAACTACCCGCCCACCGTCAACCACCCCGCGGAGACCGCCTTCGCGCGCGAGGTGCTGGCCGAGATCGTGGGCCCTGAGCGCGTACTGGCGCAGGAGCCCACCATGGGTGCCGAGGACTTCGCCTACATGCTGCAGGCCAAACCCGGCTGCTACGTGTTCATCGCCAATGGCGATGGCGCCCATCGCGAGATGGGCCATGGCGAAGGCCCCTGTGTGTTGCACAACCCGAACTACGACTTCAACGACGACCTGATTCCCCTGGGCGCCACCTACTGGGTGCGCCTGGCCGAGAAGTGGCTGGCCCAGCCGCCCGCCACCGGAGGTGCGGCGTGATCGACATCCGCGACGCTTTCTCTCCTTCCTACGCCCGCGCCCGCATCAAATTCCTCGAAGCCGCCGCCGCGGCCGGCATGGCCATCCGCAGCCACGAGCACCCGCTCAAGGGCCGCGAGGGCGAAACCCTGGCCCTGGACACCGCGCTCGATGGCTCGCCCGACGCGCAGAACCTGCTGATCGTGAGCAGCGCCTGCCACGGTGTCGAGGGCTTCTGCGGCTCGGGCGTGCAGGTATATGCCGCGCACGACGCCGAGTGGCGCGCCAAGGCCCGCGACGCGGGCGTGGCGGTGCTCTACATCCACGCGCTCAATCCGCACGGCTTCTCGTGGCTGCGCCGCGTGACGCACGAGAACGTGGACCTCAACCGCAACTTCCAGGACTTCGCCAGGCCCCTGCCGGTGAACGAAGCCTACGCCGGCCTGCACCACCTGCTGCTGCCCGAGGAGTGGCCGCCCACGGCCGAGAACGAGGCCGCTGTGCAGGCCTGGATCGCCGAACACGGCATGACCGCCTTCCAGGCCGCCATCACCATCGGCCAGCACCGCTTCGCCGATGGCCTGTTCTTCGGTGGCACCGCGCCCACCTGGAACAACGCCACCGTGCGCCAGGTGCTGCGCGAACAGGCCGGCCGCGCGCGCCGCGTGGCCTGGATCGACCTGCACACCGGCCTGGGCCCCAGCGGCCTGGGCGAACGCATCTTCGCCTGCCGCGACGACGCCGCCGCCTTCCAGCGCGCCAAGGCCTGGTGGGGCGGCGACGGCGCCACGCCCATCACCTCCATCTACGACGGCTCGTCCACCTCCGCCAAGCTCACCGGCATGATGTGGGCGGCCGTGTACGAGGAATGCCCGCGGGCCGAGTACACCGGTATCGCGTTGGAGTACGGCACCGTGCCCATCCCCGAGGTGATCGGCTCGCTGCGCGGCGACCACTGGCTGCACCAGCACCCCGACGCACCGGCCGAGCTGCAGGCCGCCATCAAACAGCGCGTGAAGGACGCCTTCTACACCGACACCGATACCTGGCGCGGCCAGATCGTGAGCCAGGCCCGCCAGGCCTTGTTCCAGGCGGTGGATGGCTTGGCGGGGTGAGCGCGCGCCCAGTGGGTGAGTGCGCGCCCCGTTTGTGATCGATGCGTGATCCCGTTCGAGTTTCGATTCCGTACCCGGCACGCCCGGCGTTCAATGGCAGTCGGCGACCTTCGCTGACCCACCATCTCAGGAGGAATCATGAACATCGAATGGGATCCGTACTACGAGCTGCCTCTGCCCCGACGCGAGTTGCCGCTGACCTGGGCGTTTGACGAACTGGCGGAAGAGCTGGATCGCCTGCGGGTCGACTTCAACGTGAAGATGCTGGGCGTGCCCGATGCCTTTCCCCGTGGTGGCTGGTGCTTCCACTACGAGGGCGATGTGTGGTTGGTCTATTACGCCGAGCGTGGGCGCCGGCTGCGCCCTTCGGTGTTCACCAGTCCGTTCGACGCCGCGAACTACTTTCTGTGGCTGCACATCGGCGGCATGAAGCCGGCCGTGCGCAGCGCGGCGCGCTTCCTCGGCGTGCCCTTCACCGCTGGTATGCCGATGACAACGCCATGAGGTGCTGCCGTTGCGCCGGCTCGAGGTACGGCGCCAGTTGGTGCAGCACGTGCTGCGCACCGCGCAGCAAGGCGGCCTGCGCGTGGTCCGGCTCCAGCGCGCGGCGCGGGTCGCGCACGTACTCAAAGCTCAGCCAGTAGGTCAGCAGCACCACCATGCTGTCCGCCGTGGGCTCCAGTTCGCGGCTGTCGATCTGGATCGCGCCCGAGCGGCCCAACCCCCCCAGCACACCGCGAACGGCGCGCGACTTGGCCGCCAGCAACCCCTGAAAGCGCGTCTCCAGCAGGCGGTTCTTCGACAGCAGGTCGTTCAGGTCGCGGTAGAGGAAGCGGTATTCCCAGATGCGCTCGAACAGCGAATGCAGGAAGAACCAGGCATCTTCCACATGCCGCACGCCATCGGCCGCACCCAACAGTTCGCCCAGCGACCGCTCATAGCGCTCGAACAGCGAGTTGATGAGCTCGTCCTTGGCGGGGTAGTGGTAGTACAGGTTGCCCGGGCTGATGCCCAGCTCGGCCGATATCAGCGTGGTGGAGACATTGGGTTCGCCGAAGCGGTTGAACAGCTCCAGCGTGGTTTCCAGGATGCGCTCGGCCGTGCGGCGGGGGGCTTTCTTGGGCATGCGCGCGGGCTCAGGCGGCGGCCGGCAGGCGGCGCTGCAGTTCGTCGAGCACGCGGTGCAGCCGCGTGGCCACGGCGCTGTCGGCGGGTTGCCAGCGCGTGTCGATCAGGCGCCGCGCCGGGTCGGCCAGCACGGCGTGGTTGACGCGAATGCCATGGCGGGCCAGCTGCGGCTCCAGGCGCCCGGCGCGCAGCTTGAGCAAGGCGCGCGTGCGCTGGTAGGCGTGCTCGGCCATTTCGCGGCGCTGGCGGTAGCTGAAGGTGTTGGCGAAGAACAGCTCGGCGTCGCGCTGGTCGGGCTCGATCAGCACGATGTCGGTGTCCGGGTAGGTGCGCTCGTAGCGCTCGAAGGCCAGCACGAGGCGCGAATGGATCATGGACCGGAAGGTCTGGCTCATGACCACCGGCAGGCCACCTTCCACCAGCGCCGGAATGCGGCCCGCATGCGTCGCTTGCGGGTTGGCGTGATAGGGCACCAATGGGTTGATGCAGAGCAGCAGGTCCACACCTTCTTCCAGTGCCACCGAGGCGTGCATCGTCTTCTTCAGCGCGCCATCCACGTAGTGGCGGCCGTCGATCTCCACCGGCGGGAACAGGCCGGGCAGGGCGGCGCTGGCCTGGATGGCGCGCGAGATGGGCACGTGGTCCCAGCCCGGCTGGCCGAAGGGCGCGGCCTCGCCGGTGTCCAGGTCGGTGGCCACCAGGGTCAGGCGGGCACGCAAGTCGCCGAAGTGGTTGCTGCGCCCGGGCAGGCTGAACAGACGGGCGATCTCGCGGTGGATGGTCTCGTTGTCCAGCACGCCGGCCGGCAGCGCGGCGCCCAGGCGCTCGGCCGCCTGGCTCATGGCCCTGCCTTGCACCAACCACGACCACGCCGCTTCGCCGGCGAGCCGAGGCAGCGTGCGCAAGCGCCGCGCGAACTCGCCCCAGGCCGGCTGCATGAGCCAGGCCGGGTCGAAACCGTCGAGCCGCGGCCGGTCTTCAATGAAGGTTTCGCACAGCTCGCGCGGGCTGATGCCGTTGGCCAGCGCGGCGGCGATGAAGCCGCCCGCCGACACGCCCACGTAGTGCCCGCAGGCGTTGAGGTCCAGGCCATCGAGCGCATCGTCGAGCGCGCACAGGGCGCCGATCTCGTAGATGGCGCCCAGCGGGCCGCCTCCGGCCAGGGCCAGCGCGATGCGTGGCGCGCGCGGGCTGGCGCCGGGGCGAGGGCGGGTGCGGGTCATTCGGTCAGCTTCGTGCAGCGCGCTGCGCTGTGAGCCCCTTCGGGCAGCCGGGCGAGGCGCATGCGTTCAAGTGTAGGGCCCCGCCTGGCTCGATGCTGCTGCGCTGCAGCAGCGCGCATCAGGCGGCCGAGGCCTTCTTCGCCACGGCCTTGCGGGCCGGCGCGCGCTTGGCGGGCGCCTTGCGCGCAGCGGCCTTGGCGGGTGCCTTGCGCGCGGGCTTGTCGGCCGACACGCCCACGCCGCCGAGCTTGAGCACCTGCTGGTTGAGCGCGTCGATGCGCTCCATCAGCGCCTCCACGTCGCGCGCCGAGGGCACGCCCAGTTTGCCCAACGCCTTGGCCACGCGCTCCTCGAACAGGCTCTCCAGCTTGTCCCACTGGCCCGCGGCCTTGCTCTGGATCTCGTTGGCCATGCTGCTCACGCGGCTGGTGGCCTCGCTGATGCGCTCCTCAGCCGCCGTCTGGGTCTTGCGCTGGATGCTCATGCCTTCCTTCACCAGGGTCTCGAAGGCCTTGCCGCCTTCTTCCTGCGCCTTGGCGAAGGCGCCCAGGCCGGCCAGCCAGATCTGCTGGGCCGAGTCCTTGATGGCGCCGGCCAGTGGCGAAGCACCGGTGCCGTTGGCGGTGGATGCGCGGGCGCTGCCGCCCTTCTTCTGGATCTTCTTGACCATGGTTCGGGGCTCCTGTGGTGGTTGCTGCGGATGCGCTGGCGGCGCGCGGGGCACCGCCATTGCCGCGCATGGTGGCGGCCCGCACCGGGCCTGTGTAGGGTATGGCGACTAAAACCGGCCACGGGTTTCTGCGGAATGGGCCTCCCGATCGCGTGCAACAGAATCGCGAGCGATGCCCTTCGCGGCACCCGAACCACAACACACAGGAGCTCCCCATGCAGTACTTCGTCACCGGAGCCACCGGCTTCATCGGCAAGCGCCTCGTCCGCAAGCTGCTGCAGCGCAAGGGGGCGGTGGTGCACTTCCTCATCCGCCGCGAGAGCGAAGGCAAGGTGGCGGCGCTGCGCGAGTACTGGGGCGTGGGGCCGGCGCGCGCGCTGCCGGTGTTCGGCGACCTGACCGAGAAGAAGCTCGGCGTGTCGGCCGACGACGTCAAGGCGCTGAAGGGCCAGGTCGATCACTTCTTTCACCTGGCCGCGGTGTACGACCTCGGCGCCGACGAGGAGAGCCAGGTGGCCGTCAACATCGACGGCACGCGCCACACGCTGGAGCTGGCCAAGGCGATCGGCGCGGGCCACTTCCACCACGTCTCCTCCATCGCCGCCGCTGGCCTGTACGAAGGCGTGTTCCGCGAGGACATGTTCGAGGAGGCCGAGAACATCGACCACCCGTACTTCATGACCAAGCACGAGAGCGAAAAACTCGTGCGCGCCGAGAACAAGCTGGCCTGGACCGTGTACCGCCCCGCCATGGTGGTGGGCGACAGCCAGAGCGGCGAGATGGACAAGATCGATGGGCCGTACTACTTCTTCAAGCTCATCCAGCGCATGCGCCAGATCCTGCCGCCGTGGATGCCCAGCATCGGCCTCGAAGGCGGGCGCATCAACATCGTGCCGGTGGATTTCGTGGTCAACGCGCTCGACCACATCGCCCACGGCGAGCGAAAGGGGGGCGAGTGCTTCCATCTGGTGGACCCGGTGGGCTACCGCGTGGGCGACGTGCTCGACATCTTCAGCAAGGCCGCGCACGCGCCCAAGATGAACCTGTTCGTCAACGCGGCCCTGCTGGGCTTCATTCCGAAGAGCGTGAAGAAGGGCCTGATGGCGCTGGCCCCGGTGCGCCGCGTGCGCGACGCGGTGATGAAGGACCTGGGCCTGCCCGAGGACATGCTCACCTTCGTCAACTACCCCACGCGCTTCGACTGCCGCGGCACGCTGGCAGCGCTCAAGGGCAGCGGCGTGGAGTGCCCGAACCTGAAGGACTACGCCTGGCGCCTGTGGGACTACTGGGAGCGCCACCTCGACCCCGACCTGCACCGCGACCGCAGCCTGCGGGGGACCGTCGCGGGAAAGGTGGTCCTGGTCACGGGCGGTAGCTCCGGCATCGGTCTGGCGGCGGCGCATGCCTTCGCCCAAGCCGGCGCCACCACCATCATTTGCGGCCGTGACCAGGACAAACTCGACGAGGCCTGCAAGGAAGCCAAGGCCAAGGGCTACCAGTTCATCGCCTACCCGGCGGACATCGCCGACATGGCCGACTGCGACCGCTTCACGCAGTTGCTGGTGCAGAACCACGGTGGCGTGGACTTCCTCATCAACAACGCGGGCCGCTCCATCCGCCGCGCCATCGAAGGCAGCTACGACCGCTTCCACGACTTCGAGCGCACCATGCAGCTCAACTACTTCGGCTGCCTGCGCGTCACCATGGGCCTGCTGCCGGGCATGGTGCAGCGGCGCCGGGGGCACGTGGTCAACATCAGCTCCATCGGCGTGCTCACCAACGCGCCGCGCTTTTCCGCCTACGTGGCCAGCAAGGCCGCGCTGGACGCCTGGACGCGCTGCGCCAGCAGCGAGTTCGCCGACCTGGGCATCACCTTCACCACGATCAACATGCCCCTGGTGCGCACGCCCATGATCGCGCCCACCAAGATCTACAACAACGTGCCCACGCTGGCGCCCGAGGAGGCCGCCGACATGATCGCGCAGGCCTGCATCGACAAGCCGGTGCGCATCGCCACGCGCCTGGGCATCACCGGTCAGGTGATGCACGCGCTGGTGCCGCGCATCGCGCAGATCGTGATGAACACGAGCTTTCGCATGTTCCCGGACTCGGCGGCGGCGAAAGGCGAGAAGGGGGCGAAGGCGCAGCTTTCTCCGGAGGCGATCGCCATGCAGCAGATGATGCGGGGGATTCATTTCTGAGCGGGCCCGGCGTCCCTAGAATCCGGGCTTTTGTTTCCCTCCCCAAAGCCCGCGCATGACCACCGCCCCCGACATCACCACCGTTGCCCCGCGCGACCGCGCGGAGATCCTCGCCCAGGCGCTGCCCTACATCCGGCAGTACCACGGCAAGACCATGGTCATCAAGTACGGCGGCAACGCCATGACCGACCCGGCCCTGCAGCAGGACTTCGCGGAAGACGTGGTGCTGCTCAAGCTGGTCGGCATCAACCCCGTGGTGGTGCATGGCGGCGGCCCGCAGATCGAGACCCTGCTCAAGCGCCTGGGCAAGAAGGGTGAGTTCATCCAGGGCATGCGCGTGACCGACGCCGAGACCATGGAGGTCGTGGAATGGGTGCTGGCCGGCGAGGTGCAGCAGGACATCGTGGGCCTGATCAACCAGGCCGGCGGCAAGGCCGTGGGCCTCACCGGGCGCGACGGCGCCATGATCCGCGCGCGCAAGCTGCGACTGGCCGATCAGGCCGATCCGGCGCGTGAGCACGACGTGGGCCAGGTCGGCGACATCGTGGGCATCGACCCCGCCGTGGTGAAAGCCTTGCAGGACGACCAGTTCATCCCGGTCGTCAGCCCCATCGGCTACGGGGAGCAGAACGAGAGCTACAACATCAACGCCGACGTGGTGGCCGCCCGGCTGGCCACCGTGTTGCAGGCCGAGAAGCTGCTGATGCTCACCAACATCCGTGGCGTGCTCGACAAGAGCGGCGAGCTGCTCACCGAGCTCACGCCGCAGCGCATCGACGAGCTGGTGCGCGACGGCACCATCTCCGGCGGCATGATCCCCAAGATCGCCGGCGCGCTGGACGCCGCCAAGAGCGGCGTGAACGCGGTACACATCATCGACGGCCGCGTGCCGCATGCGCTGCTGCTGGAGGTGCTGGGCAACGAGCCCTTCGGCACCATGATCAAGTCGTGACAGCCCCCACGCTCCGCCGCTGCGCGGGTCGCTGCCCCCCGAGGGGGCGCGTTTTGCCTTGGGGCGGCCCGGCGGCGAAACCTCTGCCTTGACGTTATGCGTTTGCTCCTGGTCGAAGACGACCTCATGGTCGCCAGCGGCATCAAGCTGGGCCTCACCGACGCCGGCTACACCGTCGATTGGGTGGGCAGCGCCGAGCGCGCCGAGCAGGTGCTGGAGCGCGACACCTTCGACGCCGCCATCCTCGACATCGGCCTGCCCGGCAGCGACGGTCTGGCGCTGACGCGCCACATCCGCGCGCGCGGCCTGGCACTGCCGGTGCTGATCCTCACCGCGCGCGACGCCCTGCACGACCGCGTGCAAGGCCTGGACCTCGGTGCCGACGACTACATGGTCAAGCCCTATGAGCTGCCGGAGCTGCTCGCGCGCCTGCGCGCGCTGCTGCGCCGCTCGCAGGCCGCCACCTCCGCCGTGCTGGGCTTCGGCGCGCTGGAGATGGACACGGCGCACCGGCGTGCCACGCTGGCGGGCCAGCCCATGGAGCTGGGCCCGCGCGAGTGGACCGTGCTCGAGTACATGCTGATGCAGACGCCCAAGCCCGTGGCCAAGGACAAGCTGCTGGCCGCGCTCACCGGCTGGGACAAGGAGATCACGCCCAACGCGATCGAGGTCTACGTCTCGCGCCTGCGGGCCAAGCTCGAGCCCGCGGGCATCGCCGTGCGCGCCATCCGCGGCTTTGGCTACCGCCTGGAGGGCACCGATGCCGCCCACCGCAGCGACGCCGCCTGAGGGCAGCGCCCCGCGCGACACGATCGGCGGCCTGCGGCGCCGCCTCATGGTCATGCTGCTGGCCACCATCGCCATGGTCGGCGCGGTCACGGTGGCCCTGCACTACCAGGCCGCGGGCACCGCTGCCCTGCAGCAGGACCAGCGCCTGCTGCGCCTGGTGCCCATGCTGGCCGATTCGGTGCTGGTGCCGCGCGACGAGCCTTCGGTGGCCGGCGACCTGGCCCGCGAGGCCCCCAGCCTCACGCTGCTCATGGCGCCGCCGATCCAGGAGTTCCTGGCCGACCGCGAGGGCCACACCGCCGTCGGCGTGCTGGACGCTCAGGGCGAGCGCCTGTTCGGCGCCGAGTGGCTGCCCGTGCTGCTGCCCACCACCGACGCCCCCGAGTTCGTGAGCGTCGTCGAAGGGGGCGTCACGCACCGCGTGGTCGCGCAGCGCGCGGCCACGGAGGCGGGCGAACTCATCCTCATGCTGGCCGACGGCAGCGACGCGCGCCAGCACTGGCTGCGCAACGTGGCGCTGCGCGTGCTGCTGCCCAACCTGGTGCTGTTCGCCGTGGCGGCCGGCGTGCTGGGCTGGGGCGTCACCCGTGCCCTGCGCCCGCTCACGGACCTCAAGCAGGCGGTGGAGCGACGCTCGCCGCGCGACCTGAGCCCGATCGACGGGCGCCAGACGCCGGCCGAGGTTCGTCCGCTGGTGGACGCGCTGAACCGCCTGTTCGAGCGCGTCAATGAGCAGAGCGACACGCAGCGGCGCTTCGTCGCCGACGCCGCGCACCAGTTGCGCACGCCCCTGGCCGGCCTGCAGGCACAGGTGGAGGCCTGGGCCCAGGCCGCGCGCAGCATGGGCGCGGGCGATCTGCTGAGCCTGCGCGCCGAGCAGGTGCTGCGCCTGCGCGACGCCACGCGCAACACCACGCAGCTCGCGAACCAGTTGCTGGCACTGTCGCGCGCCGACGCGCTGCGCGGCGACGCCGCGCTGGAGACCGTGGACCTGGCCGAACTGTGCGAGACGGTGCTGGAGCACTTCCTGGACGCCGCCGGCGCCCGCCGCATCGACCTGGGCCTGGAGGCCGCGCCCGCGCGCACCCAGGGCCATGCCTGGTTGCTGCGCGAGCTGCTGATCAACCTGGTGGACAACGCCATCAAATACACCTCGGCGGGCGGTGCCGTTACCCTGCGCTGCGGCCAGGGCGCGGCGGACGACGCCGCGTGGATCGAGGTGGAGGACGACGGCCCCGGCATCGCGCCAGCCGAACGCGCGCGCGTGCTGCAGCGCTTCTACCGCGTGCCCGGCACCGGCGGCAGCGGGCACGGCCTGGGCCTGGCCATCGCCGACGGCATCGCGCGCGTGCACCGCACGCAACTGCAACTCGACTCGGGTGCCACCGGACGCGGCCTGCGGGTGCGTGTGGTCTTCGATGCGGTCGCCCACTAGCCGGGCGAACCGCGCCGATGCTGGGTAACCAGATGTAGCCGGCTGTGCGAGAATGCCGCGGGGGATACCCCGGGCCCCATCGGGTGCCCCGAGTCCACCGGACTGACAGCCACCTCACGGACCATCGACCATGACCACTGCTGCCGCGCCCGACATGCCCATGCCCGACGACGACACGCTGGACACCGCGCCCGCGGCCGAGGCAGCCGAAACCCCTGGCCGCAAGCGCCCCAAGCCCGGCGAGCGGCGCGTGCAGATCCTGCAGGCCCTGGCGACCATGCTCGAGCAACCCGGCGCGGAGCGCATCACCACCGCGGCCCTGGCGGCGCGGCTGGAGGTGAGCGAAGCGGCGCTGTACCGGCACTTCGCGAGCAAGGCCCAGATGTTCGAGGGCCTGATCGAATTCATCGAGCAGACCGTCTTCGGCCTGATCAGCCAGCTCGACGAGCGCGAGTCCGACGCGCTGGTGCGCTGCCGCAAGCTGGTGGCCCTGCTGCTGCAGTTCGGCGAGAAGAACCCCGGCATGACGCGCGTCATGGTCGGCGACGCCCTGGTGTTCGAGAACGAGCGCCTGCAGCAACGCATGAACCTCTTCTTCGACAAGATCGAGGCCACGCTGCGCCAGAACCTGCGCGAAGCCGCCACGTTGGGCGGCGCGGCCACCCCCACGGTGGACGCGCAGGCCGACGCCTCGGTCATCACGGCCTTCTGCGTGGGCCGGTTGCAGCGCTTCGCGCGCAGCGGCTTCAAACGCTCGCCCAACGAAAGCCTGGAGCACGGCCTGGCGCTGCTGCTGCCCGGCGGGCGGGGCTGAGCCGCCCGATCAGGCGCTTGGCGCCGCCGGTGCGTCGGCCAGGCCCGGCGCCGTGAGGTGTTCGACCCAGGGCAGCGCGTCCACCCACGACGGCATCGCCGCCAGGCCGGCGGGCAGGTGCAGCGCCTTTGCCCGCCGCTGGAACTGCCGGCAGGCGTCGGCGAACGCCTCCATCAGCTCCTCGGGCGCACGGCCCAGGGCCTCGCCGTGTGCGCTCAGGTCCAGCACCTCGCCGCCATCGCAGATGTGCTCTTCCAGCGCGTGCCAGAGCGCGAAGTCGGCCAGGGTGAAGGTTTCCGGGTCGAGGCAGGTGAGTTGCAGGCCCAGGAAGCGTGAGCGCCAGGCCTGCCGGGCCGTGGGATCGGTGGGCGCGATGTCGCGGGTCATGGGGCGGTGCAAGGGCCGGGGGTGGGCGATGGAGCGGTGCGCGGTCAGCATGTCGGTCTCCTCATCGGCCTCGGCGCCCGGGAGGGTGTGCCGATGCCATCCATGGTCACCAGCTTGAACGCGCGCTGGCGGCGCCACCATGCCCTGGCGACCCGGGCCCGCCTGGAGCGGACGGTGGGGTGGCGGGGGCTTCCTTGGTAGTAGGAACCCAGTCTGGCGCCACAGCGAATGAGGAAGGCCCTGATAAGCACGGCCTTCGGCGGCGTCTTCCTGGCCTTAGAGCCCTGGCTCTAAACCGGAGGCCGCGATTGCGCATCGGACTTGCCATGGCGGTCCCAATCTGGGTAAAAATAGAACGACCGTTCGTTTCCTTCGGCCGATACCTGGCCGATCCACCCAGGCCCCGCATGAGCGACACCACCGCCCGCCGCACCCGCCGCGCCGCCGCCACCGATGGCGGTGCGGCCAAGCCCCAGCCCAAGGGCCAGCAGACCAAGGCCGCCATCGTCGACGCCGCCCTGGGCCTGGCCACGCAGATCGGGCTCGAAGGCCTGTCCATCGGCGCGCTCGCCGAGGTCATGCAGATGAGCAAGTCCGGCGTGTTCGCGCACTTCGGCTCGCGCGAGGAACTGCAGATCTCGGTGGTGCGCGAGTACCACACGCGCTTCGAGGACGAGGTCTTCTATCCCGCCATGAGCGCCGCGCGCGGCCTGCCGCGCCTGCGCGCCCTGTTCGACAACTGGATGAAGCGCACCTCGGTCGAGATCGACTCGGGCTGCATCTACATCAGCGGCGCCGTCGAGTTCGACGACCGCCCCGGCCCCGTGCGCGACGCCCTGGCCAGTTCGGTGAGCACCTGGCAGGAGGCCCTGCGCCGCGCGATCGAGATCGCGGCCGAAGAGGGTCACCTGTCGGCCGACACGGACGCGTCACAGGTCGCCTTCGAAATCCATGGATTGATTCTTGCCCTGCACTACGAGGCGCGCTTCCTGCGCAGCCCCGGCTGCATCGACCGCGCCTGGCGTGGCTTCGGCGCCATCCTCGAGCGCAACGGCGCGCGCCAGCCCGCCGGCCGCAAGAGCTGATTTTTCTTTTCTTCACTTCGACGAACCCACAGGAGAACCCACCCATGCCCGTCTACACCCCGCCGCTGCGCGACATGCAGTTCGTGATGCACGAGGTCTTCAACGTCGTCGACGAACTCAAGGCCTGCCCCAACCACGCCGACATCGACGCCGACACCATCAACGCGGTGCTGGAAGAGGGCGGCAAGTTCGCGGCCGAGGTTACCTTCCCGCTCAACATCAGCGGCGACGAAGAAGGCTGCGTGCTCGACAAGTCCACCCACGAGGTGAAGGCGCCCAAGGGCTTCAAGGAGGCCTACGCGCAGTACGTGCAGGGCGGCTGGCCCGCGCTGTCCTGCGACCCCGAGTTCGGTGGCCAGGGCCTGCCCCTGATCGTGAACCAGTGCCTCTACGAGATGCTCAACAGCGCCAACCAGGCCTGGACCATGTACCCCGGCCTCTCGCACGGCGCCTACGAGTGTCTGCACGCGCACGGCTCGCCCGAGCAGAAGAAGCAGTACCTGCCCAAGCTCACCAGCGGCGAATGGACCGGCACCATGTGCCTGACCGAACCCCACTGCGGCACCGACCTGGGCCTGCTGCGCACCAAGGCCGAGCCCCAGGCCGATGGCACCTACAAGCTCACCGGCCAGAAGATCTTCATCAGCGCGGGTGAGCACGACCTGGCCGAGAACATCCTGCACCTGGTGCTCGCGCGCCTGCCCGACGCGCCCGTGGGCAGCAAGGGCATCAGCCTGTTCCTGGTGCCCAAGTACCAGGTCAAGGCCGACGGCAGCATCGGCGAGCGCAACGCCATCCACTGCGGCGGCCTGGAGCACAAGATGGGCATCCACGGCAACGCCACCGCGCAGATGGTGCTCGACGGTGCCGTGGGCACCCTGGTGGGCGAGCCCAACAAGGGCCTGCCCGCCATGTTCGTGATGATGAACGCCGCCCGCCTGGGCGTGGGCAACCAGAGCCTGGGCCTCACCGAAGTGGCCTACCAGAACGCCCTGGTCTACGCCAAGGACCGCATCCAGATGCGCAGCCTCTCGGGTGTGAAGGCCAAGGACAAGCCGGCCGATCCCATCATCGTGCACCCTGACGTGCGCAAGATGCTGCTCACCGCCAAGGCCTATGCCGAAGGTGGCCGCGCGCTGCTGATGTTCTGCACGCTGCTGCTCGAGAAGGAACTGCACCACCCCGACGAGAAGGTGCGCAAGGATTGCGCCGACCTCGCCGCGCTGCTCACGCCCATTGCCAAGGCCTTCCTCACCGACAACGGCTTCGAGGCCACCAACCACTGCATGCAGGTGTTCGGCGGCCACGGCTACATCAAGGAATGGGGCATGGAGCAGTACGTGCGCGATGCCCGCATCAACATGATCTACGAGGGCACCAACACGGTCCAGAGCCTGGACCTGCTGGGCCGCAAGGTGCTGGGCAACAACGGCGCCACGCTCAAGAAGTTCGGCAAGCTCGTGGCCGCGCTGGTGGAAGAAGAGGGCGTGAACGAGAAGATGGCCGAGTTCATCAACCCCCTGGGCTACCTGGGCGAGCAGATGACCAAGTTCACCACCGAGATCGGCTTCAAGGGCCTGCAGAACCCCGACGAGGTGGGCGCGGCCGCCGTGCCCTACCTGCGCGTGGCGGGCCACCTGGTGTTCGCCTACTTCTTCGCGCGCATGGCCCAGGCCGCGCAGCGCGCCATCGACGCCGGCAGCACCGACCCGTTCTACACCGCCAAACTGCAGACCGCGCGCTTCTACTTCGCCAAGCTGTTTCCCGAGACGGCCACGCTGATGCGTCTGGCGCGTTCGGGCAGCAAGGTGCTGATGGACACCGACGCAGCGCTGGCCTGACCGATTGCCTCAACCGCAGGAGACCGCCATGTTGCTCAAGACGACGCTTGCCGCTTCCCTGATCGCCCTGATCGCGTTCACGGGCCTGGCCCACGCGCAGATGACGCCCACGGGCCTGTGGAAGACCATCGACGACGACTCGAAGAAGGAGAAGTCGCTGGTGCGCATCACCGAGAGCAACGGCGTCTTCAGCGGCCGCATCGAGAAGCTGCTGGACCCCGCCACGGACCAGAAGGCGGTGTGCGACAAGTGCAGCGACGACCGCAAGGACAAGCCCATCCTCGGCCTTGAAATCCTGCGCGCCATCAAGCAGAGCGAAAGCGACAAGGCCGTGTACGAGGGCGGCAGCATCGTCGACCCCAACAACGGCAAGAGCTACCGCGCGCGCCTGAAGCCGGTCAACGGCGGCGCGCAGCTCGAGATGCGCGGCTACCTCGGCCCTTTCTTCCGAAC
>NZ_DATIGV010000117.1:0-21751 GCF_035481345.1 Hydrogenophaga sp. | reverse complement strand
CAGCTTGCCGAGCTCGAACAGCGCCGCCGTGACGAGGGCGCCCACCCACACGTCGCGCCACGCGACCGAGGTGCTCGGCATGAACTTGAAGATCATCGCGAACAGCACCGTGGTGAAGCTCAGCGACACCAGGACGTTGAGGGCCTGCAGCAGCGCTTCGGCGCCAGGCATCAGCCCGCCCGCCCAACTGCCCACGGCGGCTATGGCCGCACCCACCACCAGCGACACCATCAGCAGGAAGGCCAGGCCCAGGATCAGCCCGAACGACAGCAGGCGGGCGCGCAGGATGGCCCACACGCCCTGGGGCTTCTGGCGCTCCGGCACGCGCCAGATGCGGTCAAGCGCACTTTGCAGTTCGGCAAAGACCGTGGTGGCACCGACGATGAGTACGACGATGCTGATGGTGCCGGCCACCAGGCCGCGCTCGGTGTCGCTGGCGCTGGCGATGAGGCCCTGCACCAGGCGGGCCCCTTCGGCGCCGATCAGATCGGTGAGCTGCTGCGTGATCTGGCCGGTGACGGCCTCGTGACCAAAAATCGCACCGGCGACCGCGATGACGATGACCAGCAGCGGCGCCAGGGAGAACGCGGTGTAGTAGGCGATGGCCGCCCCCATGCTGGGGGCGAAATCATCGAACCAGGCCCCGATCGCTTGCCGGCAGAGTCGAAGCACCTGTCGGGCGTTCACGGGAGACCTCGTCACGAGCCGTCCGGCGAAGGCCTGGCGGCCAGAGGCGCCAGGGCGCCCTCGATGTCCTGCACGCGGCGGGGCCGCACGACGCGGGCGACCTCCTGCCCGTCGCGCAGGACCACCAGGGTTGGCCACCACTTGATGCCGAACGATCGCCCCAGCGGCTGCCCCGGGCCATCTTCGACCTTCAGATGGCGCAGCGGCGCCGGGCCCACGTGGGCGCCCAGTGCCTCAGCGATGACCGGCTGCGCGGCTTGGCAGATGCCGCAGAGGTTGGAGCCGAACTCGATCACCGTGTGGCCGGGCGTGGACGCGATCTCGGCGCGAGACGGCCCGCCGCTGACGTAGGCTGAAGCAGCGTTCATGGGCGCTCTCCTGAGTGAAGCTGGCCGCTGCCCGGCAAATACCGTTCCTCCTCAGTGCGCCGCCAGCCGCTCCAGCCCCCCCAGGTAGGGCCGCAGCGCCGCCGGCACCGCGATGCTGCCGTCGGCGTTCTGGTGGTTTTCCAGCACCGCCACCAGCGCGCGGCCCACGGCCAGGCCCGAGCCGTTGAGCGTGTGCACCAGCTCGTTCTTGCCCTGGGCGTTCTTGAAGCGCGCCTGCATGCGGCGCGCCTGGAAGGCCTCGCAGTTGGAGCAGCTCGAGATTTCGCGGTAGGTGTTCTGTGCCGGCACCCACACCTCCAGGTCGTAGGTCTTGGCGGCACCGAAGCCCATGTCGCCGGTGCACAGCGCGATCACGCGGTAAGGCAGCTCCAGCTTCTGGAGCACCGCCTCGGCGTGGCCCACCATCTGCTCCAGCGCCTCGTAGCTCTTGTCGGGGTGCGTGATCTGCACCATCTCGACCTTGTCGAACTGGTGTTGGCGGATCATGCCGCGCGTGTCGCGGCCCGCACTGCCGGCCTCGGAACGGAAGCAGGGGCTGTGCGCGGTGAGCTTGATGGGCAGGTCGGCCTCGGCCAGCACGCGCTCGCGCACGGTGTTGGTGAGCGAGATCTCCGAGGTGGAGATGAGGTACTGCTCGGCCGCTTCTTCGTCGCCCCCACGCAGCACCCAGAACATGTCTTCCTTGAACTTGGGCAACTGGCCCGTGCCCTCCAGCACCTCGCGATTGACGATGTAGGGCGTGTAGCACTCGGTGTAGCCGTGCTGCTCGGTCTGCAGGTCGAGCATGAACTGCGCGAGCGCGCGGTGCAGCCGCGCCACCGGGCCGCGCAGGAAGCTGAAGCGCGAGCCTGAGAGCAGCGCGCCGGTTTCGAAATCGAGGCCCAGCGGGGCGCCGAGGTCCACGTGGTCGCGCACCGGGAAGTCGAAGCTGCGCGGTGTGCCCCAGCGGCGCACTTCCACGTTGGCCGTTTCGTCTTCGCCCACCGGCACGCTCTCGTGCGGCAGGTTGGGCACGGCCATCAGCAAGGCCTGCAGCTCGGCCTGGATCACGTCCAGGCGCGCGGCACCGGCCTCCAGCTCGGCCTTGATGGCGCCGACCTGCGCCATCGCCGCGTCGGCTTCGGCGTGCTGGCCCTTGCCCTTGAGCGCGCCGATCTGCTTGGACACGCTGTTGCGCTGCGCCTGCAGTTCCTCGGTGCGGGTCTGCAGCGTCTTGCGCTCGCCTTCGAGGGCCTGGTAGGCCGCGACGTCAAGATAGGGCTGAGGCTGCTTGCGCGTCTCGAGCCGGGCCACGGTGGCGGGCAGGTCCTTGCGCAGTTGAACGATGTCGAGCATGGGAGGGGGCGGGTGAAGGAAATCAGTGGGTGCCGGCGTCGCCGAGCTTGAGGCCCTTGGGCAGCGGGAACTTGACGGTCTCGGACAGGCCGTCCATGGAGCGCACGGAGATGGCGCCAAAGGCCTTGATGCGGTCGATCACCTGGCGCACCAGGATCTCGGGCGCCGAGGCACCGGCCGTGAGGCCCACGCGCGCGCGGCCCTCGAACCACTCGGGGCGCAGCTCATCGGCGTTGTCCACCATGTGGGCGGGCGTGCCGAGCTTGAGGGACACCTCGCGCAGGCGGTTGCTGTTGGAGCTGGTGGGGCTGCCCACGACGATGACCACATCCACCTGCGCGCTCAGCAGCTTCACCGCGTCCTGCCGGTTCTGCGTGGCGTAGCAGATGTCCTGCTGCTTGGGCTCGCGCACCTGCGGGAAGCGCGCCTTCACGGCCTTGAGGATCTCCGCCGCGTCGTCCACCGACAAGGTGGTCTGCGTGACCACCGCGAGCTTGTCGCTCTGCGCGGGGTTCACGCGTGCCACGTCGGCCACGTCTTCCACCAGGTGGATGCCACTGTCGAGCTGGCCCATGGTGCCCTCGACCTCGGGGTGGCCCTTGTGGCCGATCATGATGAATTCGTAGCCCTCGCGGTGCAGCTTGGCCACCTCGATGTGGACCTTGGTCACCAGCGGGCAGGTGGCGTCGAACACCTGGAAGCCGCGTTGCGCGGCCTCGTTCTGCACCGCCTTGCTCACGCCGTGCGCCGAGAACACCAGCGTGGCGCCGGGCGGCACGTCGTCCAGGTCCTCGATGAAGATCGCGCCCTTGGACTTGAGGTCGTTGACGACGTAGGTGTTGTGCACGATCTCGTGGCGCACGTAGATGGGCGCGCCGAACTTGGCCAACGCCCGCTCGACGATCTCGATCGCGCGGTCGACGCCGGCGCAGAAGCCGCGCGGCTCGGCCAGGATGATGTCTTGCAGTTGCGCCATTACAGGACCCCGATCAGTTCGACCTCGAAACGCACCGCCTGGCCCGCGAGGGGGTGGTTGAAGTCGAACAGCACGGCGCCATCGGCGCGCACCTCGCGCACGGCCCCGGCATAGCTGCCCAGGCCGTCGGGCGTGGGGAACTGCACCACGTCGCCCACCGCGTACTGCTCGTGCGGATCGCCCAGTTCGTTGAGCAGCTTGCGGGCCACCCACTGCTGCATCTCGGGCTGGCGCTCGCCGAAGGCCTCGCCGGGCGCCAGGTCGATGACGGTGCGCGTGCCCTCGGCCAGGCCGATCAGGCGCTGTTCGATGGCCGGCGACAGCTCGCCCTGGCCCAGGCTGAGCGTGGCGGGCTGGCCGTTGAAGGTGTCGATGATGACCTGCCCCTGCGCGCCGCTCATGCGGTAGTGCAAGGTGAGAAAGGAGCCGGGCTGGACGTGGGACATGGTGGGGGTGGCGATGCACCCTGGGGAATGGGCGAAACGCGTATTGTAAAAAGCGCGTCCGATCCGGGGAGGAACCGCATGCAAGCCCATCAGCGGGCCGGGCTCAAGGGCCTGCCCAGCGACGCACGACCGCGCGAAAAGCTGCTCTCGCGCGGCGCGAACGCCCTCAGCGACACCGAACTGCTGGCGCTGCTGCTGCGCACCGGCATGGCCGGCAAGCACGTGCTGCAGCTCGCCCAGGAACTGCTGGACACTTGTGGCGGCCTGGCCGGCCTGGTGGCCACGGACGCCGCCGCGCTGGGCCGCATCAAGGGCCTGGGGCCGTCCAAGCGCGCGCTGATCGCGGCGGTGATGGAAATCGCGCGCCGTGCCCTGGCCCAGCCGCTGAAGGCGCGCGACCTGCTCAACGACCCCGCCGCCGTGTGCGATTTCCTGCGCCTGCAGTTGGGCGACCGCCCGCACGAGGTGTTCGCCCTGCTGCTGCTGGACAGCCAGCACCGCCTGATCGCCTTCGAGGAGCTGTTTCGCGGCACGCTGAACCAGGCCAGCGTGTTCCCCCGCGAGGTGGTGCTGCGCGCCCTGCACCACCAGGCCGCTGCCGTGGTGCTGGCGCACAACCACCCCAGCGGACTCGCCGAGCCATCGGCGGCCGACGTGGCGATCACCCGCAGCCTGCGCGACGCGCTGGCCCTGGTGGGCGTGCGCGTGCTCGACCACATCGTCGTCACGCGCGAGCGCGCGGCGTCCTTCTCTCAGCTCGGGCTTCTCTGAGCCGTTCGCGCCGCGCATCGGGCCCGGCCCGACAATGACGGGCATGAAGGTGAACACCCTCGGCGAGCTCAAGTCCATCCGCAACGCCCTGGCCGAGCGCCGGGCGCGCGAGGCGGCCGAGCGCGAGGCCGAACGGCTGGCGGCCGTGCGGCGCGAGCGCGAGCACCGCCTGTTCGAGATCGCCGTGGGCCCGGTGCAGCGCCTGCCCGCGCACGGGCGCGCCCAGCCGCCGCGCCCCGCGCCCGAGCCGCGCCCCCTGCAACGCGAACGCGACGAGGCCGCGGTGATGCGCGAGGCCCTGTCCGACGAATTCGACGTCGAAACCCTGCTGCACACCGACGAACAGCTGAGCTTCCGCCGCCCCGGCCTGGGGCCGGAGGTGGTGCGCAAGCTGCGTGAGGGCCGCTGGGCGATCCAGCGCGAGATCGACCTGCACGGCCTGCGCACCGACGAGGCGCGCGAGGCCCTGGGCCGCTTCGTGCGGGACAGCCACCAGCAGGGCCTGCGCTGCGTGCGCGTGGTGCACGGCAAGGGCCTGGGCTCGCCGGGCCGCGCGCCGGTGCTCAAGGGCCGCGTGCTGCGATGGCTGGTGCAGAAGAAGGAAGTGATGGCCTTCGTGCAGGCTCGCCCGGCCGACGGCGGGGCCGGCGCGCTGGTGGTGCTGCTGCGTCCGGCCTGACACACGGCCCCCCCGCGGCGTGACGCCGTGCACGCGGGGCGCCACCGTCCGTTGCGCGTCGCGCTGGCGCGAGCGGACCACGGCATGATCTCGGGCCATGCCGCCCGCCCTGCCACGCTTCCCGGTTGATCGCCGCCACTGGCTGCTCGCCGCTGGCGCCGCGCTGGCGGGCTGCGCCACGCCGGGTGACCCGCCGTCCGGGGGCAGTGGCGACAACGCCATCGATGGCTCGGCCTGGGCGCGGGCCTGCCGGTTCGACGGTCTCACCGCCGCCGGCCCCTGGCACCACCGCCGCTACGGCAACCGCCGCCCCACCGACTACCGCGCCACCGTGTTCGACGGGCGACCCGCGCTGCACGCGCGCAGCGACGCGGGCAACAGCCTGCTGCGCCTGCCCTTCCAAACAGCGGAACTGCCACCCGGCGCGCGGCTGCGCTTCTCGTGGCGAACCGATGCGCTGATGGACCAGGCCGACATGAAAGACCCCCAGGCCGACGACGCCGTGGCGCGGGTGCTGCTCAGCTTCGATGGCGATCGCCAATCCTGGAGCCGGCGCGACCACATGCTCTCGGAGCTGGCCCACCTGATGACCGGCGAGCCCCTTCCGTACGCCACCCTGATGTACGTGTGGGACAACCGCTACCCCGTGGGCACCGTCGTCGAGAACCCGCACACGCGGCGCATCCGCAAGCTGGTGGTGCAGCAGGGGCCGCAGCAATTGGGCGGCTGGGTCGAGCACGAGCGTGACCTTCGCGCCGACTACCTGGCGGCCTTCGGTCAGCCGCCGGGCCCCCTCACCGCGGTGGGGCTGATGACCGACGCCAACAACCTCGCCACCCGGGCCGAGGCCTGGTACGGCCCGCTGACGCTGCGCGAACGCTCGCTGACCACCCGCTGAACCCGGCCGTCAGCCCGGGCTGAAGCACCGCCACAGGGGGAATTGCCCCTCCCAACAATTGGTGATCAACCGGTCCTGTTGCGACCTTCGCAAGCGGCGGGCGCGGGGAGAATCTCGCAAGCATGCGAAGGCCTTGCGTGCTGCGCAGAAATCCAGCCTCACTTATGGGAGTTTTGATGCCTACTCAATTGTTCCCCTACACGCTCACGTTCCGTGGCGGTCACGGCCAACGCACGTTCGCCTCACACATCGAACTCGCGGACTGGGTTGTGCGTGAGTGGGATAGGTACTACCCGATGGCTACCGCATCGAGCACGCGTCCGGAGCCGCTGCCGGACATCAAGAACAGCTTCGGCACCTTGCAGTCGGCCAAGGGGATTGCACTGAATCTCAAGGGCCTGGAACCCGATCCCCCGTCGCAGGCTTTTGCCAACACGTTCTATGCCTTGAGGGATCAACTCGTGTACTTCTACGGCACGAAGGGCTTGCCCCCAAGCGACAGCTCCGCGGTTTACGCGCTGCTGCCAATCGCCATGGGAAATCCTCATGCGGCACTGGCCGCGGTTGCCTGGCTTTGTGATCCGAGCAACCAAATGCCTTAGCCCGAGATCCGCTCGCCTCTTCAGACCGAAAATGGGCTTCGGCTTGGTTGCGCTACTGATATTCACGCACCACCCCGACTGGAGCGGCTGCGAACGCCATCGCGGGCTCAAGGCGTGTTGCGCATCCAGTCGGCCGTCTGGAAAAAGCTCTTCTTGAGCCGCTCGCGCAGTTCGGCGTCCACCCCGGTCTCGCCCATGGCCTGGTCCATGCACGCCAGCCACTGGTCGCGCTCGACGATGCCGATGGCAAACGGCATGTGCCGCATGCGCAGGCGGGGGTGACCGAAGCGCGAAACGTAGTGGTCCGGCCCGCCGAGCCAGCCGCACAGGAACCAGAACAGCTTCTCGCGCGCGCTGTCCAGCGTGCTGCCATGCGCGGCGCGCAGCTCGCGGTAGCCGGGCTCCAGGTCCATCAGGTCGTAGAAGCGGTCGACCAGCGCGCGCACGCGCGCCTCACCGCCGATCCACTCGAACGGGGTGGCGAACTTCGCGGGTTCTTCAGGTTGCAACAATGACTCGCTCATACGGATTCGCTACGTGAGTGGTCGCACGCCCAAGGGCAGCGTGGAACCGGCTCTGCCGGGCCGCAGCTGCCGCCCCTTTGCGGGGGTCGCGCGAAGCGCGGCGGGGGTTATTCATGTTGCGGCGCGGCGCAGGGTTTCAACCACCGGGGTTCTCAAGATCGCGCGCAAGCCCCACCAGCCCGCCGCCAGCGCCAGTACCGCGCCCGCCAGCGCGCCGCCCAGAGGCACCCAGGGCGAGGCCGTCCAGGTGAACTCGAAGGCGAAGCGCGCGAGCGCCCAACCCACCGCCACCGCCACGACGGAGGCCAGGAAGCCCGCCAGAAGGCCCACGCCCAGCAACTCGATGCGCTGCACCTGACGCAGCAGGCCCGAGCCGGCACCCACGGCGCGCAGGATGGCGAATTCGCGCTCGCGCTCGCCGCGCGTGGCCGTGACGGCCGCCAGCAGCACCACCAGTCCGGCCGCCAACGTGAAGGCGAAGAGGAACTCGATGGCCGCGATCACCTGGCCCAGCACGCGCTGCACCTGCGCGATGGTCTGGCTCATGTCGACGTTGGTGATGTTGGGGAATTCGCGCACCAGGGCGTTGTCGAAGCCCTGCGTCTCGGGCGCGCGGAAGGCGCTGATGTAGGTGATCGGCACGTCGGGCATCTGCGCCAGGGGGAACAGCACGAAGAAGTTCACGCGCATGGAGCCCCAGTCGACCTTGCGCAGGCTGGTGATGCGCCGCTCGACCGTCTGGCCGGCGATGTCGAAACCGAGCGCGTCGCCGAGTTTGAGGCCCAGCTCCTCGGCCAGGCCTTCCTCCACGCTCAGGCCGTCGGCCTCCTCGGGCGTCCAGCGCCCGGCCACGATGGGGTTGTTCTCGGGCCGCTCGGCCGTGTGCGACAGGTTGAACTCGCGCTCGACCAGGCGCTGTGCGCGCTCGGCTTCGAAGTCCTCGGGCTGCACGCTCTTGCCGTTGATGGTGACCAGGCGGCCACGGATCATGGGAAACCAGTCGTACTGGTTGACGCCGGCGCCGCGCAGCGCCTGCTGGAAAGGCTGGGCCTGCTCGGGCTGCACGTTGATGACGAAGCGGTTCGGCGCATCGGGCGGCGTGGCGCTGCGCCAGCTGTCGATGAGGTCGGTGCGCAGCAACACGAGCAGCACCAGCGAGAGCAGGCCCACGGCCAGCGCGCTGATCTGCACCACCGCGTAGGCCGGGCGCGCCGAGAGCTGGCGCGTGGCCATGACCAGGGCGCGCGGCGCGGTGGCTTCGTTCACGCTGGCGCGCAGCACGCGCACCGCGAGGTAGCTGACGGCCGCGAACAGCAGCACCGCCGCCGCGAAGCCACCCACGGCGATGCCGCCCAGCAGGAGGTCTCGGCTGGCCGCCAGCAGCAGCGCCGCGAAGCCCACCACGCCCAGACCCAGCACACCGAGCGTGGCGGGTTTGAGCTGGCCGACATCACGTCGGATCACGCGCAGCGGCGGCACTTTGGCCAGTTGCAGCACCGGCGGCAGGCCGAAGGCCAGCAGCAGCGTGAGTCCCATGCCCAGGCCCAGCAGCACCGGCACCGGGCCGGGCGCGGGCAGGCGCGACTCCACCAGGCCCGCCAGCAGCAAGACGAAAACGTGGTGCACCACCCAGCCCAGCAGCACGCCCAGCGCGCTGGCGAACAGGCCCACGATGGCGAACTCGACCGTGTAGGCGCGCGCCATGTTGCCCTGGGAGAGGCCCAGCACGCGCAGCATGGCGCAGTCGTCCAGGTGGCGCTGCGCGAAGCCGCGCGCCGCGATGGCCACGGCCACTGCGCACAGCAGCGCGGCCAGCAGGGCCACCAGGTTCAGGAATTTCTCGGCGCGTCCCAGGGTGCGTTGCATCTCGGGCCGGCCGCCCTCGAGCGACTCCAGCCGCACGCCACGCACGCCGGGGCGCTCGATCTCCGCGCGCGCCCAGCGGCTGAAGCCGGCCACGGCGGGCTCGGGGCCGGCCACGGCAAGCCGGTAGCTCACGCGGCTGGCGGGCTGCACCAGCCCGGTGGCGGGGAGGTCGTCGTTGCGGATCATCACGCGTGGCGCGAAGCTCATGAAGCCGCCGCCGCGGTCGGGTTCCGCCGTGAGCACCCGCGCGATGGTGAAGCGCCCGTCGCCCAGCAGCAGCGGCTGGCCCACGCGCAGGTCGAGTTGCACCAGCAAGGCCGCGTCCACCCAGGCGGTGCCGCGCGCGGGAATGCCGGGCGCGACCACGTCGGGCGCGTCGGGGGACTCGGAGACGCGCAGCGTGCCGCGCAGCGGATAGCCCTCGCCCACGGACTTCAGCGCCACCAGCCGCGCCGCCCCGCCCTGCTCGTCGCTCGCGCGGCCCATGGTGGGGAAGTTCAGGCTGTGGGTGTGGCGCAGGCCCAGCGCCTCGGCGCGCTCGACGAAGGCCGCGCCGGCCGGCTGGTCGGACACCACCACGGCGTCACCGCCGATCAGCGCGCTGGCGTCACGCGTGAGGCCGCCCTGCAGGCGGTCGGCGAAGAAGCCGACGGCCGTGAGCGCGGCCACGGCCAGCGTCACCGCGATCACCAGCAGCCGCAACTCCCCCGCGCGCCAGTCGCGCAGCAGGGACGTCCAGCCGATGCGCCAGAAGGAAGGGGCTTGGGGATTCATGGGTGGCTACCCTAACGCAAACGAAATAACAAAGCTGTCATGCAGCCGCAAGGCCCCAGTCCTGCCAGCCCCGAACCGCGAATGCCACGGATCCGGCTCCGCCGGTCCGTCGGCATGGCCCCCTGGGGGGAGGCGCGCAGCGCCGCAAGGGGAACCTATTTCGTTCCGAAGATGCGGTCGCCCGCGTCGCCCAGGCCGGGAACGATGTAGCCGTGCTCGTTCAGGCCCCGGTCAATGACGGGCGTGTAGACCGGCACGTCGGGGTGCGCGTCGTGGAAGGTCTTGAGGCCTTCGGGGCAGGTGACGAGGCAGACGAAGCGGATGGAGCGCGGGTTCGTCTTCTTGAGCCGGTCCACCGCCGCCACGGCCGAATTGCCGGTGGCCAGCATGGGGTCGAGCACGATCACGTCGCGCTCGTGCATGTCCTGCGGCATCTTGAAGTAGTACTCCACGGCCTTGAGCGTGGCCGGGTCGCGGTACAGGCCGATGTGGCCCACGCGCGCGCCGGGTATGACCTGCAGCATGCCGTCGAGGAAGCCGTTGCCCGCGCGCAGGATGGAAGCCAGCACGATCTTCTTGCCGTCGATCACGCGCGATTTCATCGGCTCCAGCGGGGTCTCGATGTCGATCTCCTGCATGGGCATGTCGCGCGTGAGCTCATAGGCCAGCAGGGCGCTGAGCTCGTGCACGAGCTCGCGAAAGCTCTTGGTGCTGGTGTCCTTGCGGCGCATCAGCGTGAGCTTGTGCTGCACCAGCGGGTGGGAGATGACGTGAACGTCGCGTGCCATGGCGTGGGGAGGTGGAGATTGCGGGGAGAGGGATCACATGCCGGGCAGCTTGGGCATGCCCTTCATGCCACCCATGCGCTTCATCATCTTCATGAGGCCGCCGCCCTTCATCTTCTTCATCATGCCCTGCATCTGCTCGAATTCCTTGAGCAGGCGGTTGACCTCCTGCACGTGCACGCCCGCCCCGGCGGCGATGCGGCGCTTGCGCGTGGCCTTGATGATCTCGGGCTTGCGGCGCTCGGCCAGGGTCATGCTGCAGATGATCCCTTCCTTGCGCCGGATGTCCTTCTCGGCGCGCGAGAGGTCGGCTTCGCCGGCCTTGGCCGCCATCTGCGCGGGCAGCTTGTCGAGCAGGTTGGACAGCCCGCCCATCTGCTTCATCTGGCGCAACTGATCGAGGAAGTCGTTGAGGTCGAAGCCCTCGCCGCTCTTGACCTTGGCCGCGAGCTTCTGGGCCGATGCCATGTCCACGCCGGCCGTGACCTGCTCGACCAGGGCCACGATGTCGCCCATGCCCAGCACGCGCTGCGCGTGGCGCTCGGCGTCGAAGACCTCCAGGCCGTCGATCTTTTCCGAGACGCCAGCGAACTTGATCGGCGCGCCGGTGATGGCTCGCACCGAGAGCGCCGCGCCGCCGCGCGAATCGCCGTCGAGCTTGGTGAGCACGATGCCGGTGAGCGGCAGCGCCTCCTTGAACGCCTTGGCGGTGTTGATCGCGTCCTGGCCCTGCATGGCGTCGACGACGAACAGGGTCTCCACCGGGTTCAGCACCGCGTGCAGGTCGCGGATCTCGCGCATCAGCGCCTCGTCGATGGCAAGGCGGCCGGCCGTGTCGACCAGCAGCACGTCGAAGTGGTGGCGCCGCGCGTGGTCGAGCGCGGCGCGCGCGATGTCGGCGGGCTTCTGCTCGGGCGTGCTGGGGAACCACTCGGCGCCGGCCTGCGCGGTCACGGTCTTGAGCTGTTCGATGGCCGCCGGGCGATAGACGTCGCCAGAGACCGTGAGCACCTTCTTCTTGCGCTTCTCGATCAGGTGCCGCGCCAGCTTGGCGGTGGTGGTGGTCTTGCCGGCACCCTGCAGGCCGGCCATGAGGATCACGGCGGGCGGTTGGGCCGCGAGGTTGAGGTCGGCCACGCCAGCGCCCATCGTCGCGGCGAGTTCGCGGTTGACGATGCCCACCAGCGCCTGGCCCGGAGTGAGCGAGCCCACCACGTCCTGGCCCAGCGCCTTGTCCTTCACGCGCGCAATGAAGTCGCGCACCACCGGCAGGGCCACGTCGGCCTCGAGCAGGGCCATGCGCACCTCGCGCAGCATGTCGCTCACGTTGCTTTCGGTGATGCGGGCCTGGCCGCGCATCTCCTTGACGATGCGTGACAGGCGGTCGGACAGGGCTGAAGCCATGGCTGGGGCGGGAGTGAGGAGGCGCCGACGGAGCGCCATGGGGACCCGTTGAACGGGTGATCGGGCCGCAAGGCGCCCGGGAGGCGCCGTTAAGATGTGCGGCTGATTTTAGCCCTCGGCACCTGCCGCGCTGGCCTGTGGCCATGAACCTCCTGCCCCAACTGGCTTTCAACCCGCCGGCCGCCGTGCTCGCCACGCTGGCCGCGCTGGCGTACGCGCTGGTGGCATGGGCACACCCCCGGCTGGGCAGCTTCCAGGCGCGCGGCCTGCTCGCCATCACCTGGGGCCTGCACCTGCTGGCGCTGCTGGCCGGCCTGCTCAGCGAACCGGTGCGCTTCGGCTTCGCACCGGCGCTGTCGGTCACGCTGTGGCTGGTGCTCACCGTCTACCTGGTCGAAAGCCGGCTGTACCCGCAACTGCGCGCGCGCTGGGCGCTGGCGCTGATGGGCGCGGCCGTGATGCTGCTGGTGATCGCCTTCCCCGGCGCCGAGCACCCCGCCTTGCCCTCGGTGTGGATGCCGCTGCACTGGGCCCTGGGCATCGCGTCCTACGGTCTGATCGCCGCCGCCGTGGTGCACGCCTGGCTGATGCAGCGCGCCGAACGGGCCATGCGCAGCGGCGCGGCCAGCGACACCGCCATGCCCCTGCTCACGCTGGAGCGCCTCACCTTCCGCTTCGTGGCCGCGGGCTTCCTGCTGCTGAGCCTCACGCTGCTGGCGGGCTGGCACTTCTCCGAATTGCTCAACCAGCGCATGGTGTGGAACCACAAGACCGTGTTCTCGGTGCTCGCCTGGGCCACCATGGGCGTGTTGCTGTGGGGCCGCTGGCAACTGGGCTGGCGCGGGCGCACCGCCGTGCGCACGCTCTACGTGGGCGCGGGCTTCCTGCTGCTGGCCTACGTGGGCTCGCGCTTCGTGATCGAGGTGCTGCTGCACCGCACATGACGCTCCAAGAATGAAATACCTGCTCGTGCTCGCCGTCGTCGTGGTGGCGTTCTATGTGTGGCGCAACAACCGCCGCATCGAGCGCCAGGAAGGTGAAGCCGCCGCGCCGCCACGGCCACGCCCCGCCGCGCGCGGGCCCGGCCAGCCGATCGCCATGGTGGCCTGCCGCGCCTGCGGCACGCACCTGCCGCAGAGCGAGGCGCTCATCGGCCGCGACGGCAGCTACTGCAGCGCGGAGCACCGGCAGCGCATCGAGGGCCCGTCGGCCTGAGGTCCCGCATGGCACGCCACGACAGTTCCAGCTTCGCCCCCTCCTGGTACTCGGCACACGACAGCGCGGGCGCGCAGGCGCACGACCAGCGCGCCCGCGCCTTCGAGCGCCTGTGGCGCGCCTTCATGCGGGCGCGCGTGTTCGTGGCGCTGGTGCTGCTGGCCCTGCAACTGTTCCTGCTGCTCACCATCCAGGGCAGCACGGTCTGGCTGACCGCCCTGGCCTCCACCTACCTGCTGGCCACGGTGGCGGTGCTGCTGATGTGGAAGCCTGCGGAGCACGGCCGCGCGTCCACGGCGCAGTGGCTCGTCACCATCGGCCTGGACGTGGCGGTGGTGGCCCTGCTGCAGCACTTCCAGCCCGGCGGCAGCATCAACTTCACCCCGCTGTTCGCGCTGCCGGTGCTCACGGGCGCCATCCTCGGCCCCATGGTGCTGGGCCTGGGCACGGCGGCCGGTGTCACGCTGCTGTTGCTGGCCGAGGCCGCGATCGACGCCTCGGGCTTCGGCCAGCTCGACACCGCGCGCTTCCTGCAGGCCGGGCTCGCGGGCACGGGCTTCTTCCTGGTGGCGGTGCTGGCCCACCAGCTCGCCCAGCGTCTGGCGCGCGAAGAGGCCGTCTCGGCCAGCAGCCAGGCCGCCGCGCGCGCGCAGGCCGCCGTCAACGAGGTGGTCATCGAAAGCCTGGGCGTGGGCGTGCTGGTGATCGACACGCACGGCGTGGTGCGCAACGCCAACCCCGCGGCCCGCGGCATGCTCATGGGCGAGAACTACCCCGAAGGCGCGCGCCTGCTGCTGTCGGCGCGGCCGAGCTGGTCGCACCTGGCCGCGCTGGTCGAAGAGAGCTTTGCCATCGACGCTGCCCTGGAGACCGAAACCACCATCGAACACGGCAGCCGACCCAGCCAGCGCCTGCACGCGCGCACCAAGCTCACGCCCGCCGTGGGCGAGCGTGGCTCGCTGTGCGTGCTCTTCCTCGAAGACCTGCGCGAGGTCGAGGCGCGCGTGCGCACCGAGAAGCTCGCCTCCATGGGCCGCATGTCCGCCGCCGTGGCGCACGAGATCCGCAACCCCCTGTCGGCCATCACCCAGGCCAACGCCCTGCTCGATGAGGAGGTGCGCGAGCCAGCGCAGAAGCGCCTGACGAAGATGATCGACCAGAACGCGCAGCGCCTCTCGCGCATCGTCGACGACATCCTCAACATCGCGCGCCCCCAGCCCAGCCGCGCCGACGGCCACGTGCCGCCGCTGCCGCTCGACTCCATGGTGCGGCAGGTGACGGCCGAGTGGATGCGGCAGAACAACGTGACGCAGACCCTGGGCGTGCACCTGCATGCCTCCCAGGGCCTGGTGGCCTTCGACCCCGAGCACCTGCGCCGCCTGCTGGTGAACCTGCTCGACAATGCCCTGCGCCACGCCAGCGGCAAGCCCGCGTCGATTCGCATCGTCACCCAGCCCAGCGGCGCCGAACACCTGCGCCTGTCCATCTGGAGCGACGGCGGCCCGCTCGAGGCCAGCGTGCTCAAGCACCTGTTCGAGCCCTTCTTCTCGTCCGAAAGCCGCTCCAGCGGCCTGGGCCTGTACATCTGCCGCGAACTCTGCGAACGCTACGGCGCGCAGATCGCCTACCAGCGCGCGCGCCTGGACCAGCGCGAGGGCAACGAGTTCTACGTGCTCATGCCGCTGGCGAACGTGGCCACCGCCGCGGCGGCGGCCCCCGCGCGCGGGGGCGGGCAGCAGTTGAGCCTGTCGCCCGCGTCCCACCCGGCCCAAGACCACGAGCACACCATCGTGGATCCGCTGCGCTCGGGCCACCCCCCGCTGGCCACCGGCTGAGCCCCCGCATGTCCGCCTCCGCGAGCGCCTCCATCCTGGTCGTCGACGACGAACCCGACCTGCGCACCCTCTACGAACTGACGCTGCTGCGCGAAGGACACGCCGTCACCACCGCCGCCAACCTGGAGCAGGCCCGCGAGGGCCTGGCCCAGCAGCGCTTCGACGTGCTCATCACCGACATGCAGTTGCCCGATGGCCTGGGCCTGAGCCTGCTGCGCGAGATCACCGACGGCCAGCGCACCGAGAAGTGCATCGTGATCACCGCCTTCGGCTCCGCCGAGAACGCGGTCGAGTCGCTCAAGGCCGGCGCCTTCGACTACCTCACCAAGCCGGTCGATCTGCGCCAGTTGCGCGGGGCCGTCACGTCGGCGCTGCGCGGCCAGCGCGCGCCGCTGGCCGCCGTGCCCGCCAACGAACCCACCCGCAGCGCGCCGCCGCCGCCCAGTGGGGTGCGCGCCCTGGCGCGCCTGGTCGGCCAGGCGCCCAGCATCGTGCAGATCAAGGCCCGCATCGAGAAGGTCGCCACCAGCATGGCGCCGGTGCTCATCCTTGGCGAATCGGGCACCGGCAAGGAGCTGGTGGCGCGCGCCGTGCACGAATGCAGCCACCGCGCCAGCGGGCCCTTCATCGCCGTCAATTGCGGCGCCATTCCCGAAAACCTCATCGAGGCCGAGTTCTTCGGCGCGCGCAAGGGCGCCTACACCGGCGCCAGCGCCGACCGTGAAGGCTACTTCCAGGCCGCGCACGGCGGCACCCTGTTCCTCGACGAGATCGGCGACCTGCCGCTGGCCATGCAGGCCAAGCTGCTGCGCGTCATTCAAGAGCGCCGCGTGCGCTCGCTCGGCGCCGTGCAGGAAGACGCCGTCGACGTACGCCTGGTGAGCGCCACCCACCGCGACCTGCCCGCGCTGGTGCAGGCCGGCCAGTTCCGCCAGGACCTGTACTACCGCCTCAACGTCATCGGCCTGCGCACCCCCGCGCTGCGCGACCGCCCCGAGGACCTGCCCCTGCTCGCGCAGGCCCTGCTGGAACGCCTGTGCATCGAGGCCGGACAGCCCGTGCCCGAGCTGTCGTCCGCCGCGCTGGACTGGCTGCAGGCGCGCGAACTGCCGGGCAATGTGCGCGAGCTGGAGAACCTGCTGCAGCGCGCACTGGCCTTGGCCAGCGGCCCGGTGCTGCGCCCCGCGGACTTCGGAGAGACCGGTGACACCGAGCCCGCCACGCTGCCCGATCCGCTGTCCGAGGCCTCGACGGCGGGCGAACCCTACCGCTTCGTGCCGCTGAATCCGCCGGATACGGGCATTGGCGAGGCGCTGCCCAGCGACCTGCAGAGCTACCTCGACGACCAGGAGCGCCAGGTGCTGCTCAAGGCCCTGCAGGAATGCGGCTTCAACCGCACCGCAGCGGCGGCCCGCCTGGGCCTGAACCTGCGCCAGATCCGCTACCGCATCCAGCGCCTGGGCATCGTGGTGCCCGGCGCGCCCGGCCATGGCGACAGCGACGCCGCGGACTGAGCCCGGCTGGCGCGGCGGCTGGTGGCGCGGCGCGCAGCGCGTCGGGTCGCCCAACCACGGCCCGCGGCCACGCGGCACGGTGGTCGACCTGATCGTGGTGCACTCCATCAGCCTGCCACCCGGCGTGTACGGCGGCGACGAGGTCGAGCGGCTGTTCACCAACCGGCTCGACTGGGACGCGCACCCCTACTTCCAGACCATCCGCGGCATCGAGGTGTCTTCCCACTTCTTCGTGCGGCGCGATGGGCGCGTGCTGCAGTTCGTCTCCACCGCGCGCCGCGCCTGGCACGCGGGCGCCTCGCACTGGCTCGGGCGCGACAACTGCAACGATTTCTCGGTCGGCATCGAGCTCGAAGGCCTGGAAGGCGACACCTTCGAAGCGCCCCAGTACGAGGCACTGGCGCGCCTGAGCCAGGTCCTGCGCGCGCGCCACCCCATCCGCCACATCGCCGGTCACGAGCACATCGCCCCCGCGCGCAAACACGACCCCGGGCCCGGCTTCGACTGGGTTCGGCTGCGGCAGCTCGTCGGATGGCCCACCTCGTGTTTTCCCGAGGCCACACACCAGCGACCGGCCGGCCTTCCAGTCGACAGCGGCCGCGACTGACCCGGCCATCACAGGCCACGCGCGGCCTGCAGCGCCGAATCGCGCCACACCCCGCATGAATGCTTCGGTCCGCGGCCGAAACGCAGTCATGGCCGATGCTCTGCGCAAGTCGTCGCGTGCCGGCGCATCGGTGCCATCCATGCATCGGTCGGTCCGGATCACAAAACGCTATCGGTAGTGCCTTGTTGCCCCCCGACACACCAGATATAGTGTGCCCCCAGATACCCCCCCGGCCTGTTTTCCGCGCACCGTCACCGCAGCCGAAAACGGCGGCCGACCCGACCTGATCACCCAGAACAAATCCTGAATCGAGAGGAAACATGCTGAGCGCAGCCACCCCCCAGTCCCCCGTCGCCAACGCACAGAAGTCCGTGCCCGGCGCTTCGCCCACCTCCTCCACCCCCGTGTCCGCCTACGCGCAGTACCAGATCATTCGCCGCAACGGCGCCGTGGTGCCGTTCGAGCCCAGCAAGATCGCCGTCGCCATGATGAAGGCCTTCCTCGCGGTGCACGGCACGCAAGGCGCGGCCTCGGCCAGCGTGCGCGAGACGGTGGACGAGCTGACGCAGAACGTGGTGCGCGCCCTCATGCGCTCGCGCCCGGGCGGCGGCACCTTCCACATCGAGGACGTGCAGGACCAGGCCGAACTGGGCCTGATGCGCAGCGGCCACCATGAAGTCGCCCGCGCCTACGTGCTGTACCGCGAGCGCCGCGCCGCCGAGCGCGCCACCCAGGCCGCCACCGCCCGCGCCACCGAGCCGCAGTTGCACGTGCTCGACGGCGGCCAGCGCGTGCCGCTCGACATCGACGCCCTCACCCGCCTGATCACCGACGCCTGCGCCGGCCTGGGCGCGGACGTCAAGGCCGACCCGATCGTCGCCGAGACCAAGCGCAACCTGTACGACGGCGTGCCGATCGACGAGGTCTACAAGGCCGCCATCCTGGCCGCGCGCACGCTGATCGAAAAGGACCCGGACTACACCTACGCCACCGCGCGCCTGCTGCTGCACACCATCGTCAGGGAGATCCTGGGCGAGGAAGTGCCCCGGGCGCAGATGGGCCAGCGCTACGCCGACTACTTCCCCCAGTTCATCCAGAAGGGCGTGGATGCCGAGCTGCTCAACCCCGACATGCTGCAGTTCGACCTGGCCCGCCTGGGCGCCGCGCTCAAGCCCGAGCGAGACCTGCAGTTCGACTACCTGGGTCTGCAGACCCTGTACGACCGCTACTTCCTGCACGTGCGCAAGACGCGCATCGAGCTGCCGCAGGCCTTCTTCATGCGCGTGGCCATGGGCCTGTCGCTCAATGAAATCGACCGCGAAGCCCGCGCGATCGAGTTCTACGAGATCCTGTCCACCTTCGACTTCATGAGCAGCACGCCCACGCTGTTCAACAGCGGCACGCTGCGCTCGCAGCTCTCCAGCTGCTACCTCACCACCGTGCCGGACGACCTCGACGGCATCTACGAGTCGATCAAGGAAAACGCCCTGCTGTCCAAGTTCGCGGGCGGCCTGGGCAACGACTGGACGCGCGTGCGCGCCCTCGGCAGCCACATCAAGGGCACCAATGGCGAATCGCAGGGCGTCGTGCCCTTCCTCAAGGTCGTCAACGACACGGCCGTGGCCGTGAACCAGGGCGGCAAGCGCAAGGGCGCGGTCTGCACCTACCTGGAGACCTGGCACCTGGACATCGAGGAATTCCTGGAGCTGCGCAAGAACACCGGCGACGACCGCCGCCGCACCCACGACATGAACACCGCGAACTGGATTCCGGACCTGTTCATGAAGCGCGTGCTGGAAAAAGGCGAGTGGAGCCTGTTCTCGCCCTCCAACACGCCCGACCTGCACGACAAGTTCGGCACCGACTTCGAGAAGGCCTACGTCGCCTACGAGGAAAAGGCCGCGCGCGGCGAGATCAAGCCCTACCGCAAGGTGCCCGCCTCCGACCTGTGGCGCAAGATGCTCTCGATGCTGTTCGAGACCGGCCACCCCTGGATCACCTTCAAGGACGCCTGCAACGTGCGCAGCCCGCAGCAGCACGCCGGTGTGGTGCACAGCTCCAACCTCTGCACCGAGATCACGCTCAACACCAGCGACACCGAAACCGCGGTCTGCAACCTCGGCTCGGTCAACCTGCTGCGCCACCTGAAGGACGGCGCCATCGACCACGACAAGCTCAAGAAGACCATCGCCACCGCGATGCGCATGCTCGACAACGTGATCGACATCAACTACTACGCGGTCAAGAAGGCGCGCGACTCCAACCTGCGCCACCGCCCGGTGGGCATGGGCGTCATGGGCTTCCAGGACGCGCTGTACGAACTTCGCATTCCCTACGCCTCCAACGAAGCCGTCGAGTTCGCCGACCGCTCGATGGAAGCCGTCTGCTACTACGCCTACTGGGCCTCCACCGAGCTCTCCCGCGAGCGCGGCCGCTACAGCAGCTTCAAGGGCTCGCTGTGGGACAAGGGCATCCTGCCGCCCGACACCCTGGACCTGCTGGCCCGCGAGCGCGGCGGCTACGTCGACGTGGACCGCTCCAGCAGCCTCGACTGGGACGCCCTGCGCCAGAAGATCGCCCGCGACGGCATGCGCAACTCCAACTGCGTGGCCATCGCGCCCACCGCCACCATCTCCAACATCATCGGCGTGGACGCCTCCATCGAGCCCTGCTTCGGCAACCTCTCGGTCAAGTCCAACCTGTCGGGCGAGTTCACGGTCATCAACAGCTACCTCGTCAAGGACCTCAAGCGCCTGGGCCTGTGGGACGACGTGATGGTCATGGACCTCAAGCACTTCGACGGCTCGCTGCGCCCCATCGACCGCGTGCCGCAGGACGTCAAGGCCCTGTACGCCACCGCCTTCGAGGTCGAGCCGGTGTGGCTGGTGGAAGCCGCCGCGCGCCGCCAGAAGTGGATCGACCAGGCGCAGAGCCTGAACATCTACATGGCCGGCGCTTCGGGCAAGAAGCTCGACGAGACCTACAAGCTCGCCTGGCTGCGCGGCTTGAAGACCACCTATTACCTGCGCACCACCTCGGCCACGCAGATCGAAAAATCCACCGGCCGCACCGGACAACTCAATGCGGTGTCGGTGACGCCGAGCGCACCGGTGGCCGCGGCCGCGAGCGCTGCGCCGGTCGCGAGCGAACCCGCCACCGACGTCAAGTTCTGCGCCATCGATGACCCGGGTTGCGAGGCCTGTCAGTGAATCGGATTGCGTGCAATCGAACCCGATGCGGTGCATTGCGTTGATTCATTCGATGCAACACCGCAACAAAATTCGTGAGCATGCGGCCTGATTGCTTTGCAATTCGCTCAGACACTTTGATAATTCGCTGAATCGGACCGACCCCTATGTTGAACTGGGACGAACCCACAACACCTTCTTCGACGTCGACGCACAGCCCCCGCCCTTCCGGCCAGCCGGGCTTGCAAGTCTCATCCATCGGTGAGACCACTCCCGCCGTCACCCGTCACGTCGCTTCCTCCGCCGCGCCGTCGAGCCACGCAGCCGCGCCGCAGCGGCGCATCAACGTGGCCGACAAGCGCATCATCAACGGCCAGACCGACGTCAACCAGCTCGTTCCGTTCAAGTACAAGTGGGCCTGGGAGAAGTACCTGGCCACCTGCGCCAACCACTGGATGCCGCAGGAAGTGAACATGAGCCGCGACATCGCGCTCTGGAAAGACCCCAACGGCCTGACCGAGGACGAGCGCCGCATCGTCAAGCGCAACCTCGGCTTCTTCGTCACCGCCGATTCGCTGGCCGCCAACAACATCGTGCTGGGCACCTACCGGCACATCACCGCCCCGGAGTGCCGCCAGTTCCTGCTGCGCCAGGCCTTCGAAGAGGCCATCCACACGCACGCGTACCAGTACATCGTCGAGTCGCTGGGCCTGGACGAGTCCGAGATCTTCAACGCCTACAACGAGGTGCAGTCGATCCGCGACAAGGACGAGTTCCTGATCCCCTTCATCGAGGCGATCATGGACCCGAACTTCCACACCGGCACGCCGGAGGACGACCGCAAGCTGCTCAAGAGCCTGATCGTCTTCGCCTGCCTGATGGAGGGCATGTTCTTCTACGTCGGCTTCACGCAGATCCTGGCGCTGGGCCGGCAGAACAAGATGACGGGCGCCGCCGAGCAGTACCAGTACATCCTGCGCGACGAGTCCATGCACTGCAACTTCGGCATCGACCTGATCAACCAGCTCAAGCTCGAGAACCCGCACCTGTGGACGCCCGAGTTCAAGGCCGAGATCAAGGCGCTGTTCGAGAAGGCCGTTGCGCTCGAGTACCGCTATGCCGAGGACACCATGCCGCGCGGCGTGCTGGGGCTCAACGCGAGCATGTTCAAGGGCTACCTGCGCTACATCGCGAACCGGCGCGCGGTGCAGATCGGCCTGGAGGAGCTCTTCCCGAACGAGGAGAACCCGTTCCCC
>NZ_DATIGV010000116.1:0-35292 GCF_035481345.1 Hydrogenophaga sp. | reverse complement strand
CGATTTGCCGCCGCCGCAGGCGGCGAGCACCGCCGCCAGCAGCGTTGATGCCAGCGCCTTACTCATCTTCACAGACCTTGCCCGTGGGGTAGGTGGTGGTGGTGCCGTGCAGGGCGCCCATGTAGGCCAGGTAGCGCTCTGCCCGCTCGGGGGTGTTGGCAGTGATGGCCTGGAGCTTGAGCGTGATCGCAAACCCGTCCTTACCTGCTTGGCTTTGTAGCGCCAATGGCAAACCCATCTCGGCAGACTCCGACATGCATGCGGTCGCAGCCATACTGGCATCGGCCAGTGCCATCAACGCAGCGCGATCGTTCAAATTGATAACTGCGATCCTTTGCTGCACACGAGCCCTCTGCCTTGCCGCCTTCTTGACCGCATCGCTCACCGGCAACGCGGCAATGTAGGCATCGACGTCGTCACGGATGCCGTTGCGGTCGATGTCCGGCCCCGCGATGTCGGTAGAGCGGTCCAGTGCGGGCAATTCACCGGCTTTCTCCAGCGCTTCCAGTTGCTCCTTCATGCCGCGCTCGACGGGCTGGACCGGCTGGCCCGCTGATGAGGGCGACGATTTGCCGCCGCCGCAGGCGGCGAGCACCGCCGCCATGAACAGCGCGGCGAAACAGGGGATCAGGCGCGTGAGACAAGCGCTTGCAGGGCGTGGGGAGTGGCCTTGGAAAGTCATGGAATGGCTCCTGAGAATGGCGAGGGTCACAGCGCATCCAGCGCCTGGGTGACGAACTGGCGGATCTGGGCGCGCAGCGGGCGTGCCTTGTCGAGATAGGTATCGAGCAGCTTGTGGCCGGAGGGGTCTTTGCCGTCGACGGGCAGGTTGACGCTGGACTCGGGCAGGTAGCTGCCATCCACCCGGCGCAGGCCGTTGATGACCAGGTCGCTGCTGGCCAGCACGTAGGGACCGCGCAGGGTGGGCGACGCGGGGGCGATGTGCACCACCTGGGCCGCGACGTAGCCGGTGTCTTCACCCACCGCCGCCCCCGCCTGTCGCGAATGGGCCAGGTAGGCGTCGTAGGCGGCGTTGACGAAGAGGTTGCCCTGCGAGTGGGCCACGAGCACCGCGCGTTCGGCCCACCGACCGGCGGCAATCAGTTGCGCGGTATGCCCAGCCGTGTCCTGCGCGGTGGGTGGGTTGTCGGCCAGCAGGGTGCTCAGCGCGGTGATCTTGGCCAGCGTTGCGTTGTAGAGCGCGTCGAACCATTGGGTCAGCGCCTTGTCGCTGCGCACCACACGGGTCACCAGGCGCTGGGTGAAGGAGCCGGCCTGGGCCTGCTGGCCGGTCACTTGCTCCCAGAAGTACTCCCAGCGCCGGCTCAGCAGGCCGTCGATTTCGGCGCTGCGTTGGCGGAACACCTCGGCCACATCCTGCAGGCAGGTATCGCCGTCGCTGCGCTTGCAACTCTGGTTGTAGAACAGCTCGTAGCGGATCGGTGCACCGCGCCAGTCGGGGCCGAGGAAGTCGTGCTTCTTCATCACCTCTAGCGAACGCTCTGCCTCTTCTCGTGTGTTCCACACCCCATTGAAGAACCCCACCAGATAAGCCATCGTGTAGCAGGGGTACTGAAAGTCGCCACCGAAGCCAACGCCCTCAACAGGGCCAAGGTACTCGACATTCGGTCTGGGATCGTCGTAGGAAAGGTAAGGCCATCGCCGGTAGAGGTCGTAGCGAAACCAGTACGGAAATTTTTGAACCACGTTCACCGCGGAGTTCCGCGGCCAAGGCGTGGTCGTTTTTTCCACCTCTGGGGTGCGGTCGGTCAGGTAGGAGAGGCGAGTGACCGCATAGTCTTCCCATCCTCTGCTGTCGTCCGGACACTGCGGTCCGTTCACGTCGTCGCCGCCCCCGCATCCCATGAATTCGGGCTCGCAGGGGGGCGGGCTATAGCGCGCCTCTTGATAGGACAGCTCGCAGGTTCGTCGTCGGCTACCTTCGACCGTTCGCTGATCCGGCCGAGGCGGGTAGCGGTAGTTGGTCTCGATGGACTGCTGCTTCAGGCGAACGTCCCCACACAGTTGATAGGGCCTGGGGGCGGCAGCCAAGCTGGCCACACAAAACACAAGGGGCATCACGGCCCACACATGACGGATACGCAAGGTTTTCTCCCTGAAATCGCCATGGCGCACGATGCCCATGACGCGGCGGCAGCTTAGGCCGAGGCGTTCACGCATACCCTCAGGGGGTTGGACCACAAATCACCGATCAAGGCCCCTGAGCCGCTCAGGGAACTGGTGAACGGCCCGACAGCACGCCGCGTGCCTCGCCTACCATTCGCGCCCATGGACACACACGACTTCGATCTCTTCGTCATCGGCGGCGGCAGCGGCGGCGTGCGCGCCGCCCGCATGGCCGCGCAGCGCGGCCTGCGCGTGGCCCTGGCCGAGGTGCTGGGCACGCAAGGCCTGGGCGGCACCTGCGTCAACGTGGGCTGCATCCCCAAGAAGCTGTACAGCTACGCCGCGCACTACAGCGAAGCGTTCGAGGAAGCCCGTGGCTTTGGTTGGCAACTGGGCGAGGCGCGCTTCGACTGGGCCACGCTCAAGGCCAACCGCGCGAAGGAAATCGCTCGCCTCAACGGCGTCTACGCCAACCTGCTCAGCGGCTCGGGTGTCACGCGCTTCGACGGCTTCGCGCGGCTGGTCGGCGACCACGACATCGAACTCGCGACCCTGCACGCCGACGGCTCGCCCGGCCACCAACGCTTCAGCGCCGCCCACATCCTCATCGCCACGGGCGGCACGCCCCATGTGCCGCACTTCAGCGGGCGCGAGCACGTGATCACCAGCAACGAGGTGTTCGACCTCGAGCCCTTCCCGAAGCGCCTGCTCATCGTGGGCGGCGGCTACATCGCCTGCGAATTCGCGTCCATCTTCAATGGCCTGGGCGCGCGGGTCACGCAGCTCTACCGCGGCGAGCAGGTGCTGCGCGGCTTCGACGACGAGATCCGCCACTTCGCGTCCGCCGAAATGGCCAAGGCCGGCGTGGACCTGCACCTCAACGCCGGCGTGGTCGACATCCGCAAGACCGAGGACGGCCTCATCGTGCGCTGCGAGGACGGCAACACCCTCACCGTGGACGCCGCGCTCTATGCCACCGGCCGCGTGCCCAACACCGAGGGGCTCGGGCTCGAAGCCGTGGGCGTGGCCCAGGGCGCCAAGGGTGAGGTGATCGTCGACGAACGCTACCGGACCAACGTCCCGCATGTCTTCGCCGTGGGCGACGTGACCGACCGCGTACAACTCACGCCCGTAGCGCTGGGCGAGGCCATGGTGGTGGTGGACGAGATCTGCGGCCCAGCGCCGGGCAAGGCCCCGCGCGACATGAGCTACGACTTCGTGCCCACGGCCGTGTTCACGCACCCCAGCATCGGTACCGTGGGCCTGAGCGAGGCCCAGGCGCGCGAGCGCTTCGCAGACGTGACCGTCTTCCGCAGCGAGTTCAAGGCCTTGAAGCACACGCTGTCCGGCCGCGACGAACGCACGCTGATGAAGCTGGTGGTGGACACGAAGACCGACCGCGTGGTGGGCCTGCACATGGTCGGCGCCGAGGCGGGCGAGATCGTGCAGGGCTTCGCCGTGGCGCTCAAGGCCGGCGCCACCAAGGCCGTGTTTGACGGCACCATCGGCATCCACCCCACGGCGGCGGAAGAATTCGTGACGATGCGCGAACCGGTGAAGCGCGCCACGGCCAGTTGAACAGCATGCGCGGCGCCCACGAAGGCGAATCGTGCATTCGCGGTATGGCATGGAGAACCCTGTAGGGTGAGCATGCGGCCTCTTCATCGGAAGCCGCCACATGAACACCCGCCACACGCCCACCCGCTCCGATTCGTTCCGGTTCTTTTGCCTGGCGCTGTGCACCCTGGGCGCCCTGCTGCTCACACTGATCCTGCTGCCCGGCTGCGGTGGCGGCAACGCCGCGCCGCCGAACCCGGGCGCCGTGAGCGGCAACGCGCCGCCACCACAACCCGAACGGACGCCCATCGCGCTCACCGCCACGCTGGCCAGCGTGAAGCGGCTCACCCTCAACTGGTCCTGGCCCGAACTCGCGTCGGTGCAAACCGCGCTCATTCTCGAAGACCCGGACGGAGACGGTCCCCTGCCCGCCGAGCCATTGGCCGACGTGCCCGCCGCCGACGGCACGGCCACGGTTGAGATCTTTCTACCCGTTGCCCTGCAGGCGAGCTACCGCGTGGCGCTGTGCGACGGCGGGCAGTGCACGCCGTCCGCCCCGCTTCGGCTCCAGGGCAGCCTCGAACAGGCCATGGGCCGGTTCAAGGCAGACACGCCCCTGCAGAACGCGGAATTCGGCATGTCCCTCGCCCTGTCCGAGGACGGCGAAGTCATGGCGGTGGCCGACACCAGCGGCACCGTGCACCTGTTCGAGCGCTCGGGCCCTGGTCGGTGGGCGTCGCACGGTCCGGTGGCGGCGCCCAGCCCCGCCGCTGACCAGATCCTCGCCGGGGCCCTCGCCCTGTCGGCGGACGGCAGCGTCCTGGCGTTCGGCTCCGGCTTCGTCAACTCCTCGGGCGCGGCGTACGTCTATCGCCGCCAGGGCAACCAATGGCTGTTCGAGCGCCATTTGCAGGGCAGCGAACTCGGCCCCGACGACCAGTTTGGCAGCAGCCTGGCGCTGAGCGGTGATGGCCGCACGCTGGCGGTTGGCGCACCCACCGACGACGGGCCCGCCGACAGCCGCGTGGACGATGGCGCCGTCTACGTCTTCACCGAAAACAATGGCCAATGGACGGAAACGCTGCTGCTGCGCGACAGCAACAGCGCCGGGAACGAAGGGTTCGGCACCTCACTGGCCCTCAATGCCGACGGCACTGTGCTGGCCGTGGGCAGCGCCAACAACAGTGCCTCGGGCGTGGGCGTACACGCCGCGCCCATCGACGACGCGAATGCACCGCGCACGGGAGCGGTCTACGTGTATACGCGCCTGCCGGGCAACGGGTCGCTGGACGCGTTCATCAAGCCCCCCATGGACCTCGGCACCGGGGCATTCGGCTCCGCCGTCGCGTTGGATGCCCAGGGCAACACCCTGGTCGTGGCCGCCCGCGAAGCCGACATCGACGCGAATGGCCTGGTTTCCAGGCCAGCTCACTCAAGCAGCGGCAGCGTGCATGTCTTCGCCCGCTCGGGGGGTGGGCAATGGGCGCCACACGGCGCGCCCTTGCGCAGCCCAGTGCCCCGCAGGTCCGACGAATTCGGCCGGGCCCTGGCGCTCAGCGCGGACGGCCAGACCGTGGTGATCGGCACGCAGTACAACGACTACAGCGGTCTGGGCGTGTCAACCGCCGAGTCGCCGATCGTGGCCATCGATGCGGGCTCGGCCTACGTCTTTCGGCGCCAGGCCAGCGGCTGGGAAAGCGCCACCATCCTTCAACCCAGCGACCACAGCACCACCGGCGACCGGGACGTTCGCCTCGGCAGCGCGGTGGCCATCAGCGGCAACGGGCGCACCGTGGCCGTGGGCGCCCGCTCGCACGGTGGCCCCGGCGCGGGCGTGAGCAGCGATCCGGCGATCGCCTACGGCGACGACCCCGCTTTCGCCTTGTCCGGGGCGGTCTTTCTCTATTGAGCGGCACCCGCCAGCGCGGCTCAACCCGTCCACGCCAGCAGCCCCACGCCCAGCAGCGTGTGCAGCCACAAGCCTGGCGCCAGCCAGCGCAGGTAGGCCCAGCCGCCCGACACGCCAGCGGTGACCGACTTGCTGCCCGCGTGCACCAGCAGCACCAGCATCAGGGCCTGCCGCCCCGCCGCGCCGGGGGCGGCGTCCGAGAACACGGCGGCGGCGGAAGCGTGCAGGTCGGCCAAGGCACCGATCACCGCGCCCGCGAGCAGGCCCGCCTCGCCCAGCCAGCCCTGCAAGCCGTGCACCAGCGCCTGGATGGCCGCGAGCAGCACCGCCACGGCCAATGCGCCGCCCAGGCTGAACATGCGGTCCTCGCGCGGCGCGGGCAGCGCCTCGGTACGCGGCGTGGCGCCGGTCACGGCCACCTCGGCGCCATCGCGGCGCACCAGCCACCAGCCCCAGGCCAGCGCCAGGGCCCCGGCCGCCAGCGCCGGCAGCCACAGCACCGGCAACCAGGCCGGCCGAACGGCGGCGGCCACCATCAGCAACTGCAACTGCGTGGACACGCAGGACAGCAGACCACCGCCCGCCATGGCCCGCGCGCGCGCGGCGTGCGGCCGAACCGCCAGCCCCATGCTCGCGATGGTGGCCGTGCTCGACACGAAACCCGAGGCCAGCGCCGACAGCGCCACCGCGTGCCGCGTCGCCAGCAGCCGGCGTGCCAGGTGGGCCGCCGATTGCAGCGCCAGCAGCAAGGCCAGCAGGGTGCCGATCGCGCGCGGATTGAGGGCCTCGCCCCACAGCGGCCGATCGGGCAGCAGCGGCAGGGCCAGCAGCACCAAGGCCGCCAGCAAGAGGCCGTCGCGCAGCTCGCTGGGCCGCAACCAGTGCGTCGCGAAGCGGTGGGCGCCTTCGCGCACCGCCAGCACCACCGTCAGCGCCACCGCCAGGCCCGCCGCCAGCGCGGCGCTGTGCGCGCTCAGCACACCCACCAGGTAGGTCAGCAGCAGGGCCACCTCGGTGGTCACGCCGGGGTCGTCGGAGCGGTCCTTCAGGTAGGCCACCACGCCCAGGCCGGCGATGAAGGCCGCGCCCGCCACCACCACCCCATTGAGCCCGGTGAGCGCCGCGGCGGCGCCCGTGACGCAGGTGAGCGCGAAGCTGCGCAGTCCGGCCAGCGCGCGCGCCGGCCCCTGGCCCTTGCGCCGCTCGCGTTCGATGCCCACCAGCAGGCCGCAGCCCAGCGCCACGGCCAGCGTGGCGGCCGCGTGGGACAGGTCAGCAGACATCAGGCCGTTCACTTCACAATAGCCGCATGCAAAAGACGCCCGAATTTACCGCCCCCCAGCGCTTCGACGACCCGGATGCCGCGCTCAGGCAGGTGCGCCACATTTATCAGAGCAGCGTGGAGTTCCTGCGCCAGGCGCTGCACGACTACGTAAACGGCGCCGACTTCCACGACGTGCGCGTGCGCGCCTGCTACCCCTACGTGCGCCTGGTGAGCCACAGCAACCTGCGCCTGGGCGACGGCGCCGACGAACTGGGCCGACAGCGCCTGAGCTATGGCTTCGTCGCCGGCCCCGGGCGCTACGAAACCACGCTCACGCGGCCCGACCTGTACGGCGACTACTACCGCGAGCAGTTTCGCCTGCTGCTGGCCAACCACGGCGGCGAGATCGAGGTGGGCACCAGCACGCAGCCCGTGCCCATCCACTTCTCCTTCGCCGAGCACGACCACGTCGAAGGCCAGATGAGCGTGACGCGACGCGCCTTCATGCGCGACGTCTTCGACCTGCCCGACCTCACCGCCATGGACGACGGCATCGCCAACGGCACGCACGAGCCCGGGCCGGGCGAGGCGCACCCGCTGTCGCTGTTCACCGCGCCGCGCGTGGACTATTCGCTGCAGCGCATGCGCCACTACACCGGCACCTCGCCCGACTGGTTTCAGAACTTCGTGCTGTTCACCAACTACCAGTTCTACATCGACGAGTTCATCAAGCTCGGCCACGCCGAGATGGAAAACCCCGACAGCCCCTACGTCGCCTTCATCGAGCCGGGCAACGTGGTCACGCGCCGCAGAGGCCTGGCGCACGAGGCGGGCGACGAACTCGGCCACGCACCGCCGCGCCTGCCGCAGATGCCCGGCTACCACCTGGTGCGCGAAGACCGCAGCGGCATCACCATGGTCAACATTGGCGTGGGCCCGGCCAACGCCAAGAACATCACCGACCACATCGCCGTGCTGCGCCCGCACGCCTGGTTGATGCTGGGTCACTGCGCGGGCCTGCGCACCACGCAGCAACTGGGCGACTACGTGCTGGCCCACGCCTACGTGCGCGAGGACCACGTGCTCGACGAGGAACTGCCGCTGTGGGTGCCCATTCCCGCGCTGGCCGAAATCCAGCTCGCACTGGAGGCCGCCGTGGCCGCCGTCACCGGCGTGCCGCCGGCCGAGCTCAAGCGCATCATGCGCACCGGTACCGTCGCCAGCACCGACAACCGCAACTGGGAGTTGCTGCCCGACAACATGCCGCAGCGGCGCTTCTCGCAATCGCGCGCGGTGGCGCTGGACATGGAGTCGGCCACCATCGCGGCCAATGGCTTTCGCTTCCGCGTGCCCTACGGCACCCTGCTGTGCGTGAGCGACAAGCCCCTGCACGGCGAGATCAAGCTGCCGGGCATGGCCAACCACTTCTACCGCGAACGCGTGGACCAGCACCTGCGCATCGGCATCCACGCGATGGAGCTGCTGCGCGCGGGCGGCGTGGAGCAACTGCACAGCCGCAAGCTGAGGAGCTTCGCGGAAGTGGCGTTTCAGTAAGCAGGAGGCGCATGGCCACCACCCGACGCAAGTTCATCCTCGGCACGCTCGGCATCACCGGCGCCCTGGTCATCGGCTGGGGCCTGATGCCGCCGCGCCAGCGGCTCACCACCGCGCAGCCGCTGCCCACCGATGAAGGCGAGGTCGCCTTCAATGGCTGGGTGAAGATCGCGCGCGACGGCACGGTGACGGTGACACTGGCCAAGAGCGAGATGGGCCAGGGTGTGGTCACCTCGCTGTGCATGCTGCTGGCTGAGGAACTGGATGCCGACTGGTCGCGCGTGCGCTGGCAGCCCTCGCCCATCGACAAGATCTACAACAACATCGCCAGCGTGGTCGACGGCCTGCCGGTGCACCCGGACACCGACAACTTCGCCGTCGACACCGTGAAGTGGCTCACCGCCAAGACCATGCGCGAGATCGGCGTGATGATGACCGGCGGCTCGTCGAGCGTGAAGGACCTGTGGTGGCCCATGCGCCAGGCGGGCGCCTCGGCGCGCGAGATGCTGGTGGCCGCCGCCGCCGCGCAGTGGGGCATTGCGAGCGCCGACTGCCAGACCGAGAACGGTGAAGTGATCGCGCCGGACGGCCGCCGCCTGGGCTACGGCGCGCTGGCCGCTGCCGCGGCCCAGCAGCCGATGCCGCGCGACCCCACGCTGAAAACCCCCGAGCGCTTCAAGCGCATCGGCCAGCCCACGCGCCGCCTGGACACGCCCGGCAAGGTCGACGGCAGCGCGCGCTTCGGCATCGACGCCCTGCCCCAGGGCCTGCTGTACGCCAGCGTGCGGATGTGCCCCACGCTGGGCGGTCGCGCGCAACGCCACGACGACGCACCCGCGCGCGCCCTGCGCGGCGTGCTGGCCGTCACCGCGGTGGAGCCGCTGCGCGGCGGCACGGGCGGCGTGGCGGTGATCGCCGACCACCCCTGGCGCGCGAAGCAGGCCGCCGACCGGCTGGACGTGACCTGGGACCACGGCGCGCTGGCCGACTTCAGCAGCGCCCCGGCGATGCAACGCCTGGCCGACACCGCGCGCAACGAGCGCGGCTTCGCCTTCTTCGAAGCCGGCGAGGTGGACACCGCGCTCGCGGGCGCGGCCCAGCGCATCGAGGCCGAGTACCGCGCGCCCTGGCTCGCGCACGCGGCGATGGAGCCGATCAACTGCACCGTGCTGTTCGAGGGCAACAAGGCCACGGTGTGGGTGTCCACGCAGGTGCCCGGCCTGGCGCGCGCGGCGGCGGCCGCGGCGCTGGACCTGCCCGACGAGGCGGTGACGGTGCACGTGCTGATGCTGGGCGGCGGCTTCGGCCGGCGGCTGGAAGTGGACTTCATCGCCCAGGCCGCGGCCATTGCCCGGGCGGTGCCGGGCCAGCCGGTGCAGACGGTGTGGAGCCGTGAGCAGGACACGCGCCACGACCTGTACCGCCCCGCCTGCGTGGCGCACTTTCAGGCCGGCTTCGACGCCGACCGGCGCCTGGTGGCCTGGAAGAACACCAGCGCGGGCCAGGCCATCGTGCCGCAGGTGTTGAAGCGCGCCTTCGGCCTGCCCGGCGGCGGACCTGACAAGACCACGAGCGAAGGCGCCTTCGACCAAGCCTATGAATGGCCCGCTGCGCGCATCGCGCACGTCAATGTCGATCTGCCGCTGCAGGTGGGCTTCTGGCGCTCTGTGGGCCACTCGCACCAGGCCTTCTTCAAGGAGGGCTTTGTCGACGAGTGCGCGCACGCGGCGGGCGCGGATCCGCTGGCCTTTCGCGAATCGCTGCTGCGCCAGCACCCGAAGCAACTGGCCGTTCTGCAAGCCGCGGCCAAAGCCGCGGGCTGGGGCACGCCCTCGCCACCCGCGCCCGATGGCGCCAGGACCGCGCGCGGCATCGCCCTGCACGACTCCTTCGGCTCCAGCGTCGCGCAGGTGGCCGAGGTCTCGCTCGGGCCCGACAAGGCCATCCGCGTGCACCGCGTGTGGTGCGCCATCGACTGCGGCCTCGCGGTCAACCCGGCCGGCATCCGCCAGCAGTTGGAAGGGGGCGTGGTGTTCGGCCTGTCGGCCGCGCTGCACGGCGGCGTCGACATCGTCGATGGCCAGGTGCAGCAGAGCAACTTCCACGACCAGCCGATCCTGCGGCTCAACGAGGCGCCGCGCGTGGAGTGCGTGATCCTGCCCGGCAACGGCCACCCCGAGGGCGTGGGCGAGCCCGGCGTGCCCCCCATCGCGCCCGCCGTGGCCAACGCGCTCTTCGCCCTCACGGGCCAGCGCCTGCGCAGCCTGCCGCTGAAACTTGCCTGAGGAGTTCACGATGACGACCACGCTCAAGGTCAACGGCCGCGAAGTCAGCGTCGATGCCGACCCGGACACGCCCCTGCTGTGGGTGCTGCGCGCCGACCTGCAGCTCACCGGCACCAAGTTCGGCTGCGGCATGTCGCTGTGCGGGGCCTGCACGGTGCACGCCAATGGCAGCGCCATCCGCTCCTGCGTCACGCCGATCGCAGCGGTGGCGGGGCAGGACATCACCACCATCGAGGGCATCGAAGGCCCCGAGATCGCCGCCCTGCGCGCGGCCTGGACCACGGTGGACGTGCTGCAATGCGGCTACTGCCAGAGCGGCCAGCTCATGAGCGCCTGCGCATTGCTCAAGGCCAACCCGCGGCCCGATGCCGACGCGATCCGCGCGGCCATGAGCGGCAACCTCTGCCGCTGCGGCACCTACCAGCGCATCGAGGAAGCGATCGCCCTGGCCGCTGCGCCGCGCTGATCGCGCTCGACCGCGAGCGCGGCGCCCCGAGGTATTCATCTGGAATCCGGATTATTTGATCCGAACAATCGAATTCACAGCAGGTGCCGCCTGACCTAGATTCGCGTCAGGAGACACACATGACTGAGCGTTCGAGCCTGATGATTGGCTGCGCGGCCGGCTTCTCGGGCGACCGCACCGACGCGGCCCTGCCCGTGGTGCGCGAGCTGATCGCACGGGGACAGGCGTCCGTGCTGATATTCGAGACGCTGGCCGAGCGCACGCTGGCGCTGGCGCAACTGGCGCGCCGCGGCAACCCCGACCTGGGCTATGAACCCCTGTTGGACGAGTTGCTGACGCCCGTGCTGGCGCTGTGCCTGGCGCACCGCATCCGCATCGTCAGCAACTTCGGCGCCGCCAACCCGCTGGGCGCGGCGCGCCGCATCCGCGCGCTGGCGAAGGAACTGGGCCTGCGCCGTCCCCGCATCGCCGTGGTGCACGGCGACGACGTGAGCGGGCTGCAGCACCGCGCCCTGCTGGAGCGCTCGCTGGGCCGGGCCATGCCCTGCGAGCCGCTGGTGAGCGCCAACGCCTACATCGGCGCCGCGCCCATCGCCGAGGCGCTGACGGCGGGGGCCGACATCGTGGTCTGTGGCCGTGTGGCCGACCCCTCGCTGGTGCTGGGCCCCGCGCTGGCGCACTTCGGCTGGCGCACCGACGACTGGACCCGCCTGGCCCGCGCCACGATGGCGGGCCACCTGCTGGAGTGCGGCGCGCAGGTCTGCGGCGGCTACTTCGCCGACCCGGGCTACAAGGACGTGGCGGGCCTGGCCTCCCTGGGCTACCCCATCGCCGAGATCGAGGACAGCGGCGACTGCACGATCAGCAAGCCCGAAGGCAGCGGCGGGCGCATCGACGAGCGCACCGTCAAGGAACAACTGCTGTACGAACTGCACGACCCCGCGGCCTACCTGACGCCGGACGTGGTCGCCGACATCACCACCGCGCGCGTGCGCCAGGTCGGCCCCGACCGCGTGCGGCTCGAGGGCGTGAGCGGCCACCCCCGGCCGCCGACGCTCAAGGTCAATGCCTGCTTCGAAACCGGCTGGTTCGCCGAGGGCGAGATCTCCTACGCCGGCGCGCGTGCGGTGGCGCGCGCACGCCTGGCCGCACAAGTGCTGCGGGAGCGCCTGGCCGACGCCGGCCCCCTGCGCGTGGACCTCATCGGCGTGACCAGCGTGCTGGGCGACGACGGCAGCCGCTGGCTCGACGACCCACTCGAGGAAGGCGTTCGCGACGTGCGCCTGCGCGTGGCGCTGCAGCAGCGCGACCGCGCGCAGGCCGAGCGCCTGGTGCGCGAGGTCACGGCCCTGTACTGCTGCGGCCCCGCTGGCGGCGGCGGCGTGCGCACCGCGATCCGACCGCGCCTGGGCATGGTGTCCTGCCTGGTGCCGCGGGAGGCGGTGTCGGTGGGCCACGCCATGGTCGATGAGTCGCGGCAGGAGGCCCAGCCATGAAGACCGATCCACAGACCGTGCCGCTGTACCGCCTCGCGCACAGCCGCACCGGCGACAAGGGCAACCGCTCCAACATCAGCGTGATCGCCTGGCACCCGGCCTTGTGGGACCTGCTGGTCGAGCAGCTCACCGAGGACGCCGTGGCCCGCCACTTCGCCGCGCGCCGGCCCAGCGCCGTGCGCCGCTACCTGCTGCCGCAACTGCACGCCATGAATTTCGTGCTCGACGACGTGCTCGATGGCGGCGTGAACGACTCCCTCAACCTCGACAGCCACGGCAAGGCCTTGTCCTTCCTGATGCTGGAGTTGCCGGTCGCCGTGCCGGACGCCCTGCGCACCCACCTCGTGGGCGGCCCCTGAGCCGACCACGGGCTTTCTTCACCCATCGAAACAGGAGACAGACCCATGAACACCCCCCTCACGCGCCGCCACGGCCTGCTGGCCTGCGCCGTCACCGCCCTGCTGGGCGCGGCCCCAGCCTGGGCGCAGGCGCCCGCCTACCCCGCGCGGCCCATCACCTTCGTCGTGCCCTTCGCCGCCGGCAGCGCCACCGACCAGCTCGCGCGCGCGCTGGGCCAATCCGTCAGCAGCGAGACCGGCCAGCCCGTGGTGATCGAGAACAAGGCCGGCGCCAGCGGTGCGATCGCCGCCGCCGCCGCGGCCAAGGCCCCCGCCGATGGCTACACGGTGCTGATCACCACCAACACCACGCACGCGGCCAACGAGCACCTCTACAAAAAGCTCAGCTACGACCCGGTGAAGGACTTCGCGCCCATCACGGCGCTGGGCAAGGGCGGGCAGGTGATGGTCGTCACCACCGGCTCGCCATTCAAGACCGTGGGCGACGTGATCGCCGAGGCGCGCCAGTCGCCGGGCAAGCTCAACTTCGGCAGCGGCAGTTCGTCCAGCCGCATCGCCGGCGAGCTGTTCCAGCAGATGGCCAAGGTGCAGATCCTGCACGTGCCTTACAAGAGCAACCCCAACGCCATCACGGACCTGCTGGGCGGCCAGATCAACATGATGTTCGCCGACATGTCCACGGGCGTGCCGCAGATCCAGGGTGGCAAGCTGCGCGCGCTCGGCGTGACGGCCAGCAAGCCCTCGCCGTTGCTGCCGGGCGTGCCCACCATCGCCGAGGCCGGCGTGCCCGGCTACGAAATGGGCTACTGGTTCGCGGCTTACGCACCCGCAGGCACGCCCACCGCCGTGGTGCAGCGCCTCAACGAGCTGCTGGTGCGCGCCACGGCCAGCCCGGCCGCCAAGGGCTTCTTCGAGGCCAGCGGCTCGGAAGCCTTCACCAGCACGCCCGACGGGCTGGCGCGGTTCCAGGCCGCGGAGACCCGCAAGTGGGGCGACATCATCAAGGCCGCCGGCATCCAGGCCGAGTGATGCCCTGAGCCGGCCCGCGCCGGCTCAGCCCCCTTCCCCAGCACCAGGCACGACGCCGGGCGTGTGACACCGCCCCGGGAGGCGTCGTCGCGCCTGCGCGGCCGTGCCACGCCCTGGCGGTACGGCGCTGCGCCCGGCCACCCAGCCGGATGGCCCCCACGCAGAGGCGCCGAAGAAGCCGCCCTGCCCCATCCCACCACGACAAGAGGAGACAGACATGACCACCACATCCGTTTCGCGATGGCCCGCCTGGGGCGGCCTCGCGCTGCTACCCCTGCTCACCCTGCTCGCCGCCTGTGGCGGCGGTGGCGGTGACGGCGGCACGGGCGAAGGCCCCGCCGCGCCGCCACCCGAGCGCCTGGCGCGCGCCTGCACACCCGAGGCCTTCGCCGACCTGCAGGTCCCCGGCGCCGTGCTGAAGACGGTCGCGCCCATCGCGGCGGGCACCCACCGCGGCCAGGCCAACCTGCCGGCCTTCTGCCTGATCACGGCGAGCGCCCATCCCACCAGCCGATCGAACATCAACTTCGAACTCTGGGTGCCCGAAGGCGAGGCCTGGAACGGCAAGCTCGTCACCACGGGCAACGGCGGCTACAGCCCCTCGCTGAGCTACGGCGACATGGCCTACGCCCTGCGCCAGGGCTACGCCACCATCGGCGGCGACACCGGGCACCAGACGGAAGACATGCTCTGGGGCGTGAACAACCCCGAGAAGATCGAGGACTGGGGCAGCCGCTCGATCAACAGCATCACCGTGGCCGGCAAGGCCCTGCTGGACGGCTTGCGCGCGAAGCCCGCGCAGCGCGCCTACTACCTGGGCTGCTCCACCGGCGGCCACCAGGGCTTCGCCGAGGCGCAGCGCTACCCCGACGACTTCGACGGCATCATCGCCGGCGCCCCGGGCAACAACCGCACGGCGCTCAACATCGAGTTCATGTGGCGCTTCCGCTCCAACCGGCCTGACAGCGTCAACAACGTCACCTACCTCAACAACACCAAGCTGCAGCTGCTCACCAGCCAGGCCGTGGCGGCCTGCGACGCGCTCGACGGCGCGAGCGATGGCGTGATCGACGATCCGCGCCAGTGCACCACCGCGCAGTTCAACCCCGACGCCCTGCTGTGCGCGGGTGCCGACGCGCCCACCTGCCTCACGGCCGACCAGCTCAACGCGGCGAAGAAGATCTACCAGGGCCCGCGCAATCCGCGCACCAACGCCCAGCTCTACCCGGGTTGGCCAGTGGGCAGCGAATCGGGCTGGGGCAGCTACATGGGTGGCACCGAGCCCACGCGCGCCGACTTCTGGCGCTACTGGGTGTTCGACAACCCGCAGTGGAACTGGTGGACCTTCGACTTCGACCGCGACGTGGCCTACGCCAACGCCAAGATCTCGCCGCTGGTGGACCAGACCAGCACCGACCTCTCGCGCTTCAAGGCCGCGGGCGGCAAGCTGCTGGTCTACCACGGCTGGAACGACCCCGTCGTCAGCGCTCACGACAGCATCGGCTACTACGAGCGCGTGCGCACCTTGCAAGGCTCGCAGGCCGACACCGACGCGTTCTACCGTCTCATGCTGGTGCCGGGCATGGGCCACTGCTCGGGCGGTGCCGGCGCCGGCACCCTGCGCGCGGACGGCACGCTGATCCCGCTGGACCCCAGCCGCGACCTGCTGGCCGCGATGGACCGCTGGGTCGAACAAGGGCAAGCGCCCGACGACTTCGTCGCCTCGCGCGTGTCGGGCGGTGCGGTGCAGCGCACGCGGCCCCTGTGCAGCTACCCCAAACAGGCCGTGTACAGCGGCGCGGGCGACACCAACAGCGCCAGCAGCTACCGCTGCCAGTGAGCCTGGACGCGCCCGGCGGGCGCGTCACCGGGGTCAGGCCTTTCGGGGCCTGACCTTCGAGGCTGCGAGCTTGGCGTTCTCGCGCGCCCGCTCCACGTCCGCGTCGCGCGCCAGGGCCACACCCATGCGGCGCTTCTCGAAGCTCTCGGGCTTGCCGAACAGTCGCAGTTCGGTGCCCGGAACGCGCAGGGCCTCGTCCACGCCGTCGAAGGCGATGCCCTGCGCTTGCACGCCGCCGTAGATCACGGCGCTGGCGCCCGGGCTCCTGAGCGTGGTGTCCACCGGCAGGCCCAGGATGGCGCGCGCGTGCAGTTCGAACTCGTTCTGCCACTGCGTGGCCATGGTGACCATGCCGGTGTCGTGCGGGCGCGGGCTCACCTCGCTGAACCACACCTGGTCGCCCGCCACGAACAGTTCCACGCCGAACAGGCCCTGGCCGCCCAGGTTGTCGGTGATGGCCTTGGCGATCTCACGGCTCTTGTGCAGCGCCGCCGCGCTCATGGGGTGCGGCTGCCAGCTCTCCACGTAGTCGCCCGCCACCTGCACGTGACCGATGGGATCGCAGAAGTGCGTCTCGGGCTCGCCGTTGGCGCCCAGCGCGCGCACGGTGAGCAGGGTGATCTCGTAGTCGAAGCGGATGAAGCCCTCGACGATGATGCGCCCGTGGCTCACGCGGCCACCGGCCATGGCGTAGTCCCAGGCCTTTTGCACATCGTCGGGGCCGTCGATCTTGCTCTGCCCCTTGCCGCTGCTGCTCATCACCGGCTTGACGATGCAGGGGTAGCCGATGCCGCTGTCGATGGCGGCCTGCAGCTCCTGCAGCGAGTCGCAGAACTGGTAGGGGCTGGTCGGCAGCCTGAGGGTTTCGGCCGCGAGGCGGCGGATGCCCTCGCGGTCCATGGTGAGCCGCGCGGCGCGCGCCGTGGGGATCACGCGGACCACGCCCGCGGCCTCGAGCTCCTGCAGCATGGGCGTGGCGATGGCCTCGATCTCGGGCACCACCAGGTGCGGGCGCTCGCGCTCGATCAGCGCCTTGAGCTGGGCCGGGTCGCTCATGGCGATGGTGTGGGCGCGGTGCGCCACCTGCTGGCCCGGCGCATTCTCGTAGCGGTCGACCGCGATGGTCTCCACACCCAGGCGCTGCAGGGCGATCAGCACCTCCTTGCCGAGTTCGCCGCTGCCCAGCAGCATGACTTTGGTGGCCGAGGGCGACAGCGGTGTGCCGAGCGTGGTCATGGTGATGTCCTGACGAAAGAAAGATTCAGCGGGCCGCGCCCATGGCCTCGCCCAGGCGCACGGCGCGCGCGGCGGCCCAGTCGGGGTGGAAGGCGATGGTGTCCGGCGGCCACAGCAGCACGACGGTGGAGCCGAGCAGGAAGCGGCCCATCTCGGCGCCCTTCTCCAGGTGCACGGGCGCGTCGTCGTAGCGCCACTCGCGCACGGTGCCGGGGCGCGGCGGGTTCACCACGCCGTGCCACACCGTGGCCATGCTGCCCACGATGGTGGCGCCCACCAGCACCAGCGCGAAAGGCACCATGCGATCGCCCACGGGCATGTCGAACACGCACACCACGCGCTCGTTGCGCGCGAACAGCCCCGGCACGCCCGCGGCCGTGGCCGGGTTCACCGAAAACAGATCCCCCGGCACGTGCAGCATGCGGCGCAGCGTGGCCGCCGCGGGCATGTGGATGCGGTGGTAGTCGCGCGGGCTGAGGTAGACGGTGGCGAAGCTGCCGCCCTGGAACGCCTGCGCCAGCGCGGCATCGCCGCCCAGCAGGGTGCGCGTGTCGTAGTCGTGGCCCTTGGCCTGGAAGATGCGGTCGCCCTCGATGCGGCCGAGCTGGCTGATCGCGCCGTCCACGGGACAGACGAAGGCCGAATCGGCCAGCGGGCGCGCGCCGGGTTTGAGGGCGCGCGTGAAGAAGTCGTTGAAGGTCTCGTAGGCCGTGGGATCGGGGTTCGCGGCCTCGGCCATGTTCACCTGGTAACGCGCGATGAAGCGGCGGATGGCCCACTGCGTGAGGGCACCCGCGCGCGCGCGGGCGAAGGCCCCCGCGAAGCGCGTGAGCGCCAGCTTGGGCAGGAGGTATTGGAATTGGACGGCCAGCGACATGGGTGGCGGATTGTAAAAGTGGAACCCGTGGGGGTTTTCCAGATGGGCACAATGGCTCGCATGAACTCCCCCTTGTTCGAAGCCGCCGGGCTGGTCAAACGCTACGGCGAGAACACGGTGGTCAACGGCGTGGACTTCGCCATCCACCCCGGCGAATGCCTCGGCGTGATCGGTCCCAACGGCGCCGGCAAGACCACCACCATCCGCATGTGCCTGGGCCTCACCGCGCCCGACGCGGGGCACATCCACGCCTTCGGCATGGACATGCCGCGCGACGCCATGGCCATCAAGGCGCAACTGGGCGTGGTAGCGCAGATGGACACGCTGGACCCGGACTTCAACTGCGCCGAGAACCTGCTGGTCTATGGCCGCTACTTCGGCCTGAAGGACGCGGTCATCCGCCCGCGCATCCCCAAGCTGCTGGAGTTCGCCGCGCTCACGCACAAGGCCACGGCGCGGCCGGGCGAACTGTCCGGCGGCATGAAGCGCCGCCTGAGCCTGGCGCGCGCGCTGGTGAACGACCCTCGCCTGCTCATGCTCGACGAGCCCACCACCGGCCTGGACCCGCAGGCCCGCCACCTGATGTGGGAGCGCCTGCAGGTGCTGCTGCAGCAGGGCAAGAGCATCCTGCTCACCACGCACTTCATGGACGAGGCCGAGCGCCTGTGCTCGCGCCTGCTGGTGCTGGACCACGGCCGCAAGATCGCCGAAGGCCGCCCGCGCGCGCTGATCGCCGAGCACCTGGAGCCCGACGTGGTGGAGGTGTACGGCCCGGGCGCGCTGGATCTCGCGCAGCGCGAGGAACACGCCCCGCTGCGCGCCCTGGCCGCGCGCGTGGAAGTCAGCGGCGAGACCGTGTTCTTCTACACCTCGCAGGCGCAGCCGCTACTGGCCGCGCTGGCCGATGACCACCAGTTGCGCACGCTGCACCGGCCCGCCAACCTCGAGGACCTGTTCCTGAAACTCACCGGCCGGCAAATCAGGGAAGACGGATGACCACGACCACCCTCACCCCCATCAACCCCTGGTCCCCGCCGCGCCTGTCCGGGCGCTGGTGGCCGGTCTTCCTGCGCAACCTGCTCGTGTGGCGCAAGCTCGCCCTGCCCAGCGTGGTGGCCAACATCGCCGAACCCCTCATCTGGCTGGTGGCCTTCGGTTACGGCCTGGGCGCGCTGGTGGGCACGGTGAGCATGGGCACGGCCGGTGGCGGATCGGTGGCGGTGCCCTACATCCTGTTCCTGGCCAGCGGCAGCATCTGCATGAGCGCGATGAACGCGGCCACCTTCGAGGCCCTGTACTCGGCTTTTTCGCGCATGCACGTGCAGAAGACCTGGGACGGCATCATGAACGCGCCCGTGCGGCTGGACGACGTGGTGCTGGCCGAGATGCTGTGGGCCGGCTTCAAGTCGCTGTTCACGGTGACGGTGATCCTGCTGGTGATGCTGGGCCTGGGCATCACGCACTCGCCCAAGCTGCTGGTGGCCTGGCCCGTCCTGGGCCTGGTGGGCATCACCTTCTCGTGCATCGCGCTGGTGTTCAACGCGCTGGCCAAGGGCTACGACTTCTTCAGCTACTACTTCACCCTGGTGATCACGCCCATGATGTTCCTCTCGGGCGTCTTCTTCCCTCGCGAACAGGTGCCCGCGCCGGTGCTGCTGTTCTCCGATCTGCTGCCGCTGACGCACGCGGTGCAACTGGTGCGGCCGCTGTTCCTGGACCAATGGCCCACCGGTGCGGCGCTGCACCTGGCGGTGCTGGCGGTGTATGCGGTGGGCGCCTTCTGGCTGGCGCTGGCACTGACACGCAAGCGCTTCGCGCGCTGAGAGCCGCCGGGCGCGGCGGCCGGAACTCAGTGAACGGCGCTCAGGCCGGGCTGCGCCTCGGCGTAGGTCTCGATGCCGCTGTCCATGAACTCCTCTTCATCGATCGCGGCGTCGAACTCGCGGATGGTGGTGTTGAACAGCGTGGGAATCAGCGGCTTGTCCAGCGGGCGGCAGACGCGGCCACGCAGGCCGCGCAGCGGCTGGCTGCTCTCCATGGCGTTGATCACGGCTTCCGGGTCCAGCATCATCACGAAGGGGTTGGTGCGGTTAGCGAAGGAGTTCATGGCGGGCTTTCGGGGATCGGGTGAGACGGAGGGTGTGTCGATGGAAACAAACTGTATCGATGCCCTCCGGGGGCGTTAAGTCGGCGCCCTGCCATCCCGCGTGTAGGAAGTTTCCCGACAGCTGTCGGGAATTCCCCAGCCGCTCGCCCGTGATGCAAATCACGGAGCAGGCCCTGAGCGGTCTTCCCTGGCCTCCGAGCGGCAGCGGGTCCGCCGCCCGCGCCTGCAGGACGTCACGGTCTCCCGGCACGAAGCATCACGGCCCGTGCCGCAGCGCCTCCACGCTGGCGCGCACCACCGCCTCCACGCTGCGGCTGTCCTTGTAGCGGTTGCGCAGGAAGCTGGCGTGGTTGCCCGCGTGGGCGGCCGTGCGCTCGATCTCGTCGAGCGCCCCCAGGCTGTTGAGCGCCAGCGCGTGCGGCGTGAGTTCGCGCAGCGTGGCCAGCACGTCTTCGCGGATGCTGATCTGCTCGCGCGTCTTGGGGTTGACCATCATGCCGTCCAGACCGAAGCGGCAGGCCTGGAAGCGGTTGTAGGTGTAGACGAGGTAGTCGTCTTCCTCGGGCGGCGGCTCGCTGCGCTCCAGCAGGTGGCGGCACAGGGCCTGCAGGTAGCAGGCCAGCGCTGCCGCGCGCTCCACCGTGAGCGGCGTGTCGCACACCCGCAGTTCGATGGTGCCGTACTCGGGCTTGGGCCGGATGTCCCAGTAGAAGTCCTTCATGGACTTGACCACGCCCGTGCTCTCCATCTTGGTGAAGTACACGTTGGCGAACTCGTCCCACTTCAGCACGAAGGGCGCGCGTCCGCTTAGCGGGAAGGCAAACACCGAATTCAGGCGCGCCGAGTCGAACAGCGTGTCCACCCCCTGCGAGAACGGTGAGGACGCCGACAGCGCGATGAAATGCGGCACGTAGCGGTTGAGCGAGTGCAGCAGGAACAGCGCCTCGTCGGGCGAGGCACATCCGATGTGCACGTGCTGACCGAACACGGTGAACTGCTTGGCGAGGTAGCCGTACAGGCCCGAGAGCTGGTGAAAGCGCGGCTTGGAGAAGATGCGCTGCTCGAACCAGCGCTGGAAGGGGTGGGTGCCACCGCCCGCGAGTTCGATGTTGAGGCGATCGCCGGCGGCCACCAGGGTGTCGCGGATCTGCTGCAGTTGTTGCAGCAGCTCTCCGTGCTGGGTGTGGATGCCGGTGGCGATCTCGATCATGCTCTGCGTCATCTCGGGCGTGACGACGCCCGGAAATGGCTTGCGCCCCAGCAGGTCGAGCAAGTCGTTGGCGCTGCTGGAGAGGTCGTGGTCGTAGCTGTTGACGAGTTGCAGCTCCAGTTCCACGCCCATGGTCAGCGAGTCGGAGGCCTTGAAGGTTTCCAATGGCATGCGCCAGCTCCTTATTCCTTGGTCACGTGGGTCTCGTGCGCGGCCATCAGGGCGCGCTGCGTGACGACCGGGCCCAGCAGTTCCTGCAACAGCATCATGCCGGCCATGGCGGCGAGCACCTGCACCGCGGGCTCGAAGCCGTACAGGCGGGTCTCCTCGATGAGCAGGATCGCGAAGGCCGACATGGGCGTGAGCGCCAGGCCCGTGAGCAGGCCCTTGCGCTCGGAAATGCCCGACCGGCGCGCCGCGGCCACGTTGCAGACCACCTTGCTGACCGTGCGCATCAGGATCAGAACGATGCCCATGAGGAAGGTGGTGGGCACGTCCGTCCAGGTGAGCAGCGAGGCGATGTACACGAACAGGAACACCGAGAGCAGATCGCCCGCCGTGCCGAAGTCGCGCTGCGCGCTGGTGAGGTGCACGCGCCGCTCACGCGCGACGATGCCGAAGGTCAGTGCCGCCAGCAGCGGCGACAGCTTCAGGCCATAGGCGGCGGTGGTGAGCAGGATGACGGCCAGCGCGAACACCACGGTCACGCCGTCCTCGTGGGAGTTGCGCAGGCGCAGCAGCCAGGGCACCGCCACGCCGAGCACGGCCCCCACGGCAATCGACGTGCCCACCACGTGGATGCTGCCGAAGGCCGCGAGCGCGAAGTCGCCCGATGTCGAGAGCGTCCAGTAACCCACCACGAGCTTGAGCGTGAGCACCGCCATGAAGCAGTTGATGGCGCTCAGGTGCAGCACGCGCTCGGTGGCCTGGCCGGAGCTGCGCAGCTCGTGCGCCACGCGCAGCACGCCCGCGGGAGAGGTCGCCATGGACACCGCCGCGATCATCAGCCGCTGGTCGGTGGGCAGCGTGAACCAGCCCGTGGCCCAGTACACCACGCCGAAGGTCACCAGCGACTCGACCACCCCCAGCAGCAGCACCCAGTAGTTGTGGCGGAACCAGCGCAGGTTGATGCGGTAGCCCAGCTCGAACAGCACCAGCGCCAGCGCCACGTTGGCCAGGAAGGGCAGGCCCGCGATGTCGGGCGTGAGGCCGGGCAGGTTGATCAGGCTGGCCAGCAGGCCCACGGCGACGTAGCTCGTCACGCGCGGCAGGTGCCAGCGCTCGCTGAGCATCTCGGCCAGGAACCAGGCGAGCAGCAGCACCAGAGGCCAGGCAATGGCCTGCAACAGGAAGGCAATGTCGGTTGGAATCACGAAAGGACTCTCCTGGGTGACGCCGACGGATCGATGACCGGCGCGGGCCGGTCTTCGTCGGGCGTCGTGACCCCAAGCGGGGCCATCGGTTCATCGGAGTGGCGGCCCGTGGGGCCGCCGCGAATCGCGGCTCTCAGGCCGCGAAGCGGGTCTGCATCGCTTGCAGGCCGAACTGATCAAGCACCTGCAGCAATCGCTGGCGGGCGCGTTCGCGCTGGCCATGGCGATCGTCGGCCATTCTACGGGCCAGGATGAGCTCGTTTTTCATCGAGTGCTCCCATCCGACGAGCTCTGTAACGGTCACGTCGTAACCGCTCGCTTCCAGGCGCAGGCAGCGCAGCACGTTGGTGATCTGGCTGCCGAACTCGCGCGTGTGCAGCGGGTGCCGCCACAGCTCGGCCAGGGGCGTCTGCCTGAGCGCGAAGGCCTTGTGCTGGCGCATCACGCCGGCCACCTCGGCCTGGCAGCAGGGCACCAGCACCACGTGCCGCGCGCCGCGCGCCAGCGCGAAATCGATGGCGTCGTCGGTGGCCGTGTCGCAGGCGTGCAGCGCCGTCACCACGTCGATGCGCTCGGGCAGGTCGGCGTGTTGCATGGCCTCCTGTACCGTGGCGGCCAGGAAGCGCATGCGCTCGAAACCCAGCCGCTGCGCGAGCGCCTGTGAGCGTTCCACGAGTTCGGTGCGTGCCTCCACGCCGATCACGCTGCCCAGCCCGCGCGGCTTGAGCACCAGGTCGTACAGGATGAAGCCCAGGTAGGATTTGCCCGCGCCGTGGTCGGCCAGCACCACGTCGCCCGTGTCGGCGAGCACCTGCGCGAGCAGCGGCTCGATGAACTGCACCAGGTGATAGACCTGCTTGAGCTTGCGCCGCGTGTCCTGGTTCAGGCGCCCCTCGCGGGTCAGGATGTGCAACTCCTTGAGCAGATCGATCGACTGGTCCGCGCGCAGCTCGGGCAGTTGGGCGTGAAGGTCCTGGGCGGGCCTGGACCGCGGGGCGGATCGGGAAGCGGAGGGCATGCGGCGATGATAGGTGAGCCCCGCGCGCGGGCACGGACAATCGCGCATGACCATGTCCACCCCGCACCCCTTCGACGCCCTCACCCCCGACGCCGTGCTCGACGCGCTCGACACCATCGGCCTGCGCGGCGACGGCCGCCTGACCACGCTCAACAGCTTCGAGAACCGCGTCTATCAGGCGCACCTGGAGCAAGCGGTGGACGGCCACGAGGTGGTCGTGCTCAAGTTCTACCGGCCCGGCCGCTGGAGCGACGCGCAGATTGCCGAGGAACACGCCTTCGCGGCCGAGCTGGCCGCGGCCGAGGTGCCCGCCGTGGCGCCGCTGGCCGTTGGCGGCACCACCCTGCACCACCACGCCGGCTTCGCCTGGGGCGTCTGGCCGCGACGCGGCGGGCGCCGGCCCGAGCTCGACGACCTCGAGGTGCTCGAATGGATCGGCCGCTTCCTCGCGCGGCTGCACACCGTGGGCGCGGCGCGCCCTTTCATGCACCGGCCGGCGCTCGACGCCGCCAGCTTCGCGCGCGAGCCGCGCGACTGGCTGCTGGAGCACGAGATGATCGCCCCCGAGATGCGGCGCGAATGGTCCGCCACGCTCGACGAGGCCCTCACGCTGATCGAGGCGCACCCCGTGCTGTGCACCGGTGGCGACAGCGACCCCGACGGCATCGCCCGCCTGCGGCTGCACGGCGACTGCCACCCCGGCAACGTGCTATGGACGCCCGAGGGCCTGCCCGGCGCGGGCCCGCACTTCGTGGACCTGGACGACGCGCGCATGGGCCCGGCCGTGCAGGACCTGTGGATGCTGCTGTCGGGCGAGCGCCGCCAGCAGACGCTGCAACTGTCGGCCCTGCTCGACGGCTACGAGCAGTTCCGCCCCTTCGATCGGCGCGAACTCGCGCTCATCGAGCCCCTGCGCACCCTGCGCCTGGTGCACTACAACGCCTGGATCGCGCGCCGCTGGGACGACCCGGCTTTCCCGATCAACTTTCCCTGGTTCGGCGGGCGCGACCACTGGCGCGGCCAGGTGGATCTGCTGCGCGAGCAGATCGAGGCCATGCAGCGCGAGCCGCTGCACGCCTGACAGCTCCCATCGTTGATGCAAACATCAGCGATGAACACCAAAGCGTTCACTTAAGCTCGGCCGAGCCGCGCGCCAAAGACTCGGAAAGGCCCTGCTCCGGCAGTTGTCTTTTACTCAATTCAATTGCACACAATTTAATTTCGTCCCACACTCCAGCCATGGCATCGACGCCCACTCCTTCCTCCAGCGACCTGCTCAAGCTCGACCACCAGTTGTGTTTCGCGCTGTACTCGGCCTCGCTGGCCATGACCAAGCTGTACAAGCCCTGGCTCGACGAACTCGGCCTGACCTACCCGCAGTACCTCGCCATGCTCGCGCTGTGGGAAGAGGACGGCCTCACCGTCTCGGCCCTGGGCGAGCGCCTGTACCTCGACTCCGGCACCCTCACGCCGCTGCTCAAGCGCCTGGAAGCCATCGGCTTCGTGACGCGCCTGCGCGACGTGCAGGACGAGCGCCGCGTGCTGGTGCGGCTCACCGCCGCCGGCCGCCGCCTGAAAACGCGCGCCGCGCGCATCCCCTCGTGCGTGCTGCAGGCCACGCAATGCACCGTGCAGGAAGCCATCGCCCTCACGCACGAGGTGCGCCAGTTGCGCGACCGGCTCAGTGCCTGACCCCTTTCCCCGTTCCCGTCCGTTCCATCCGCTGTCACCAGCACCCAACCAGGAGAAACCACCATGCCCACCCCCCTCGACAAAGTCGTCTACACCGCCCGCGCCCGCACCACCGGCGGCCGCGAAGGCAGCTCGCGCACCGACGACGGCCTGCTGGAAGTCAAGCTCACGCCGCCCAAGGCCATGGGCGGCGCCGGCACCGGCACCAACCCCGAGCAGCTCTTCGCCTCGGGTTACTCGGCCTGTTTCATGGGCGCCATGAAGCACGTGGCGGGCATGAAGAAGATCGCCGTGCCGGCCGACGCCGCCATCGACGCGGAAGTGGACATCGGCCCGATCCCCCAGGGCTTCGGCATCGCCGTGCGCATGACCATCCACCTGCCCGGCATGGACCGCGCCGTGGTCGAAGACCTCGTGCACACCGCGCACCAGGTCTGCCCGTACTCCAACGCAACGCGCGGCAACATCCCCGTGACGCTGACCATCGCCTGAAAGCCCTTGCAGCGCCCATGAAAAAAACCCGCCGGGATCCGGCGGGTTTTTTCTTTGGGGCGTCGACAAGGCGTTCAGCGGTTCGGCTTGTTCGGGTCGTAGATGGTGGTGCCGGTGCCCACACCGACACCCGCGCGCACCCCGCTGTTGCCGATTTCGGTGCTGGTGCCCACGCCCACGCCCGCGTTCACGCGGCCGCCCTGGTCCACGCCAACCCCAACGCCCACCGGGCCGACACCCGTGCCCACGCCCAGGCTCACGCCGTGGTTGCTGGCGCCCACGCCGATGGACACCGGGCCCACCGGGATGCCGAAGCCCACGCCCACGCTCGCACACCCGCCCAGAAGGGCGACAAGCGACAGGGCGGCGAGCGAACGCGGAAGGCGGTGGGTCATGAAGGGCTTTCTGGGCAAGGGCATTCGATTGTGAGCCGATTGCTGCGTTGAAAGTGCCCCACCCAGGTGACCATTTGTCACACCAGCAGCGCGTTGACGCGGCGCACGTAGGCCGCCGGGTCTTCCGGCAAGCCGCCCTCGGCGAGCAAGGCCTGGTCGAACAGCACGTGGGCCAGGTCCTCGAAGCGCTCGCTGCCCTCGAGCTTCTTCACCAGCGGATGGCTGGCGTTCACCTCCAGGATGGGCTTGACCTCGGGCGCCTGCTGGCCCGCCTGCTTGAGCAGGCGCGCCAATTGCATGGAATAGTCGCCGTCCTCCACCACCAGGCAGGCCGGCGAATCCACCAGGCGCGAACTCGCGCGCACGTCCTTCACCCGGTCCTTGAGCGCTTCCTTCAAGCGCTCCAGCACAGGCTTGAAGCCTTCGGCCGCTTCCTCCGCGGCCTTCTTCTCGGCCTCGTCCTGCAGGTCGCCCAGGTCCACCGCGCCCTTGGCCACGCTTTGCAGCGGCGTGCCGTCGAACTCGGGCAGGAAGGACAGCGCCCACTCGTCCACGCGGTCGGCCATCAGCAGCACCTCGATGCCCTTCTGGCGGAACACCTCCAGCTGTGGGCTGTTGCGTGCGGCGGCGAGGGTGTCGGCGGTGATGTAGTAGATGGCCTTCTGGCCTTCCTTCATGCGCGACTTGTAGTCGGCCAGGGCGCTGGGCTCGGCCTGCGTGCTGCTGGCAAAGCGCAGCAGCTTGGCCAGCTTCTCGCGGTTGGCGAAGTCCTCGCCCAGGCCTTCCTTGAGCACGGAGCCGAATTGGGCGTAGAAGGCGGCGTACTTCTCGCCGTCCTTGCTCAGCTCATCGAGCATGGCCAGCACGCGGCGCGTATTGCCTTCGCGGATGGCCTTCACGTCGCGGCTTTCCTGCAGCAGCTCGCGGCTCACGTTGAGCGGCAGGTCGCTCGAATCGACCACGCCCTTGACCCAGCGCAGGTAGGCGGGCATGAGGGCTTCGGCCTCGTCCATGATGAAGACGCGGCGCACGTAGAGCTTGATGCCGGCCTTGCGGTCGCGGTTCCACAGGTCCTGCGGGGCCTTGGCCGGGACGTACAGGAGCTGCGTGTACTCGGTGCTGCCTTCCACGCGGTTGTGGCTCCAGCTCAGCGGGGCCTCGGTGTCGTAGCTCAGGTTCTTGTAGAACTCGACGTACTGCTCGTCCGTGATGTCCTTCTTGGGCCGCGCCCACAGCGCGTTGGCCGAGTTGATGGTGGTCCATTCGTTCTTGAGCCGGTGCTCGCTCTTCTCGGCGTCCCACTCCTCTTCCTGCATGCGGATCGGCAGGCTGATGTGATCGCTGTACTTGCCGACGATGGACTTGAGCTTCCAGTGGCTGAGGTACTCGGTCTTGTCCTCGCGCAGGTGCAGGATGACGCTGGTGCCGCGCGCGGGGCGCTCGATGGCCTCGACCTCGAAGTCGCCGCTGCCGCCGCTGGTCCATCGCACGCCCTCGCTGGCCGGCAGGCCCGCGCGGCGGCTTTCCACCACGATGCGGTCGGCCACGATGAAGCCCGAGTAGAAGCCCACGCCGAACTGGCCGATGAGCTGGGCGTCGGATTTCTGGTCGCCGGTGAGCCGGCTCATGAAGTCGCGCGTGCCGCTCTTGGCGATGGTGCCCAGGTGATCGATCGCCTCCTGCGCGCTCATGCCGATGCCGTTGTCGGTGATGGTGAGGGTGCGCGCGTCCTTGTCGAAGGCGATGCGCACCTCCAACTCGGGCGCGTCCTCGTACAGGGCTGCGTTGTTCAGCGCCTCGAAGCGCAGCTTGTCGCAGGCGTCCGAGGCGTTGGAGACCAGCTCGCGCAGGAAGATGTCGGGGTTGGAGTACAGCGAATGCGTGACCAGGTGCAGCAGCTGGGCCACCTCGGCCTGGAAGGAATGGGTCTGTTTGCTCATGGCTGGGAATGATGAAAGACACAGTGGAACACGGGCCGCCGGCTCCGGCCGCCGCGCAAGCCGCGGCACAACTGGGGGTGGCGCCCCGGCATTTCAAGCCCCCGACGCCACTGGCGATGCGGGCGGTGCGGCGGCCAGCCATTGCCTGAGCTGGGCGGCCACCTCCGGGCTGGACAACAGGTCCAGGTGCCCCGTGCGGTGCACCACGCGCAGGTTACCGCGCGCAAACACCAGGCGGCGCGCGGGCTCGTCGTGCTCCCCCAGGGCGCTGCGCAGCGGCACCAGGCCATCGCCCACCAGGCGCTCGGCCAGCAGGCCACGGCGAGGCGCCAGGCAGGCCGCCACGCCAAAGCAGGCCACGCCCTCAGGCAGCGGCAGCGGCGCATCGATGCGCCCCTCGTCCGGGTGCCGCAGGTGGCCGTACCGCAGATCGGTGATGCCCGCGCTGCGCAGCCGGCCCAGCCGCGCCAGCGGTGCCGAATAGGGTGACGAGGCGAGCAGCAGGTCCGCGCCATGCCCCGCCCGCTCCAGCGGTGCGCCGTGGTGTGGCGTACCCAGGAACACCAGGTGCTTCACCAGGGCAGGCCAGCGGTGCTGCGCGCGGCGTCCTTCGTGCCAGGCGCTGCGGGCCAGCAGCCCGCCCATGCTGTGCCCCACCACCGTGATGCCCTGCGGCGGCACGGGCCAGTGGTCCATCAGGCGCTCCAGCATCTGCGCCAGTTCGCGGCCGTTGGCCGCGATGCGCAGGCCGCTGTTGTAGCGCAGGCGCACGGGCGTGGCCTGCAAGGCCTCGCTCAGCACGTCCGTGTGGTCGTGCCCGTTGCGCCGCCACTGCGTGTCGTTCATGCACAGGCCGTGCACCATCAGCAGCACATGGGGTCTGCACGGCCCCAGGGCGTCTTGAAAGCGATCGGCCCGGCTCAGCGGCAACACGCGCTCGGCCCGGCGCATTTCCATGGGTTGGGCCAGCGCATTGCCCATGGCCGCCAGGCGGTCCCCGAGCACGCCATTGAGCGCCGCCACCACGGCTTCGCGCGCGGGCGAATCGCCAGCCCCGGCGCGCGCAGGATCGTCAAGCAAAGGCAACACGGCCTGCAACACGCCGTCGACGCCCGCCCCCAGACCCTGCGCGACCCCGCGGATGGCGCGGTACACGCGCCCCGTGAGACCCCCGGCGCGCTCGGGCGCGTCGCCCGCCGAGAGGCCGACGCGCCGGCGCACGGCCTGGTGCACCCCCTCGGTGATGCCGATCACGCCGAGCGTGGCCTGCGTGGCCAGTTGCGCGGCGGCGCGAAGGTCATCCGGCTTCAGGTGACGTCGGGGTCGCTCGGGTGGGGATGCAGCCATGCCCCATTGTGGACAGGCGCCGCGCCGTCCCGCGGCCGGCGGACCGGCGGCGTCAGAACACCTCGTCGGGCAAGAGGTAGCGCCACTGTCCTTGGGGCAGATGGCCCAATCGCACGCCGCCGATGCGCACGCGCTTCAAGCCCACCACGTGCAGGCCCACGGCCTCGCACATGCGGCGGATCTGCCGCTTCTTGCCCTCCGTGAGGACGAATCGCAGCTGCTCGGGGTTGAGCCATTCCACCTGGGCGGGCTTGAGCGGCTCGCCGTCCAGCGAGAGCCCGTGCCGCAACTGCGCGAGGCAGTCGGCCGGCACCACGGCCTGCACGTCCTGCTCCACCACGCCCGGCCCCTGTGGCCCGTTGGGCGCCCACACCACGCGCACCAGGTACTCCTTCTCCACGCCGCTGTCCTCGCCGATCAGGGCGCGCGCCACGCGCCCGTCCTGCGTGAGCACGAGCAGGCCGGTGGAGTCGATGTCCAGGCGGCCGGCGGGCGCCAGGCCCTTGAACTGCGCGGGCGAGAAGCGGCGCGGGCTGCGGTCCTCCTTCCAGCGCTTGCCGGGCTGCAGCAACACCACGGCGGCTTCGTGGCCGTCTTCCGGCTGGCCGCTCACATAGCCCACGGGTTTGTGCAGCAGGAAGGTGGCGCGCTCGTCCTGCGCGCTCGTGGCCTGGGGCAGCACCTTGATCTGCGCGTCGGGCAGGACCGGCTGGCCCATGTGGGCCACCTGCCCGTCCACCAGCACCCAGCCGCGGGCGATCCATTCGTCGGCCTCGCGCCGCGAGCACAGCCCCAGCTCGGCCAGGCGCTTGTTGAGGCGTGTGCCTTCGCGCGGAGCGGAGGCTTCGTCCGCCGCTGGTGGCGCTGGTGGGCGTTGCGCTGGTGGGCGTTGCGCTGGCGGGCGCGGTGCCTGTGAGCGCTGCGAAGGCGGGCGCTGCGAAGGCGGGCGCTGCGAGGGCGGGCGCTGCGAAGGCGGGCGCTGCGAGGGCGCGCTGGACGACGCCGGACGCGGCGATGGCGCGCGAGGGCCTGTCGGGCGCGGTGGCCGCAGCGCCTCGGGCGCGGCGGCCGGGGCCTGGGGCGCCCGCGCGGTCGCGGCGGGCTGAACCGGCAGCTCGGGGCGCTCGGCCGAGCTCAGCGGGCGCGCGCGCGCCGGGCCGCGCGGTCGCACGGGCGGGCGGCGCGGGGCGCGCGGGTCGGTGGGGGGCTTGGGCGCCGCGGGTTTGAGGCTGAGCGTGCGTTTGTCGGGGTCGGATGCCATGGCGCGATTGTCCCCTGTCCCGAGACGGCAAAAAGCCGCCCCGAGGGGCGGCTTCGTCGGCAGGGGCCCCGATCAGCCCTTGCCTTTGGCGGCCTTGATGGCGCGGTCGTGCTCGGCCTTGGCGTCGGCCTTGCATACCTTCTGGGCGTCGCCCGCCTGGTCCTCGCACTTCTCCTTGGCGAGGTCGTAGGTGGTGTCGGCTTTCGCCTCCTGCACCTTGCGGGCGTTGCTCGCCGTGGGCTTGTACTGGTTCTCCAGTTCCGCCTTCTCGACGCGCTCCTTGCCCTTGGCTTCTTCCTGGCAGACGTCCTTGGCGTTGTCCTTCATCGCGTCGCACGCGTTCTTGGCGTTCTTGTGGTTCATCTCGATGCGCTCTTTCGCCGCGTCGTACTCGGCCTTGGTCATGGACTGGGCCATGGCGAATGCGGATGCGGCGCAAAGGGCGATGGCCGTGGCGGCCTTGATGTTCATGTGCATGGTGTGCCTCCAAAGGTGTTGGGAGGCCTCCCATTCTTCCCGGCGCGCAGGCATTGCGCGTAGGAAAGGCGGCTGGCGACGTGTAGGAGGATGGCGCAGCGGCCGCTCACCCGAGTTCGCCCGAGCGCAGGGCCTGCAGGTCCAGCACGCGCAGGCCACCGTACTCGATGCGGATCCAGCCCCTGGCCTGCAGGGTGCGCAGGGCCTCGTTCACGCGCTGGCGCGACAAGCCCACCAGGTAGGCCAGTTCCTGCTGCGTGATGCGCAGCACGCCGCCCACGTTGGGCGAGAGCAGCGGGTGGAACAGCGCCGCCAGGTTGCGCGCCACCCGCAGGTCGGGGCTGGTGAGGCGGTCCACCTCGCGCGCGGCGATGAACTGGCCCAGGCGCTCGTTGAGCTGGTGCATCACGAAGCGGTTGAAGCCGATGGAGTGGTCCAGCAGCCAGTCGAAGGTGTCCACCGGCAGGCCCGCGATCAGGCTCTTGCGCAGGGCCTGGATGTTGTAGCGGTACTGCTCGTGCTTGAGCACCGTGCCCTCGCCGAACCAGCCCCCTGGCGCCACACCGGTGAAGGTGATGGCCGGGCCGCTGGAGTCGTCGTTGGTCATCTTCAGCAGGCCGTCGACCAGGCCGAACCAGAAGGTGACCGGGCGCCCGAAACGGCACACGTAGTCGCCCACCTCCGCCTCGCCCACCTGCAGCGCGTCCAGCGCGCGCTCGCGCGCCTCGCCCACCAGGGCGGGCAGCCAGGGAATGCCCGCCAGCTCGGCATCGGTGGGGCGTCGGGCGCGTTCGCGAATGGCGCTGCGGCGGGCAGGGAACATGGGGAAAGTCCTAGCAGGGTTGACCCGCAATTGTCGTCACACAGACAACATGGCGTCAAACCTCGGCCTACCATGCGCCCCATACACCACCCCCGCCACCGCCTCCACAGGCGACGGGGCGCAGAGGAGACGACGGCATGCAGACCACCTTTCCGCGCTTGCTGCGGGACCACGCGAAGCAGCGGCCCGAGGCCCCCGCGATGCGGGAGAAGGCCTATGGCATCTGGCAGACCACGAGCTGGGGCGAGATGCTCGCGCTGGTGCGGGCACTGGCCTGCGGGCTGCATGAGGCCGGCCTGCAGCGCGGCGAGCACCTGGTGGTGATCGGCGCCAACCGGCCCCGCCTGTACGCCACGATGCTGGCGGCGCAATCGCTGGGCGCCATCGCGGTGCCGCTGTACCAGGACGCGGTGGCCGGCGAATGCGTCTTCCCCATCAACAACGCCGAGGTCCGGCTGTGCGTGGTGGAAGACCAGGAGCAGGTGGACAAGATGCTGGAGATCCGCGCTCAGTGCCCCCAGCTGGCGCGCATCTGGTACGACGACCCGCGCGGCCTGCGCAACTACGACCAGCCCGGCCTGCAGAGCCTGGACGCGCTGGCCGAGGCCGGCCAGGCCTTCGATCGCGCCCACTCCGGCTTCTTCGACGACAGCGTGGAGCGGGGCAGCCCCGAGGACGTGGCCGCCATGTTCTTCACCAGCGGCACCACCGGCAACCCCAAGGGCGTGGTGCACCTGCACCGCACCCTGCTCGACCGCGCCGAGGCCGGCGCGCGCTTCGACAAGCTGGGCCCGAACGACGAGGTGCTGGCCTACCTGCCGCCGGCCTGGGTGGGCCAGAACATCTTCTCCTACGCCCAGTGGCTGGTCACCGGCTACGTGGTCAACTGCCCCGAGAGCAGCGGCACCGTCAGCATCGACATGAAGGAAGTGGGCCCGACCTACTACTTCGCGCCGCCGCGCGTGTTCGAGAGCCTGCTCACCAGCGTGATGATCCGCATGGAAGACGCGGGCGCCCTCAAGCGGCGCATGTTCCATGCCTTCATGGCGCTGGCGCGCCGCGTCGGCCCCGACCTCATGGACGGCAAGCCCGTGGGCGCGCTCGATCGACTGAAGTACCGCCTGGGCGACTGGTTCGTCTACGGCCCGCTGCGCAACAACCTGGGCATGAGCCGCGTGCGCGTGGCCTACACCGCGGGCGAGGCCATCGGCCCCGACCTCTTCAGCTTCTACCGCAGCATCGGCATCAACCTGAAGCAGCTCTACGGCTCCACCGAGACGGCGGTGTTCGTGTGCCTGCAGCCCGACCACGAAGCCCGCGCCGACACCGTGGGCGTGCCCTGCGAGGGCGTGGAGATCAAACTCAGTGAGAGCGGCGAGATCCTGGTGCGCTCGCGCGGACTGCTCAAGGAGTACTACAAGAACCCGCAGGCCACGGCCGAGGTGCTGGACGCGGACGGCTGGTACCACACCAGCGACGCCGGCTTCATCGACGCCGGCGGCCACCTGAAGATCATCGACCGCGTCAAGGACGTGGGGCGCCTGAAGGGCGGCGCGCACGACGGCGCCATGTTCGCGCCCAAGTACGTGGAGAACAAGCTCAAGTTCTTCTCGCACATCAAGGAGGCCGTGGCCTATGGCGACGGCCGCGAGCGCGTGTGCGTGATGGTCAACATCGACTTCGACGCCGTGGGCAACTGGGCCGAACGGCGCAACCTGCCCTACGCCGGCTACACGGACCTCGCGGGCAAGCCCGAGGTCTATGAACTCATCCAGCAGTGCGTGGAGCAGGTCAATGCCGATCTCAGCCGCGACGAGCGTCTGGCGGGCAGCCAGATCAGCCGCTTCCTGGTGCTGCACAAGGAGCTGGACGCCGACGACGGCGAGCTCACGCGCACGAACAAGGTGCGCCGCGGCTTCATCGGCGAGAAGTACCAGGTACTGATCGACGCCCTGTACGCGGACAAGCGCGAGCAGTTCATCGAGACCCAGGTCAAGTTCGAGGACGGGCGCACCGGCTCGGTCAGCGCCACCCTGCAGATCCGCGACGCGAAGACCTTCGCGCCGGTGAGGGCCGCCGCATGAGCGCCGTGGCCACCGCTCGGGCCGAGCACATCGAAGCCCCTTCAAGCCAACAACGCCAGAGCCCCTCGACAAGCTCAGGGCGAACGGGAGTTGCCATGCACGGCAAGAAGATCGGCGACGTCATCCTCGACGTGAAGAACATCAGCTTGCGCTTCGGCGGCGTCAAGGCGCTCACCGACATCAGCTTCAACGTGCGCGAGCATGAGGTCCGCGCCATCATCGGCCCCAACGGCGCGGGCAAGAGCTCCATGCTCAACTGCATCAACGGGGTGTACCAGCCGCAGGAAGGCGCCATCAGCTTTCGCGGCCAGACCTTCAAGCACATGAACAGCCGCCAGGTGGCGGAGATGGGCATCGCGCGCACCTTCCAGAACCTGGCGCTGTTCAAGGGCATGAGCGTCATCGACAACCTCATGACCGGACGCAACCTGCGCGTGAAAAGCGGCCTGCTCGCGCAAGCCTTCCGCCACCCCTTCGCCGGCCTGAAGTGGCTGGGCAAGGCGCAGCAGGAAGAAGAGCAGCACCGCGCGTTCGTGGAGCAGATCATCGACTTCCTGGAGATCCAGGCCTACCGCAAGACGCCCGTGGGCACCCTGCCCTACGGCCTGCAGAAGCGCGTGGACCTGGGCCGCGCCCTGGCCATGGAGCCGCAGGTGCTGCTGCTGGACGAGCCCATGGCGGGCATGAACCTCGAAGAAAAGCAGGACATGAGCCGCTTCATCCTCGATGTGAACGACGAGTTCGGCACCACCATCGTGCTGATCGAGCACGACATGGGCGTGGTGATGGACATCTCCGACCGCGTCGTGGTGCTCGACTACGGCCGCAAGATCGGCGACGGCACGCCCGATGAGGTGCGCCGCGACGAGAACGTGATCCGGGCCTATCTCGGCGTGGCGCACTGACATGGGCTTCTTCCTCGAGACCCTGTTCGGCGGCCTGATGGTGGGCATGCTGTACTCGCTCGTCGCGCTCGGCTTCGTGCTGATCTTCAAGGCGTCGGGCGTCTTCAACTTCGCCCAGGGCGCGATGGTGCTGTTCGCGGCGCTCGCGATGGCGCGCTTTTCCGAATGG